>CALKYE010000110.1 GCA_938003765.1 uncultured Planctomycetia bacterium
GCGGGCCCGCTCACGGACCAGACCTCGCCGGGGATCGCGCGCCACTGCCAGAACATCGGCAGCATGATCGCGCAGGTCGCGAGCACGAACGTCGCGCGCTCGATCTGCGGCGGAACGAAGCGCGTCCACCAGGTCTTGAACGCCTTGCGCGCCATGATCGTGTGCTGAACGGCGAACAGCGCCAGGAAGCCGCCGTTGACGAGCAGCGCTTCGATCAGCGGCGCCTCGCGTCCGCCGTCGACGGTCGTCGGCGCGACGAAGCCCGAGACGAACAGGAACGCGTACGTGAAGGTCCCGAGGAACGCGACGTACGCGAATGCGCCGTACAGCAGGCTGGCGGAGCGGCTGAGGCGCGAGGTGACAGTGGGTGCGGCGGCGTCGGACGACGGGCGCGCTGAACGGTGATCGTGAGATGCGGTCGAGAGAGTGGACATGGGAGGAGACTCGCTGGCGGATGACGGGTCGCGCGCGCTCGGCGAGCGATCGACGACGCCAGACCGAGCGCGCACCGCTCGTGACCCGTCCCCCGAAGCTCCCCCCGCGCGTGCGCGACGTGACGGACGCCTCTCCACGGGCTGTCGGCACTTTCGCGGCCGCAATCTCGAATCTCGTTGGAATCGTCGGGCGAGTCTCTCGCGCCTCCGCAGTCCCGCGTCAGGGCTCGAGCTGGAAGTGCACGCCGTCGCTGAGCCCGGTCGTGCTCGGCGACTGCGGATCGCGCATCCAGTACTGACAGTACACGTGCGCTCCGGCGACGAGGTTCGCGTCGGTCCCGGCCTGGACGTGCGCATTCATGTCGAACTCGTAGTGTCCGCTGCAGTCGTTGGTGGGTGTCGCAGAGCCGAGGGAGTTCCGCAGCGGCGTGCGGCGCAGCGGCGGCGCGACGCACAACAGACCGCCTTGGAACGGCGCGGCGCTCGGCGCGTAGCCGTAGAACAGGAGCCCCTGCTTGAAGTTGAGGACTTGCGTGCAGAGCACCTCGAACGGCGACGGGTTCGACACGCTCGGCGTTCCGGTCCAGCCCATCTGAGGCGCGCAGCCCAGGCTGTTGGTCTTCGCCGTGCAGTAGCTCTCGATCAGCGGCGGCGCCGTGATCTCGAACACGTAGGCTTCGCCCTGACGCTCGCTGCCGGCGAACTCTTCGGCGTCGGGGGCGCCCGCTGCGACGAAGTCGCCGCTGATCGCGACGGCGCTGCCGAGGCGGTCGATGAAGCTCGTCTCGCTCCCGATCATGTCGAAGTGACCGACCCAGGTTGAGCCCGCGCGCGTGAAGAACTGCGCTGCGCCCGCCCCGGTGCTCGGCACGTTGTTGCCGGGGAGGCCCACGACGAGTCGGTCGCCCTCCAGCGCGAGCGCAGAGCCGAACAGGTCGACGAAGATGACGCCGCTGTCGGTCAGCTTCTGTTGAAGGCTCCACGCACCCGACGCGCCGAAGTACACGTAGGCCGCGCCCGCTTCGAGGCCCGCGGCGTCGTTGCCAGGGGCGCCGATCGCCGCGGTGTCCGCGTCGAGCGCGACGGCGGTTCCGAACTTGTCGCTCGCAGCGCCGTCGGCCGGCTCGAACTTGACCACTTCGCTCCACGTCGCGCCCGCGCGTTCGAACAGGTACGCCGAGCCGCGGTTCGAGATGCCCGGACCATCCTTCTGCGGCGCGCCGACGAGGACGCGGTCTCCGCTGAGCGCGATCGACGAACCGAACAGGTCGCTGGTGGCCCCGTCGCTCGCGAGGAGCTTCGCCTGCTGCGTCCACACGCCGCTCGTTCGAGTGAAGACGTACGCCGACCCGTGGTCGAGGCCGCCCGGGTGGTCGTCGTTCGGCGCGCCGACCGCGAGCGTGTCGCCCTCGAGCGCGACGGACCACCCGAAGCGATCGACCGGGGCGAAGTCCCCTGCGACGAGGCGCGCTTCCAGCGACCACACGCCGGCGTTGCGCGTGAAGACGTAGACCGCGCCCGGCTTCGACATCGACGAGAACGACTCGAACGGCGCGCCGATCGCGAGTGTGTCGCCGCTCAACGACACGGAGTGCCCGAACTGGTCGCCAGAGTGCGTGGTCGACAGAAGCTGCGCGCCCTGCGTCCAACCGCCCGAACCGAGCGTCCAGATCCACACGGCGCCGTCGTTCGGCGCACCGCCGACCGGGTCGTACCCGTGGGCGCCGACGACCAGCGTCGAGCCCTCGATGTCGATCGCGCGCCCGAACTCGTCGCCGACCGCGAGGTCGTTGGGGGAGGGCGCGATGCGGGCGCTCTGCTGGCTGGCCCACTGGCCGGTGGCGGTCGCGGCCAACAACGAGAGCAGGGCGGCGGGGAGGGCGATGCGGTTCATGACGTCGAAGGCGCAGGTGTGTGGTGTCGGGCGACGGGAACTCGGGAAAATTCTGTCTCAACGCCCGCAGCGCTGCTCGCGGCGGAAGCGGTGAGCCGCGGCGCGCGACGGCGACCTGGCGCCATCACTGAGGGGGCGTTGGCTAGCGCTTCGCCCGCGAGGCCTTCGCTCGCGCGCGCTTGGGGAGCGCGGCCGGCGGCGGCGTCCAGGTCTCCCCGCAGTGCGTGACGCCCCACAGGATCAACTCCTGCAGCACGGGCTCGAGCGCGCGCCCCTTGGGCGTGAGCTGGTACGCGCCGCGTCGTGCGTCCTCCGCATGCGGCGTGCGCTCGACGACTCCGGCGGCTACTAGGCGCTTGAGCCGGTCGGTGAGGATGTTGCTCGCGATGCGCTCGGGTGAGTTCAGCAACTCGCCGAAGCTGCGCTTGTTCAGGAACAGCAAGTCGCGCACGACGAGCAGGGTCCAGCGGTCGCCGACGAGCTCGAGGCCCGTCGAGAGCGGGCACATCGAGCGGCGGGTCGAGGCGGTGCGGCGTGCGGGCGCGGCCATGGGGGAGTTCTATCCGAACGGGCGCCCGGGTCCAGTCGCGTGGAACAGCGGCGCGGTGGGAGTGCGATGCGATGCTCGCGGAGAACGCCAGTGTTCACCGGCTGATTGCGCGTCCATCGCGGCCGCGCTCCCGGCCAGACGACGCTCACCCGCCGGCTGAGCACCGTGCGACGCACCTCGACCAACGGTGCGCTGCGTCGCTCCACGGCGGCGCTGCGCCAGCGCCGAGGCCGAATGGAAGCGCCGCCACGCGCTACACCGTGTCGGGCGCGTTCGTGCGGCTCGGCATCGGGGGCGCGAGCTGACTCGGCGCCAGTAGAGTGCGGCGACAGGAGGAACTTGATGCTCTCGTTCGCACTCGCGTTGACGCTCGCGCTCCAGGATGGGTCGACGGCGAACCCGCCGAAGGTCTCCAAGCAACAGATCCACGCGGCGGGCAAGGTCGCGGGGCTCGACTTCAGCGACGGCGAGCTCGATCTGTTGCTGCGCGGCGTGAACGAGGACGTCGTCGGCTACGAGACGCTGTTCGCGCATCGCCTCGACAATTCGGTCGCGCCGGTGCTCGGCTTCGCGCGCTTCGTCGAAGCTGCGGCGCGTGGGACCGCGAAGCCTGCGTTGAAGCCCGTCGCGCGCGAGCTGCCCGAAGTCGCGCGGCCCGCGAACCTCGAAGACCTGTGCTACGCCGACATCCCGACGCTCGCGGGCCTGATCCGCTCGCGCAAGGTGTCGTGCAGCGAACTCGTCGAGATGCACCTCGCGCGCCTGAAGCGACTCGACCCGAAGCTCTTGTGCGTGATCACGCTGTGCGAGGAGCGTGCGCGCGCGCAGGCGGCGCAGCTCGATGCCGAGCTGAGCGAAGGCAAGTGGCGCGGGATGCTGCACGGGTTGCCGTGGGGCGCGAAGGACCTGCTCGCGACGCGCGGTGTGCGGACGACGTGGGGTTCGGTTCCGTACCAGGAGCAGGTGATCGACCTCGACGCGACGGTCGTGCGCAAGCTCGACGAGGCGGGCGCGATCCTCATCGCGAAGCTCACGCTCGGCGAGCTCGCGATGGACGACGAGTGGTTCGGCGGGACGACGAAGAACCCCTGGAAGCTCGACCAGGGCTCGAGCGGCTCGTCGGCCGGTCCCGCCAGCGCGACGGCGGCCGGCTGCGTCGCGTTCGCGATCGGCTCGGAGACCTGCGGGTCGCTGATGAGTCCGTCCGCGCGCTGCGGTGTGTCGTCGATCCGGCCGACCTACGGCCTCGTCAGCCGTCACGGCGCGATGGCGCTGTCGTGGTCGATGGACAAGCTCGGCCCGATGGCGCGTTCGATGGGGGATGCGTCGATCGTGCTGGCGACGATCGCGGGCGTCGATCCGCTCGACGAGGAGACGATCGCGGCGCCGTACGTCGATCCGGGCGCGCAGAGCGTGAAGGGCTGGCGCGTCGGCTACCTCGAGAGTGGTTGGCGCAACGAAGCGCATCGAGCCGAGGCGCTCGATCCGCTGCGCGCGCTGGGCGTCGAGCTCGTCGCGGTTGAGCTGCCGAAGACGCCCAGTCGCGAGCTGATGACGATCCTCGTCGCGGAGGCCGCGGCGTCGTTCGACGAGCTCACGCGCTCGGG
>CALKYE010000111.1 GCA_938003765.1 uncultured Planctomycetia bacterium
ATGGCGGTATGGTTAGCTGCAGCGCGGTCGCCCGGCCGACTCGCAGCGCCCCCGAGCCCTCGGGACGCCGGCTGGGCGCTCCGACGCAGCCTTGCTGCCATGTTCCGAAGCGGACTCGTCTCGACCCTGATCGCGCTAGCGGCCCAAGCCGCCGTTGCGCAGACGACGTGGCACGTCGACGCAGCCGGGACGCCGCCGGGCACGGGAACGCCGCTCGACCCCTACACCAGCCTGCAGTACGCGATCGCGCAGGCGAGCACCGTTTCGGGCGACACGCTGCTCGTGGCGGCCGGGGTTTACGCGGAGCACCTCGACCTGCTCGGCAAGAGCCTCGAGATCGCCGGCGAAGGCGCGGGGCAGACCTTTCTCGACGGCGGCGGGCTCGATCGCGTCGTCAACTTCTCCGCGGGCGCGAGCGGCGAGCTGCGCGACCTGACCATCGAGAACGGCTGGGCGCTGATCCCCGGCAACGACCGCGGTGGCGGCGTGTGGATCCAGGGCGGTTCGCCCGTGCTGCGCCGCGTGGTGGTCCGCAACTGTGTCGCGCAGTCCGGCGGCGGCATCGCGATCGACGGCGGCTCGCCGCAGATCCTCGAGAGTTCGATCCAGTTCAACGGCGCGCCTTCACCGCAGACCACGGCTGGCGCCGGAATCTGGGCCGCGTGCGTCTCGACTCCGACCATCGAGGACAGCGACATCACCTTCAACCAGCACACGCAGGTCGGCGGCGGCGTGGCGGGTTCGGGGACTTACCGGCGCTGCGCGATCGACGACAACGTCGCCTGGCGCGGCGGCGGCGCGAACGCGCTCGGGTGCGCGCTGGTGCTCGAGGAGTGCTCGGTCAAGCGCAACATCGCGGCCAACAACCAGGGTGACCTGTTCGAAGGCGGCGGCGTGATCGGGCCGGCGCTGCTGGTCGACTGCGCGATCGAGGACAACCTCGCCAACTACGAAGGCGGCGGCGCGCTCGACTGCACGCTCGTCGACTGCGAGGTGCGCGGCAACGTGCTCGACAACTTCGCCACCTCGACGGTGGTGGCGCGCGGCGGCGGAGTGTCGCGCAGCACGCTGAACAACTGCTTGCTCGAGAACAACCTCGTCGGCGGCGGCGTCGGCGGCTTCGACTTCCTGCGCGGCGACGGCGCCGGCGCGTGGGACAGCACGCTGGTCGACTGCGTCTTGCGCGGCAACCTCGCGCGCAACGGCAACGGCGGCGGCGCGGCGGAGTCGGCGCTCACGCAGTGCGAGCTGACGGGCAACGAGGCGCGCGTGGGGATGAGCGCGGCGACCGGACGCGGCGGCGCGGCGGCGGACTCGACGCTGCTGCGTTGCATCGTGCTCGACAACCTCGCGAACGAAGGCGGCGGCGCAGCGGAGAGCACGCTCGACTTCTGCACGCTGTTCGCCAACACGGCGTTGGTCGGCGGCGGCGCGCTGTTCGACGAGAGCGGCGCGGCGTTGCTCTCGAACTCGGTGCTGTGGGGCAATCACCCCGATCAGATCGTGGAGCTCAGCGGCCTGCTCGACGTGCGCTACTGCGCCGTTCAAAGCGGCTGGCCCGGCGTGGGCAACGTCGCGGCCGACCCGCAGTTCTTCGCGCCGGTCGCGCGCGACGTGCACTTGAAGAGCGGCTCACCGTGCATCAGCGCGGCGGACCCCGCGAGCCCGCTCGATCCCGACAACAGCGCGGCCGACATCGGAGCGCTCGTGTTCGACTCCGCGTACTGCGCCGCGCCGAAGAGCTACTGCACGGCCAAACTCAACTCGCAGGGTTGCGCGCCCTCGATCAGCTCGACCGGCTCCACCAGCCTGTCGGGCCCCGACAACTTCGTGATCCACGGCTCGAACCTCGTCGAGAACAAGGCGGGCTTCCTGTTCTGGAGCTTCCAGCCGCTCTCCGTGCCGTTCGCTGGCGGAGTGCGTTGCGTGGGGCTCGCCATCCGCACTCCGCAGCAGAGCTCGTTGGGCGAGCCGCCGCCGTCGACGTGCACCGGGCAGTACCAGTTCGCCTTCACGCACGGCTACGCGGCGCAGTTCTCGCTCGCGCCGGGAACCACGCTGTATTCGCAGTGGTTCTCGCGCGACCCGGCGAACCCCGACGGCACCGGGGTGAGCCTGTCCGACGGACTGGAAGCGACGCTCTGTCCATGATCGGCGGCGCGCCTTCGGGGCTGTGAGCACCGCGGCCAAGGCGTCGCGACTGCGGCGCGCGAGCACGCTGCTGCTCGTTCTGCTCGCGACCTGCGGGCTCCTCGAAGCGGGCTTGCGCTTGCTCGAGCCGTTTCCGGTCGAGCCCCCGCTCTACCCGGGCGACGTCGAACACGACGCGCAGGTCCGCGGCTCCACGCGCATCGACCCCGCGCTGGGCTGGCGTTTCGAACCGTTCGCTCGCGTGAGCGACAAGGGGCCGGACTTCGAGCTCGAGTACGAGTGCGACGCGGACGGCTTCCGCGCCACACCCAAACGCGACGGCGCGACGCAGC
This sequence comes from uncultured Planctomycetia bacterium, assembly GCA_938003765.1. Classification (GTDB taxonomy): domain Bacteria; phylum Planctomycetota; class UBA1135; order UBA1135; genus WYBT01. The sequence goes on from CALKYE010000111.1 coordinate 2,484, forward strand.
GCATCGTGTTCGTGGGGGACTCGTTCACCTTCGGCGTCGGCGTCGGTTCGACGGACACGTTCGTCGAACGCGTGGCCAGCGAACTCGACGGCGTCGAGGTCCACAACCTCGGCATGGCCGGCTACGGCGTCGATCAGATGCTCTGCGCGCTGCGCGAGGTGGGCCTCGCGCGCCAGCCGACGCTCGTGATCGCGGTGTTCGTGCTCGACGACTTCACGCGCAGCACCACGTCGTACCGCTATCGCAACGGCTGGATGCGCAAGCCGACGTTCGCGCTCGACGGCGATGAGCTGGTTGAGCGCACGGCCGAGAACTCGCCGAACGTGGCGTGGCGCTGGCTGTCGCAGAACCTCGCCCTGGCCGAGCTCGCGCGGCGCGTCGAGCGTCGCGTGGAACTGCGCTGGGGCGTGGGCGAGCGCCTCGACCTCAACGTGCGCCTGCTGGTCGAGATGCGTGAGGCCTGTCGCGCGCACGGCGTCGAGTTCGCGGCGGTTCACCTGCCGCAGCGCGGAGCGTGGAAGCGCTTCGATGTGCTGGGCGAGCGCCTCGCGAGCGAGGACGTCGCGCTGCTCGACCTGGGCGCGCAGGCGGTCGAGGCGCCCGCGGAGCTGTACTTCCGGCGCGATCCGCACCTGAACGCCGCTGGCCATGCCTGGGTGGCGGAGCGCCTGGCGGAGTTCGTGATCGAGCGCGGCTGGGCCGCGGCCCGGCGTTGAGCGCGGACGCCGCAAACCAGCGCCAAATCGGCTCTTAGAGCGCTTTGCTCGCCGGTCGAGGTAACGCGGCTCGCCGCTCTGTGTATCGTTGTGATATCACAGAGCTATCTAGCTCGCCCACGCACGCACGCTCCCCCCGGGAGCCTCACCTCCATGCAAACTCGCAACGCTTCCAAGGAAGTCGCCTTCTCGGCCCACTCGGGCTACCTGATGCTCCTGGTGACCTTCGCGCTGCTCGCCGGCGCGATCACGTCGATCGTGATCGGCGCGCGCCAAGACCGCCCGGTCATGGCGCTCCCGGCGCTGGTCCTGGTCGCTTCGTTCTTCATCCAGATGTGCGGCTTCTTCATCGTCGAGCCCAACCTCGGCCGCGCGCTGGTCCTGTTCGGCAAGTACCGCGGCACGGTGCGCCAGCCCGGTTTCTGGTGGACCAACCCGTTCACCAGCAAGAAGAAGATCTCGCTGCGCGCGCACAACCTCAACGGCAAGACGCTGAAGGTGAACGACCTGCTCGGCAATCCGATCGAGATCGGCGCCGTGGTCGTGTGGCAGGTGCGCGACACCGCGCAGGCGCTGTTCGACGTCGAAGCGTTCGAGAACTTCGTCGACATCCAGTCCGAGTCGGCGGTGCGTCTGGTCGCCAGTCGCCACCCGTACGACGACGGACAGGCCGACGGAGTCGCCACCACGCTGCGCGGAAGCGCCGACACGGTCGCGGACGAACTGCAGCACGAGTTGCAGAGCCGTCTCGAGATCGCCGGCATCGAAGTGCTCGAGGCCCGTCTCTCGCACCTCGCGTACGCGCAAGAGATCGCCGCGGCGATGCTCCAGCGCCAGCAAGCCGGCGCGATCATCGCGGCGCGCAAGCTGATCGTCGAAGGCGCCGTCGGCATGGTCGAGATGGCGCTCGAGAAGCTGTCCGAGAAGCACACCGTGGTGCTCGACGACGAACGGCGCGCCACCTTGACCGGCAATCTGCTGGTGGTGCTGTGCGGTCAGGCCAACGCCCAGCCGGTGGTCAACACGGGCTCGCTCTACAACTAGCGATGGAACCGCGCGACGAGCAACGCTCGCGCGAAGGCGCGGTGCGCGAGCGCAAGGGCTTCCTCTTGCGCTTGCCGCCCGAGCTGATGGACGAGTTGCGCGCCTGGGCGGCGCAGGACCTGCGCTCGCTCAACGCGCACATCGAGTTCGTGCTGCGCGAGGCCGTCAAACGCCGCAAGGGCGCCGGCTAGGAGCCCGTTGAAGAAGTCATTCGGCGCACTTCCGCGCCCAAGCGCGCCGCC
>CALKYE010000112.1 GCA_938003765.1 uncultured Planctomycetia bacterium
GCGCGGCCTCGCCCGTTCCCACTCGTCGATCGTCTTCGGCCAGTCGCCTTTGAGCAGGCGCGAGAGCGCGCGGTCGGCGAGCAGCTTGCCGCCGGTCTGGCAGCGCGCGCAGTAGTTCATCTCGTGCTCGGCGTGCACGATGCGCTGGACGGGCGCGTCGCAGACGGGGCAGGGCAGTTTGAAGCGGCCGTGGACCGCCATGTCGGGCCGGAAGGCGGTGACGTGCTCGGGAAAGCCGCCGGCGCGCTCGGCGCGGAGGCGCTCGATCCACAGCGAGAGCGTCGCGCGCGTGGCGTCGTACAGACGCGCAATCTCGTCGGGAGCGAGACGCTGCGTCCAAGTGAGCGGCGAGAGGCGCGCGGCGTGCAGGATCTCGTCCGAATAGGCGTTGCCGATGCCGCTGAAGGCGCGTGGGTCGGTCAGAGCGCGTTTGAGCGTGTGGTTCTCAGCCGTGAGCGCGCGCTCGAACTCGTCGCGCGAGGCGCTGAACACATCGAGGCCGCCGGGGTCGTGCTCGGCGAGCTTGTCGCGACCGCGCACGAGGTGCAGCGACGCGCGGCGCTTGGTCCCGGCCTCGGTGAGGATCAGCGTGCCGCTCGTGAAGTCGAAGGCCGCGAGTCCGAGCTTGCCCGGCAGCGCGGCGCCTGCGGGCTTCCAGCGCAAGCGGCCGGCGATCATCAGGTGCAGCACGAGGAAGCGCTCGCCGTCGAGCTCGATCGCGATGCGTTTGCCGAGCCGGCGCAGGCCGCGCACGACTCCGCCTTCGAGCTCGCGCGGCGGCGGATCGACCGAGCGCAGCAGGAACGGACTCGCGATGCGCAGGCGTTCGAGCTTCGCGCCGAGCACGCGCTCCTCGAGCGCCTCCAGGTAGGCCGTGATGTCGGGCAGCTCGGGCACGTCTCAGACGTTACCCTCCGCGCGATGAGCGAGACTCTGGACTGCGTCGTCGTCGAGCCCCAAGGCCCCCACCGCTCGAGCGTGATCTGGATGCACGGCCTGGGCGCCGACGGTCACGACTTCGAGCCGATCGTGCCGCACCTCCACCTGCCGCGCGAACTGGGCGTGCGCTTCGTGTTCCCCAACGCGCCGCGCATCCCGGTGTCGATCAACGGCGGCATGGTCATGCCGGCCTGGTACGACATCCGCGACCTCGATCCGAACACGCGCCACGATCCGGCGGGCATCGCGCGCACTCAGCGCAGCATCGAGCGCCTGATCGAAGACGAGAAGCGGCGCGGCATCGCAGCGGAGCGCATCGTGCTCGCCGGTTTCAGTCAGGGCGGCGCGATGGCGCTGCACGTCGCGCTGCGTCACCCCGAGCGCCTCGCCGGCATCGTCGCGCTCTCGTGCTATCTCGTTCACGGCGACGCGCTCGAGCGCGAGGCCAGCGCGGTCAATCGCGACATCCCGATCCTGTGGGTGCACGGCAGCCACGACCCGATGGTCACCTACGACCGCGGCGAGAGTTCGGTGCGCAAGCTCGAAGCGTGCGGCTGGAAGGTCGACTTCAAGACCTACCCGATGATGCACGAGGTGTGCATGGAGGAGCTCGAGGACGTCTCGGCCTTTCTCCGCAGCCGATTGGCCTGAGGCGGACGCGCGCCGCTCGAGCGGCGTTTCAGGAGTGGCGTTACCCGCCCGAAACGGCGGGTACTCAGAGGGTCGGGCTCGGCGGAAGCTCGGCGGAAGCTCGGCGCACTCCACATGCACACAACAACTCGCATGCACCTCGTGTGCAGCGCGGCGGCAGCCGCGTTTGCACTTCACTTCCTCCCGGCGGTCTCCAGCGCTCAGTGCGCGGAATGGTCTCCCGGCTTCGCGACGCCCGGCGCCAACGGAAGCGTCGAAGCCGCGATCGTCTTCGACGACGGCGGCGGTCCGGCGCTGTTCGTCGGCGGCGCGTTCGACCAGATCGGCGGCGCCCGCGCTCGGCGGATTGCCAAGTGGAACGGCAGCTCGTTCAGCGAGGTCGGCGGCGGCCTGTCGACCGGCAGCCTCGACACCGTCCACGCGCTCGCGACGTTCGACGATGGCAGCGGGCCCGCGCTCTACGTCGGCGGGAACTTCACGAGCGCCGGAGGACAGTCGATCGCAACGCTCGCGCGCTGGAACGGCGCGGGTTGGAGCGCAGTCGGCGGCAGCGCGTTCACGCTATCGGGAACGAGCGTGCCGCCCACGATCTATGCGCTGCATGTCCACGACGACGGCAGTGGGCCCGCACTCTTCGCAGCCGGACGCTTCAGCACAGTTGGCGGAGCGAGCGTGAACTCGGTCGCCAAGTGGGACGGCGGGAATTGGACGCCGCTGGGACTGGGACTGAGTGGTCCGATGGGCGCCGGAGAGGCCTATGCGCTCGCGAGCTACGGCGGCGACTTGTACGTCGGCGGCGGCTTCTACGCGGCCGGCCTACTCGCGGGCACGGTCGGCCTCGGCCGTTGGAACGGGAGCCAGTGGCAACCGGTCGGCCTGGGGACGGACAGCTTCAGCTCCGTGAACACTCTCGAGGTCTTCAACGACGGCAACGGACCGGGGCTGTACGTCGGCGGCTTCCTCGCGCTGCTCGACGGCACGCTGACGGATGGACTCACGCGCTGGAACGGCGCGTCGTTCAGCGCCGTCGCGCCCGGCCAACTGAACCTGGGCTCGCAAGGCGCCTTCGAGCTCGAGGTGTTCGACGACGGCAGCGGTTCGCGGCTCTACATCGGTGGCCTGGGCTCGACGAGCGGCGGCGCGTTTGGCGGCCTGTTCAGCTACGACGGAGTCAGCGTGCGCAATGAGGGCTTGGTTGCGTCGAGTCAGCAACCGGGCTCGCCCGCGCACCTGCTCGCGGGCTTCGACAGCGGCTCGGGCCCGCGCCTGTACGTCGGCGCCACGTTCGATCCGTCGGTCTACGGACTCGAGCACTTCGCGCGGCGCGACGGGATCGGCGCCTACAGCCTTGTCGGTACGGCGGATCTGGGCCTGGACGGATCGGCGCGCGCGCTGGCGACGACGCAAGCCGGCCCCGACGGAGGCGCAGCGCTCTACGCCTCGGGCGAGTTCACGCGCGCGGGCGCGACGGCGGTGCAGAACATCGCGCGCTTCGATGGCCTGGCGTGGAGCGCGCTCGGCGGCGGCTTGAACGGGGAGGCGTACGCGCTGCTCGTGTTCGACGACGGCGCTGGTCCCAAGCTGTTCGCAGGCGGCGACTTCACGCTGGCCGGCGGCGTGAGCGCGAGCCACATCGCGAGCTGGGATGGCGCCGCGTGGTCACCGCTCGGCGCGGGCATGAACGGCATCGTGCGTTCGCTCGCGAGCTTCGACGACGGCAGCGGAGCAGCGCTGTACGCGGGCGGCGAGTTCACGCTCGCGGGCGGCGCGACGGTGAACCACATCGCCAAGTGGAACGGCGCGAGTTGGAGCGCCGTCGGCGGCGGCGTCAGCAACCCCGCCGATCCGTGCACGGTCGACGCGCTGCTCGTCCACGACGACGGCAGCGGCCCCGCGCTCTACCTGGGCGGCAACTTCCGCTTCGCCGGCGGCGCCCCCGCCGATCGCATCGCGCGCTGGAACGGCTCGAGCTGGTCCAACGTCGGCGTGCTCGGCTTCGACAACTACGTGTCTGCGCTGGCGCTGCACGACGCGGGGCAGGGCGTGCAGCTCTACGCCGCGGGCGCTTTCCAGACCGTCGACGGCGTTTCGGCGCCGCGCGTTGCGCGTTGGAACGGTGCTGCGTGGTCGAGCGTCGGCGCGGGACTCCCGCATCGCGTGCTCAGCCTCCACAGCCACGACGACGGGCGTGGCCGCAAGCTCTACGCCGGCGATCGCGACAGCGTCGATGTCTTCGACGGCGTGACTTGGTCGAGCATCGGGACGACGCTCGCGTTGCAGGAGGTTCGCGCGCTCGCGACCTTCGCCGACGGACTCGGCGGACTGCCTGCGCTGTACTGCGGCGGTGGGTTCACCTTCATGAACGTCGTGGGCAGCGATGGCATCGCGCGCTACTCCGATCCGTGCGTCTGCCAAGGCGAGAGCTACTGCACCGCCGGCACGAGCAGCGCCGGGTGCGTGGCGCAGATCTCGAGCAGCGGAACGGCGCTCGTCGGCGCGAGCAGCGGCTTCACGCTCTCGGTCAGCGGAGTCGATGGCGCGCGCTCGGGTCAGTTCTTCTACGGAGTGAGCGGGGCGCTCAGCACGCCGTGGAGCCCGACCTCGACCAGCCTTCTGTGCGTTCGTCCGCCGCTCCAGCGCATGCCGGTCCAGAACACCGGCGGCAGCGCGGGGAGCTGTGACGGCTCGGCCAGCATCGATTGGAGCGCGTTCGCAGCGGCCAACCCGGGCTCGCTCGGCGCGCCGTTCACCGCGGGCGTCCGGGTCTGGGCGCAGTTCGTCTACCGCGATCCCAGCGCCTCGCGCGGCCGCACCCTCGCCGACGCCCTGGCCTTCACCATCTGCCCGTAGGCCGAGTCGACGGACTCTCGCGATCACGCAACGCGCGCCGCGAAAG
>CALKYE010000113.1 GCA_938003765.1 uncultured Planctomycetia bacterium
GGCGTCCCTGCGCCGTGAGCGGGCCTCCGCCGAGGTCTACCTCGGCCGCCCGAGCACCGCGCGACCGCGCAAGTAAGGCTGCAACGGCGGCGGCACGCGCACCGTTCCATCCGCCTGCTGATGGTTCTCGAGGAGCGCGATCAACATTCGCGCGCTCGCTGCGACCGTGTTGTTGAGCGTGTGGCAGAAACGCACCTTGCCCTCGCTGTCGCGGTAGCGCAGGTTCAGTCGGCGCGCCTGGTACTCGCCGAAGCGCGAGGCCGAATGCGTCTCGCCGTAGCCGCCGCGCGAGGGCATCCAGGTCTCGATGTCGAACTTCTGCACCTGCGGCGCGCCCAGGTCGCCGCCGCAGACGTTCACGACTCGGTACGGCAGCTCGAGCGACTGCAGCAGGTGCTCGGCGTTGTCGACGATCGCACGGTGGTGCTCGATCGAACGCGCGTCGTCGGCGACGTCGAGGATCACCTGCTCGACCTTCTGGAACTGGTGCACGCGGTAGAGCCCGCGCGTGTCTCGCCCCGCGGCGCCGGCCTCGCGGCGGTAGCAGCTCGACAGCGCCACGTAGCGGATCGGGAGCGCGGACAACTCCAGGATCTCGTCCTGGTGGAGCGCGGTGACCGGCACTTCAGCGGTCCCGACGAGGCACAGGTCGTCGCGCTCGTCGCAGCGGTAGGCCTGATCCTCGCCGCCGGGGAAGTAGCCGGTTCCGACCATCACTTCGCTGCGCACCAGCGTGGGCACCGACAGCGGCGTGAAGCCGCGCTCGACCATCAGGTCCAGCGCGTAGCGCATGACCGCGGTCTCGAGCATCGACAGCTCGCCCTTGAGCACGTAGTTGCGCGAACCCGCCAGGCGCGCCGCGCGCTCGATCTCGAGCCAGCCCTGCGCTTCGGCCAGCGCCACGTGATCCTTGGCTTCGAACTCGAAGCGCCGCGGCTCGCCGACTCGCCGCACCTCGACGTTCTCGCTGTCGTCCTTGCCCTCGGGCACTTCGTCGGCCGGCACGTTGGGCACGCGCAGGAGGCGCGCGTTGAGCTCCGCCTGCAGCGCGCGCAGGCGCTCCTCGCCCGACGCGAGCTGGGCCTTGAAGGAGTTCACCTCCGCGATCAGCGCCGCGCGCTGGTCCGCCGGCGCCTTGCCCACTTCCTTGGAGAGCGCGTTCTGCCGCGCGCGCAGCGCGTCCACCTCGGTCTGGGTCGCGCGCGCGTCGGCGTCCACCCGCAGCAGCCCGTCGAGGTCGACCTCGATGCGCTTCTTGCGCGCGCCGGCGCGCACCAGATCGGGTTGGGTACGAATGAGCTTGAGGTCGAGCACTAAGGTCTCCTGAGGGGCTGAATTTGGGCGCGAGATTGTGACGCGCGGCGACGCCGGCGTCAGCGGCCCAGTCCGCCGCGGCTCACTTGAAGGCGCTGGTGATCTCGCCCAGCAGCTTGTGCTTCTTCTCGGTGAGCTGCACCTCGACGGTGTCGCCCTTCTTGATCTCGAACGCCGTGTCGATCGGACGCCAGGTGTCGGTCTCCGAGAAGCGGTACTTGCCGTCCTCGGTGCGCTCGAGCAGGTCCATCACGATGTCCATCTGCTCGGGCTTGCCGCCCTTCTTCGCGCCGGTCTTGCGCCAGCTCACGTCGGGGCGCGGCACGCAGTTCCAGAAGCGCTCGTAGCGCTCCTTGCCGCTGCCGAACACCGCCACGCTCTTGCCCTTCACCGTCACCGACTCTTCGCCGGCCTCGACCTGGAAGTCGAAGGTGAACGGAGCGCCCAGGGTGATGGCGGCCTCGGCGCCCTTCTCGACGTTCCAGCGCCGCGTGTCGGAGCCGGGGAGGATCAGGCACTTGGCCGTCTGCGCCTTCTTGCCCTGGCGCAGCTCGCCGATGAACAGCTCGTAGCTGCCGACCGGCACCGCGACCGGCTTCTTGGTCTCGCTCACCACGTCGAAGTAGCACCCGTCGAGCGCGCCCGTCCCCTTGAGGATCAGGAAGCTCGGCTGCGCCGGTCCCTTGAAGTCGAGCTTGACCGTGCCGGTCTCCAGCGCGACCGGCTTGGCCTCGACCTCGCCGCCGCTCTTGCGGGTCTGGAACTCGTACCAGCTCCCGCCCACTTCCATGTACTTGCTCCACGGGCGCGCGCGCTTCGACGCGCCGACGACCACCGTGTCGTAGTCGGGCTGGTACAGGCCGTCCGACAAGCCCTGGTACGAGTAGGTCAGCGGAGCGCTGCCGTACACGCCGTCCATGTTGTCGTCGAGGATGCGCAGCACGACGCCGTTCACGGTGGCGAGCATGCTGCCCGCGTTCACGACGTACATGCGGCACTGCAGATCGTCGGGCTGCAGGTTCGTCTGCAAGCCCTGGAAGCGGTCGTCCTGGATGCCGGTCTTGAACATGAAGGCCCAGCGGCGCTTGTCCTCGCCGTCGCCGAGCTCGAGGTCGACCGTGGTGAAGTTGCCGGTCATGGCCAGCGACTTCTCCGGCGTTCCGTCGCGATTGACGTCGACGGCGAGCTTCGAGCTCTCGCTGCGCACGACCGAGGGTCCCTTGTCGCCCAGCGACTGGAAGTTCCCGCTCGAGCCCTTGCCCGCCAGGCTGATGATCGGCCACAGCACGTACAGCTCGTCGGCGAAGTACACCGGCCGGTAGACGTCGTCGATGCTCTTCATCGCCTCGAAGCTCGCGGTGGCGACGATCGCCGCCGCCGCGGTCGGCGTCGGCCCCGTCGGAGTCGCGGGAGCATTGGGATCGGCCGGCGGCGTGGCGCCGAAGCCCAGGAGCACCAGCCCGTCGAAGCGCTGCTTGCAGCTCTGGTAGTAGCCGTGGTTGAGCTCGAGCTTCTCGAAGTTCTCGCAGGCCTTGCCCCACCACTCGCAGGCCTTGCGCAGGTCGGCCTGCTTGCCGCGGTTGTTCTCGTCGAAGCACACCGCCGCGCCGGCCGCCGATTGCGCGCCGTAGTACAGGTCGCCCAGTTCCACGAAGCGCGTGGACATCACGCCGAACTCCGTGCCGATCATCTCGAAGGTCGGACCGTCCTTCGCGCCGGCCAGGTTCTGCTGGTAGCTCTTGAGCTGCTCGTAGTAGCGCTTCTCGAGCTTGCGGCGCTCCTCCGCGCGATTGCGGTCGAAGGCCAGCTCGGAGTAGTAGCGGTAGCACTTGTTGACGAAGTCGGACTTGAACACGTCCTTCCACGTCTTGGCCAGCGCCTGGAACTCCGCCTCGAGCTCATCGCTGTTGCGCACCGCCATCACCGTGGCGAGTTCCCCGACGTGGCGGATGGCCTCGTCCTGGTACGCGCGCACGAGCTTCTGCATCTCCTCGCTCGCGCCCACCGTCTGGGCCGCCTTGAACTTCTTCTGGAAGTCGGCGTAGCGATCGGGCGCCTGGACCGCCGAGGTCGGCGCGTGGAACAGCGGCGAGGCCGGCACGGCGCCGAGGGAAGCGGCGCACACAGCGATCGAGAGAGCGATCATGGGCGTGGTGGTGAGAGAGGCGCGCGACGACTCGCACGCGGAGCGTCGCCGGGCGCGGAGATCCGCACAGCGCGCGTGGAGGCCCGGCCCTGCCGGGTCGGTGGAACGGGGCCGTTCGGCCGCGGAGAAGGCGATGGTAGCCCGCAGCGACCGCAGGTCACAGTCCGCCGCTGCGGCGTGAACTCATGCGTTTCAAGAACTCGCGCTCGCGCGCCGAGAGCGAGCCGATCCCCTCGCGGTGGATGCGCTCGAGCAACTGGTCCAGCCGCCGCTCGTCTTCGACCTGCGACGCGACGGCGCGGGCCTCGCGGCGGGCCTGGATCTCGGCCAGCGGGTCGAGCCAGACCCAGCGCCAGCGAATCGCGGCGAAGCCGAGCGCGGCGCCGCTTAGGTGAACGACGAAGGCCACTTCGCCGCCGGCGCCCTTGAGCGCCCAGATGACGCGCAGCAGGTCGAGTCCGACGAAGATCATCGCGAGCGTGCGCAGTCGCATGCGCACGATCAGGAAGAACACGGGCAGCGACGGCTGCAGCGTGGCCATGGCGACGATCAGGAACAGCACCGCGCCGGAGGCCCCAACCGTCGGCGCCAGCGCGCCCACGGCGAGGTTGTAGATGAGCTGCGCCGCGCCGCCGATCGCAATGGCCGCCGTGAACCACAGCGCCATGCGACGCGCGCCGAACACACCCTCGAACAAGCTGCCGAACCCGTACAGCGCCACCAGGTTGAACACCAGGTGCATGGGGTCCGAGGTGCTGTGCACCGCGCCGTAGGTCACGAGCTGCCACAGCGGGACGAACGGGAACCACTCGCGCCACTGGATCGGATTGAGCGCCAGCGTCTCCCACACGCGTCGGCCCAGGCCGGAGTCCCCGACCAAGAAGCCGAGCACGCCGATCACGCCCAGCGACCACAGCAGGATGCGGGTCACCTCGCGCGGCGGACCGAGCCCCATCGACGCGCCCGATTGCGGGCCCTCGTCGAACGGCTCGTCCCAGTCGCGTGCGGTCTTCAACCTTCTGGTCCCCTGGGGTGCGCCGGTTCAGGCGCTCGCTCGCTCCGCGGCGAGCACGGTGTTCGAGAGCAGCATCGCGATCGTCATCGGTCCGACTCCGCCGGGCACTGGAGTGAGCCAGCTCGCCACGGCGCGCGCCTCGGCGAAGGCGACGTCGCCGACGAGTCGTCCGTCGCCAAGTCGGTTGATCCCCACGTCGATCACGACGGCGCCGGGCTTGATCCAACTCGCGCGCACGAGCTCCGGGCGTCCGACGGCGGCCACCAGAACGTCGGCCTCGCGACACACCGAGGGAAGGTCGAGCGTCCGGGAGTGGCAGATCGTGACCGTCGCGTCGCGCGCCAGCGCGAGCAGCGCCAGCGGCTTGCCCACCAGCATCGAGCGACCGAGCACGCACACGCGCTTGCCGGCGAGGCTGACGCCCGCGCGGTCGCACAGCTCGATGCAGCCGGCGGGAGTGCACGGCGCGAGCCCCTGCGCGTCCCCCATCGCCAGCGCCGCGACGTTGTGCGGATGCAGGCCGTCGACGTCCTTGCTCGGATCGAGCGCGCGCACCACGCGGCCCGCGTCGAGCCCGCGCGGCAACGGGAGTTGCACCAGCACGCCGTGGACGGCGCGGTCGGCGTTCAGCTCGGCGATCAGCGCCTCCAGTCGCGCCTGCGTCGTGTCCGCGGGCAACTTGACGGTGCGCACGGCGAAGCCCGCCTCTTGCGCGGCCTTGTCCTTGTTGCGCACGTACACCTGGCTGGCGGGATCTTCCCCGACGAGCACGACCACCAGGCCCGGCGTCACTCCGCGAGCGGACAGGGCCAGCGCGCGCGCACGCACGCCGGCGCGCACCTGCGCAGCGATGGCCTTGCCGTCGAGGATCTGCGCGCTTCCCTGCTCCGTCACACTGGCTTCGATCATTGCTTGCTCCCGCGCGCCGCGAGTTCCTGTCCGGTGTCCGACTTGGGCGCGCTCGAGGTCTTGGTCTCGCTCGCCGGCCCCTGCATGCCCTCGCGCGGCACGACGTTGTCGTCGGTGTAGCGGTGCATGCTCTTCTGGCTGTCGGGCAAGTACCCGAACAGTTGGAAGGTGATGAAGATCGACAGCGTTCCGCCCATCAGCATCGCCATCGCCTTCTCGCCGCGATATCCGCCGAGCATGCGCAGGTGGATGTACACGACGTAGATCAACCAGGTGATCAGCGCGGAGTTCTCCTTGCTGTCCCAGCCCCAGTAGTTGGCCCATGCCTCCTGCGCCCAGAACGCGCCCATCCACAGACCGGCGGTGAGGAACGGCATGCCGACGGCGAAGGCGCGGAAGCTGACGTCGTCGAGCTCGCGCTCGAGCGCCGCGATCGCCGCCGCGCCCGGCAGCGACCCCGTGCGGTGCAGCACGAAGAACACCACTCCGCACAACAGCAGCACGGGCAGCGTCACGACCTGCGCGAAGGGCGTGAGGGCGAGCAGCACCAGCGTGAGGACCTGCACGCCGCGGCGCTGGCCGCCGACGAAGACGCCGCTCCAGAAGCGCGAGCAGAAGTACACCAGGCAGATCATCCCGGCGATCGCGAGCGTCGCGTAGCTGAAGATCAGCGCCACCAGGTGCGGCGCGAACCAGTACGACTGCAGCGCGGGCGGCAAGTCGCGTTGCGCCGTCGAGAGCGTGCGCAGGTAGACGTGCGTCATGAGCGCGCCTCCCATCACCAGCGCCAGCAGCGCGTCGTCGAGCACCGCCCAGCCCGGCCCGCGACGGCGCAGGCCGAGCGCGTAGTGCAGCGCGACCATCGAGACGAGCAGCGCGAGGCTGAACATCGACAGCACCTCGCTCATGGTCTGGCTGGGGAAGTGGTTCACCTCGACGTAGCGCTGCCACATCGAGAGCCCCATGCACAGCGCCGCGGCCCACAGGAGCCCGCTCGCGCCGCGCGCGGCCCACGGCGTGGGACTCGCGCCATCGGCGCCGCGGCGCTTGGCGCGCACGTGCTGGAACATCGCCACGAACGAGAGCGCGATGCCGACGCCGCACAGGACGTCGACGACCCCCATCCACTCCAGCGAACTGAGCGGTGTGCTCATGCTGCGACTCCCTGCGTCGCTCGTCCCTTGCGTCCGGCGAGCACGATCGGCCTGACGATGAAGGCCAACAGCGTGCCCAGGATGATGGTGTACATCCCGGCCAAGACCACCGGGATGCCCGGGTCGTAGACCACGCCGATGCCCGAGTAGTTGGGCTTCTGCGGATCCGCGTTGGTCTGGAAGAAGCGGTAGCCCTTGTACTGGAAGTAGTCGTTCACGCGGATCTCGCGCTGGCGTTCGGAGCCCAGCGGAACGGTGAACGCTTGTCCATTCTGATCCTTCTCCACGATCGACAGCACGCTGCGCCAGTCGAAGGGGAAGCCCTCGGTGTTCTCGAGGAAGCGCAGGACGTAGCGCTGATCGCCCGTCACCCACAGGTTCGACTGCTGCGTGTCGGTCGTGGCCATCTCGACGCGCTCGACGTGCTCGCGCTCCGTGCCGGGGAAGTGCACGACGTCGAGCACCAGGCCGCGCGCATCGCGGCTGTAGAACGACTCGTCCCAGCCGTCGTCGCGGACGCGGCCGGGCTCGAAGCGCACGCGCTTCTCGAACGTCGCGGCGCGGTAGAACTGCTTGGCGAGCACCTGTCCGTCGCCGGGGAGCGCGAGGCGCTGTCCCGCGCCCGCGGGCGTGCGCGTTCCGTCCTGCGCGACGAGTTCGGGCTCTCCGCCCTCCTGCCACGAGAGCACGTAGCGCGGCGGCCCGGGGCTCGTCCAGCGGCTCCACGAGAGCTTGGTCACCAGACCGCGGTGCGTGTAGCGCTCCTGCAGCCCGTACTCGACGGCGTCGACCTGCTCGGCGACGAGCCGCCGCTCGGTGCGACCCGTCGGCGCCTCGGCCGACGGCGGACCGGTGATGTCGATCCACACCGCGCAGAACTTGTCGGGCTGGCGCGCGAGCGGCTCGGGGTGCGTGCTGCCCTCTTCGTTGTCGACGCCGACGCGGAAGTCACTCGTCGCGTCGACGATGCGCAGGGTGTAGCCACCTTCGAGTTCGTACGTCTCTCCCACGCGGACTTCGAGCGGCTCCGACAAGGGGTCGGAGGATCCGAGCTTCTCGACGTACAGCACGCCGAGCGTCGCTTCGTCCTCGGGGAACAGCGTGAGCGGGTCCTGACCGTAGCTGGCGACGAGTCGGAAGCGACCCTGCGGATCGAAGTAGCCCTGATCGCGCAGGAACGGCGAGAGCAACAGCGTGCGCGTCGGTCCGTCGGGCGTGGTCATGCCGGCGCGCGCGCGCAGCTCGCGATCGCGTTGACTGGTCGGCACCTCGAGCTCGAACACCGGCAGCGGCTCGCTCGCCTCGGGGTCCTCGCTGACCTTGGGCAGGTCGACGCGCGCGTGGTCGTAGAGCTCCACGACGCGCAGCTCGAGCTGCGGCTTCCACTCGCCGTCCGGCGTCTGCTGGTAGTCGAGCTGGATCGTGCGACCGGGCCACAGCGTGTAGCGCGGCGGGCGACTGCTGAAGCTCTTGTCGCGCGGCTCGATCTGCAGCGCCTTCCACTCCTTGCGCGCGAAGTGATCGAGCTTCACGGCGAACGGCATCTGCTGCAGCCGGTCGCTGCGGTAGTGCTGCCAGTACGTGTCGCGCGGCTCGTCGCCCAGGTAGAGCTGCAGGATCCCGCGGTCGGTGAGCACGTTGGAGATCCAACCGCCGCTCAGCATCACGAGCATGCCGATGTGGGTCACCACGAAGCCGATCTTGTGGATGCTGATCCAGTTCGAGGGCTTCCCGCGGAACGTGTTGAGGCCGATCGAAGTCGCCAGCAGGCACAGCAGCGCCGAGAACCAGTGCGACTTGTAGGTGCGGTTGAAGTCCAGCCGCGTGCACCAGTCGAAGGCGCCCTTGAGCAGCGCGTAGTTGCGCTTCATCAAGGCCTCGATCTCGTCGGTCTTGGGCCCCGACGCGAACGCGGCGCGCATGGTCTTCTCGCGGTTGGAGCGCTCTTCCTTGCCGTACACGCGCTCGTAGCGCTCGAGGCCGGAGATCGCCTGCGGCGGGATCACCGCTTCGGGCATGAACGCTCCGTAGGTGAGTCCGTGCACCAGGTGGTACACGAAGTACGACTCGGCCCAGCGGAAGGCGTCGAACTGCTGGCGGTACTCCTTGAGGCGAGTGGCCTGCTCGGGAGTGAGCCGGCGCAGCGCCGGATGGTCCTCGGGATGGATCCCGATGAAGTTGTCGCCCCTGGTCTTGGGCGAGGTCAGGTACTCGTCGACCAGGCCCGCGTCGATGTCCGCGATCAGCGGCACGCGCTGCGTGGGATCCTCGAAGCCGTCGATCTGCGGCACGAGCACGCCCAGCGTGACCGCGAGGACGCTGTAGGTGACGAGCATTACGCCCACGTGCATCGAGCGGAAGAAGCGCGCGATCAGCTCGCGCCAGACCACGATGTACGCGACCAGCGCCACGAGCAGCAGCGCGGTGAGCCCGTCGCGCGTGCCCCAGTTGGTCGGCGCGATCAGCTCGCCCGCCGTGGCCGTGTCGGCGCGCACCGCCGCGAGCAGCGCGCGATAGGGCGCGAAGTCGGCGATCAGCACGCCCAGTCCGTGCCCGAGCACGACCAGGGCGAGCAGGATCGCCGCGGCCGCCGCGAAGCCGACGCGCGGCGACTTCTTGGGCTGCGCGACGACTTCAGACGACGGCGCGACGAGTTGCGTTTGCATCGGCGGGGCGGAGGTGGCTCGCGCGAACGCGAGCGGCGGGTCCAGGAGTCCGCTGAAGAAGTGCTTCGAGGGCGATTCCGACGCGGGTGCGTCGCAGCAAGGGGGAGAAGCTCAGGCGAATCCAAGTGGATTCGCCGCGGAGTCTCCGACGCCGCGGCGGCGCGCTCGGGCGCGGAAGTGCACCGGATGACGTCTTCAACGGGCTCCCTAGTGATCGCGCGCCAGCACGAAGCCGGCCACGGACTCGAGGGCGCCGCGCGATGCGCCGGAGGGCAGGAGCGCCAAACGCGCCACGGCGCTGCGCAGGAGTTCGTTGGCGCGCGCCCGCGCGAACTCGACGCCCGCGGAGAGCTCGCACACCTCGTGCAGACGCTGGACGCGATCCTCGAGGCCCTCGAGCGTGTAGCAGTCGCGAATCCGCGCGCGGCGCGCTTCGTCGGCGCGCTGGTAGACCCACAGGACCGGCAGCGTGACCTTGCCGTCCGCGACGTCGGTGCCGACCGACTTGCCGGCCTGCTCCTGGCTCGCGGTGAGGTCGAGGCAGTCGTCGATGATCTGGAACGCGAGGCCCAGCTCGTAGCCGAACTGGCGCATGTTCGAGCCCATCGACTCGTGGCCGCCGGGGTAGCGCGCGCCGAGCTCACACGCCGCGGCGTAGAGCGTCGCCGTCTTCGCGCCCGCGATCCACTCGTAGCGCTCCTGGCTCATCTCGAAGTCGTAGCGGCTGGCCGCCTGCTCGATCTCGCCGATGCAGATGCGGCGCGTGGCCTCGGCGAGCACGCGGCTGCACAGGCGCGAGGAGAGGTCCGTCGAGAGCGCGAAGGCGCGCGCGTACAGGTAGTCGCCGAACAGGACCGCGACCTGGTTGTCCCAGCGCTCGTTCACGCACGCGACGCGGCGGCGCACCTTGGCGCCGTCCAGCACGTCGTCGTGCACGAGCGTGGCGAGGTGGATCATCTCCACCACGGCGGCGATCGAGGCGTGCTCGTCGGTGGAGTTCGAGCTGGCGTCCCCGGACAGCAGCACGAGCGCGGCGCGCAATTGCTTGCCCTGGAAGCGGCTGACGTGCTCGACCATGTCGCGCACCGCCGGCGAAGCGTCGGCGAGTTGCAGGGCGATCACCTCGCGCATGCGCTTCATCCCGTCCTGAACGGGCGCGAGGAGTTGCTGGAGCTGCTGGGGGTCGGGTTTCATGCTTGCGGGGCGTCGGCGCGTGCGCGCTCGAGCGCGCGGGCGAGGTCCTCGGGTGTGTTGAGATTGCGCGCGGATTCAAGCGCCGCGCCGCGCAACGGTGCAGAGAAGCGGTCGATCGGTCGAGTCGCGACGCGCAGCGCGGGGCGCGACTCGAGCGAGTGGAAGTCGGTCAGCTTGACCCGCCCGGCGAGCAGCGCGGCCCGCGCCGCTGGAGCACAGCTCGCGCGGTAGACCGCGCACAGCGGCTCGGGCCCCGACGGCGCGCCCAGCATGGTGACATCCCACCCGCCCTCCTGGGCGACGCAGGCCAACTCTTCGAGCACGCGCGTGTCGACGCCGGGCATGTCGCAGGCCAGAGCGATCAGCCATTCCGTTCGGGACGCCTCCAGCGCGGCCACCAGGCCGGCCAGCGGGCCCGCGTCGGGCGCGGCGTCGAGCACTTCGCGCCGCCCCAGGTCGGAAAAGCGCGGCGCGCTTCCGGACGCCAGCAGCACTTCCGCGCAGAGCGGGTCGAGCGCCGCGATGGCGTGCTGGAGCAGCGTCTTCCCGCCGATCTCGATGGCCGCCTTGTCGCGCCCCATGCGCTGACTGCGGCCGCCGCAGAGCACCGCACCGGTCAGCGTCTCGCGCCGCGGAGAGCGCGCCTGGGCGCGGGTTGGACTGGGGACCATCATCGCTGCGCCGGCGCGACTTCTCGGGCTCGCGCTCAGTGCTTGGCCGCGTCGTGCTCGACCGCGCGCGAGGTCTTCGACTCTGCCTCGCCGTCCGCTTCCTGGGCCTGCTTCATGCCCTTCTTGAAGGAGCTGATGCTCGCTCCCATCGACTCGGCCAGGGCCGGCAGCTTGCGGGCCCCGAAGAGCAAGAGCACGACGACGAGGATGACCACCCACTCCACCGTGCCGAGGTTGGCGAGCGGGAGCGGCTGACTGAGGAGCTGTTCCATGGCGGTGTTGGACTTCCTGGACGGAGGGTTGGGCGAGGCAAAGCGGGCGGCGCGTGATCGCCGGCCTGTTTCAGGCCCCCATCAACCGATACGCGGCGGGCGTGGTTCCGCGGAGCAATTGTAGGCAATCGCGACAGCGCCACGCAGCCGCCCGGGCGCAATTCCAGCGCGCGGCGGCGCCGAGCCTCAGCGGGCCGCGCGAACCGCGATGCGCCGTGCGAGGCGCGGGTGCAGCGGCGGCAAAGACGCGGTGAAGCTGGCCAGCGTCCCCTGCGCCTTGCGTCCCACTCGCGGGCCTTGTCCGACGCGCAAGCCGGCCGCGGCGAGGCTCGCGCGCACCTCGAGCGCGGCGCTGTAGGTCGAGAGGATCGCGTGAGGCGCCATGGCGCGCGCGACGCTCGCGAGCACCGCTCGTGTCCACAGTCGCGGCTCGTCGGCGGGCGCGAACGGGTCGAAGAACACTGCGTCGAACGAGGCCGGTGTCAGCCGCTCGAGCGCGCTCGCCGCATCGCCCAGGACGAGTTGCAACGTTCCGTTGCCCGCTTCGAACCCGCGCGCGCTGCCGTCCGCGTGCTCGAGCGCGGCTCGCAGGGCGCGGTGGACTGGTTCGAGCCAGCGCGCGCAGTCCTCGCTCTGCGGGAGTCGCAGCGACGCCTCGATCACCGCGCTGTCGAGTTCGAGCGTGCAGACCTCGAGTCGCGCGCCGCTCGGAGCGAGCGCGTGCAGCGCTGCAGCGATGTTCAGCCCCAGGCCGGTTCCGACCTCGAGCAAGCGCACGACGCCGCGCTCGCGCCCGAGTTCAGCCAAGCGACACGGGCCGGCGTAGCGCTCGCGCGCCTGGGTCCAGGCGCCCGCCGTCGAGTGGCACGTCGCGCCGTCGCGCTCGCGGCGCAGCGTCCAACTGCCGTCGTCGGTCTGGAGCGGCGTCCACTGCACGCGCCAATCCTTGCAGCCGGGCTGCGCGCGCGCCACGCTTCGCGAGTGGCGATCCAAAGCGACGAGCGCAAGCTCTCGATCTACCGCGACGCCAGCGTGGCGGCGAGCTACGACGAGCGCTGGGCCGGGAGCAGCGGGCAGCGTCGCGACGAACGCACGCGGCGCGCCGTCGAGCGCGCGCTGGCCCGCGTCGGCTCGATCGAGTCGCTGCTCGACGTCCCGTGCGGCGCCGGCCGCTTCAGCGCCTGGCTCGCCGAGAGCACGCCGCGCTACGTCGGCGCCGACGCCGCGCTGCCGATGCTCGAGCAAACGCGGACGAAGTGCGCCGCGCCGCTCCTGGCCGCGGACCTCGCCGCGCTGCCGCTGCGCACGGGCAGCTTCGACGTGACGCTCTGCATCCGGCTCATGCACCTCGTGCGCGACCCGCAGCGACGCATGGCGTTCCTCGGGGAGCTCGCGCGCGTCTCACGCCGCGCGGTGATCGTCGACTTCGTCCAGGCGGAGTCGCTCAAGGTCTGGTACGCGCGGGCGCGCTCCGCCGTCGGCCTGCGCGATCACGCCCCGAGCGCGTTGTCGCGCGAGCAGATCCGCGCGGAGCTGGACCAGGCCGGGCTCGAGCCGTGGGCCTTCGAAGCGCTGCGCTCGCCGTCGTGGATGAGCGACAAGGTGGTCGTTCTCGCGCGCCTGAAGGGCTGACTCGTCGCGCGCGACAATCCAGACACAGTCGGCGCCGAGCCCGAGCAGCGACAACGGCGCACGGGGCGTATCCTCGGAGGACCTCGTCTGTCCGTGAACGCGGCCCACCGCGACGCCCAACGCCCCTCGAGAACCCTCACCATGCGCCTTCGATCCCTCGCCACCCTCACCCTGGCCACGGCCGCGCTCGCGCCGAGCGCCCTCGCGCAGAGCTTCACCTACACCAACTTCTCCAGCACCGCCGGCCTGACCTTGAACGGCTCGGCGCAGAGCGCGGGAGGCGTGCTCCAGGTCACGCCCAACGCGGCCTCCGCGCGGGGCTCGGTGTTCCGCACGACCCCGGTGAACGTCGCCGCGGGCTTCGAAACCACGATCAACTTCAGCATGACCTCCACCGGCTTGGGCGCGGATGGCATGGCGCTGGTGATCCACAACGATCCGCGCGGCGTCACCGCTCTGGGCGGCGATGGCTCGACGATGGGCTACGGCGACCAGTCGGGTTTCGTGCCGATCGCGAACTCGCTGGTGATCGAACTCGACACCTACGACGCCGGCTCGCCCTGGTTCGATCCCGACGCGAATCACATCAGCGCGCAAACCAACGGCACGGGCGACAACAACGCTTTCCACAGCCTGTCGATCGGAACGGGCAGCCCGGCCAGCGACCTCAACAACGGGCAGCTCTACAAGCTCACCGTGCGCTACACGCCGGGCCTGCTGCAGGTGTTCTTCAACGGCAGCGGCACGCCGCTCTTCACGGCCAACTACAACTTCGCCACCGGCGGGACCTGGCTCAGCGGCGGAGCGGTCGGCGGTCTGAACCTCATCAACGGCACGGATGCGTACGTCGGGTTCAGCGCGGCCTGCGGCGGTCTGTCGCAGAGTCACGAAGTGCTCTCGTGGTTCTGGACCGGCACGTCGACCCCGCCTACGGCGTTCTGCACGTCGGGCACGTCGAGCATCGGCTGCACGCCGGCTATCAGCGCCAACGCGCAACCGAGCGTGTCCGGCGCGAACGCGTGCACGATCTCGATCGCCGGCGTCGAAGGCCAGCGCTCGGGCCTGGTGTTCTACGGCATCGACAACACGGGCTTCACGCCGCTCTCGTGGGGACCGGGAAGCAACAGCTACTTGTGCGTGAAGCCGCCCACGCAGCGCACTCCCGCGCAGAGCTCCGGCGGTCTGGCCGGGCAGTGCAACGGCGCCTTCGCGCTGAACTGGAACAACTTCCAGACGACCTTCGTCGGCTCGCTCGGTCAGCCGTGGGTCGCCGGTGAGAAGGTCTTCGCGCAGGGTTGGTACCGCGACCCGCAGGCGGTCAAGACCACCAACTTGTCGAACGCGCTCGAGCTGACGTACACGCCCTGACGCGCGAGCGCTCGGGAGAGAAGCTCCCGACTCGCGCAGAACCACGCGCCCCTCCCGCTCCGACCGTCGCGCGACGATCGGAGCGGGAGGGGCGCACGTTTTCGAGCCGGCCCCGTTTCGGCGCACCTGCTCCGACGAACTGTGGCTCCGGCGATCTGCGAGCCCCGCACTTCGTCGAGCTGACGGCGACGGGGGCGAAGTTCTGGCGATCCGCCGAACTGGCTGGAGCGCCCGCGGCATCCTGGTGGTGTTCGCACGCCGGGCCACTAGCGCTCCCGGAGCGGACGTTCGACGAGTCACCTTTCCCGGAGTCAGCATGATCCTCCTCGCACTGCTGGTTGCGCCGGCCCTCCAGGCCTCCGTCAGCGTCAGCGCCCCGACCAAGCTCATTCCGCCCATCAGCGGCTCCACGGGTCTGTTCGGGCGCGGAGTGGCGACACGCGACGGAGCATTGGCGATCGTCGGCGCCGGCGGACCAGCGGCGATGTACTCCGAGACCAGCGGCAGTTGGAACTTCGACGGCTCGGTCGCGCTGGCGCCGTTCGGTCCGGTGGTCGCGATCGATCGCGACTGGATGATCCGCGCCGATGCGTTCGGCGACCTGATGGGGATCGCCGAGGCGGCGCGGCGCATCAACGGGACGTGGACGACCGTTCAGACGCTCGCGCACCCGGACTACGGCGGTTCATTCGAGGAGCACTACGGCTGGAGCGTCGCACTCGACGGTGCGCGCCTGGCCATCGGCAATCCGACGGACGGCAACTCTCTCTCGGGCCGCGTCTACATCTGGGAGCTGAGCGGCTCGGCGTGGCAGCGCACGGCCGCGGTTTCGGCGCCGGGACAGCGCACCGGCACGGGTGTCGCGCTCCACGGTGACGAACTGCTGACGGCGACGCGCACCGAAGTGCACCACTTCCACTTCGACTCCAACTCGAGGACGTGGAACTACGTCGGACAGGTGCTCGGCGGCATGGCCGGCGGGCCGAATGGCGCGATCCCCAATCACCATCCGCTCGCCATTTCGCGCGAGGGCGTGGTCGTCGTCGGCGACCCGCTCCAGTCGCTCCTGGGCGCCAACGCGGGGATGGCGTACGTGCTCGAGCGCGACGGCGCGTCGTGGCGCCACAGCGCGACGCTCCAATCCGCCTCTCCCACGCCGATGGCGACCTTCGGCGCAGCCGTCGCGGCGCGCGGATCCGTGCTCGCCGTCGGCGCGCCCGATGCGTCGAGCAACTCAGGCCTGGGCTACGTCGAGTTGTTCACCCGCAACAACGGTTGGCAGCACGCCGCGCGCTTCACGGCGAGCGACGCGACGGTGTCCGTGCAGTACGGCTTCTCGGTCGCGTTGGACGCGCCGCCCAGCGGGCTCTCGGAGACGTTGGTAGTCGGCGCTCCGCCCTACTACTCGGGCTTCGGCGCGGCCTACGTCTACACGCTTCAACACCCGAGCGCTCGCGTTCACTGCGTCCCGAAGGCCAACTCGCAGGACTGCCTGCCGCGCGCGGGCTTCAGCGGAACACCGAGCGTGTCGTCGTCATCGCCCTTCACGCTGAGCTGCTCGTCGGCGATCAACCAGCGCAACGGCGTGTGCTTCTACGGGACCAGCGGTCCGAGCGCCGCGCCGTTCAAGGGCGGCCTGAAGTGCGTGAGCTCTCCGACGCGGCGCGTCGGCGGGACCCTGCAGAGCGGCGGCTCCGCGCCGAACGTCGTCGACTGCAGCGGAGTGTTCTCGCTGGACTTCAACGCCTGGATCCAAGCGGGCGTCGATCTGGCGCTCGTCCCGGGCGCCGTGGTGAACGCGCAGTTCTGGTACCGCGACGGCGCCGCGAGCTTCGGAGTCGGCTTGTCCGACGCCGTCGAGTTCGGCATCGAGCCGTAGGACGCGAGCGCTGCGAGCAACGCGCTGAAAATGACTCAGCCGCCGACCGACGAGCGGTGCGGCGGCTGAGCGCGTTTTCGAACCGGCGTGAGTGTCAGGCCTTGGCGTCGGCGAGCAGACCGAGTTCGCCCAGGCGCTTCTCCATCATCTCGCCCAGGCGCGCGGGGCTCGGGCTGACGATGCAGCCAGCGGCGGAGAGCGCGGCGTACTTCTCCTTCGCCGTGCCCTTGCCGCCCGAGATGATCGCGCCGGCGTGCCCCATGCGCCGTCCGGGAGGCGCCGTGGCGCCCGCGATGAACGACACGATGGGCTTCTTGACCTTGGCCTTGATGTAGTCGGCCGCCTGCTCCTCCGCGTTGCCGCCGATCTCGCCGA
>CALKYE010000114.1 GCA_938003765.1 uncultured Planctomycetia bacterium
TGGTGATCGCGCGCCGCACGACGCAGCCGATCCTCGCGCTGCGCGAGCACGTGCAACGCGTGGCCGACGGGGATCTGGAGGCGCGCGTGGCGACCGCGAGCGCCGACGAGCTGGGCGAACTCGCCACGGCGCTCAACCGCATGACCGAGCAGTTGCAGCACGGCCGCGCGGAGTTGATCAAGGCGCAGAAGGAGAGCGCGTGGCGCGAGATGGCGCGCCAGGTCGCGCACGACATCAAGAACCCGCTGACGCCGATCCAGCTCTCGATCGACCTGTGCCGCCGCGCGCGCGACGAGCGCAGTCCGCAGTTCGATGCGATCCTCGAGCAGACGCTGCAGATCGTCGGCCGACAGGTGGCTCACCTGCGCGAGATCAGCTCGGACTTCCACGCGCTCACGGGCGCGCGCCGCGACAACTTCCAGGAGCTCGAACTCTCGACGCTCGTCGAAGAGGTGCTCGAACTCGACGCGGCCTGGGCGCAGTCGCTGGGCGTGGTGATCACGCGCGCGATCCAGCCAGCGCGCGTGCTCGGCGATCGACTGCTCTTGCGGCGTGTGCTGCTCAACCTGGTGTCGAACGCGCTCGAAGCGATGCCGCGCGGTGGCGCGCTCGAAGCGCGGTTGGAGCAGCGCGACGGACGAGTGCAGCTCGAGTTCGCCGACACCGGCGTGGGCGTGCCGGCCGAAGTGCGCGCGCGCCTGTTCGAGCCGTACTTCACGACGCGCTCCACGGGGACTGGCCTGGGACTGGCGATCGCCAAGCGCGTGGTCGAAGACCACGGCGGATCGATCGAGCTCCTCCCGCGCGCCGACGCGACGGGCACGCTCGTGCGCGTGACTCTCCCGGCCGTGGAGTCGAAGGCGTGAGCGCGCTCAGGCCGCCCGTGTTGCTCACCGGAGCGACCGGTTTCGTCGGCGTTGGCCTGGCGCGCGCGTTCCTCGAGCGCGGCCACGACGTGTACGCGCTCGCGCGCCGTTCGGCGGACCGCAGCGTGCTCGCCGGGAGCGGCGTGCGCTGGCGCGACGGCGACGTGCGCGACGCGGAGGCGGTCGACGCGGCGCTGGCCCACGTCAGCGCTCGCCGCGGGCCGGCCTGGGTCGTCCACAACGCGGCGGTGATCAGCTACCGGACGCGCGACCGGGCGCTGCAGCGCGCCGTGAACGTCGAAGGGACGCGCAACGTCATCGAGGCGTGCCGGAGGCGCGGGGCGGCGCGCGTGCTGCACGTCAGCTCGGTCGTCGCGGTGGGACAGGCGCGGCCCGATGAGATCCTCGACGAGCGCGCGCCCTACAACCTCGCGCCGCTGCGCTGCGACTACGCGGACACCAAGCGCGCCGCGGAGGAGCTGGCGCTCGGCGCGGCCGGCGAGCTGGACGTGCTCGCGGTCAACCCCGGTGCGATCTTCGGCGTCGGCGCTCGCAAGCCGAACACGCTGCGCTTCCTCGAGCAGTTGGCGCGCGGGCCCAGGCTCGTGTTCACGCCTCCGGGCTCGCTCTCGGTGGTCGGCCTGGACGACGTCGTGCGCGGCTGTGTCGCGGCGCTGGAGCGCGGCCGGCGCGGCGAGCGCTACCTGTTGACGGAGTCGGTTTGGAGCGCCTTCGACGCTTTCTCGCTCGCCGCGCGCGTGCTGGGCGCGCCCGCGCCGCGCTGGTCTGCGCCACCGCTCGTGTGGAAGGGCGTCGAGCTCGGCGCGCGTGCGCTGGATGCGCTCGCGCCGCAGGATCTGCTCACTCCGCAGTCGATCCGAATGCTGGGCGCTCAGTTCCGCTTCACCTCGGACAAGGCGCGCTCGGAGCTCGGCTGGTCGCCCGCGCCGTTCGAGCGCGTGCTCGCGGACGTGGTGTCCGAACTGCGCGCCCGCGGAGAGCTCTGACGGCCCGCGCGAACGCGCGCGACCATGCTGCGCAGCGAGACGCGCACGCGGTGCGGCAGGCGTTGCTCCAGCCGGTTCATGGGGGCGAGCGTGCGCGGGCTGGCGGCGCCGAGCAGCGCGAAACCGATGATGTAGAACGGGATTCCCGTGACGACGGGCACGAGCCAGCCGATCACGCCGAGCACGAGGAACACGATCGCGCCGACCAGCAGCAGGCCGCGCTTCCACAGCGGACGAGGCTTGTGGTCCGACCAGAACAGCGGCTCGAGGACCGGCTCGGGATCGGGTTGAGGCGCGCTCATGTCGGCCCTCACCTTGGGTCACGTGGAGCGCCGGCGCCAGCCCGATGCTCGCTCCGAGTGTTCGGGCGAGCGCTGAAGCCGACCGCGCGACGCCTTGCTGTCCGCGCAACCTCGGCATGACAATTGAGCTTCGCGGGCGACAGGTCTTCGCCCGCCCCTCCCCCGGCTCTGCTCCATGCACCGTCCCCGATCGACGCGCTCCGGCGCGACCCGGCCGCTCGTCGTCGTCTCCACTGCCGCCGCGGCGCTCGTGCTGGTGCTGCTCTGGCTGCTGTTCGGCGGTGAGCCGCCCGACTCGGGGGCGGCTGCGCTCGACAGCGCGCGCGCTGCGGCGAGCGCGCCGGACGTCGAACTCGCTTCGGAGCGCGAGAACGCCGCCGAGCAACGTCTCAGCGCGGAGCGTCCGATCCACTCGGTCGACGGCTACGTCGTGCGCCCCGGCGTGCGTCTGTCGGGGCCTGGTCGGCTCGTGGGGCGCGTGCTCGAGCGCGAAGGCGGCGCGCCGGTCGCCGGGACCGGAGTCGAACTCCTGCCCGTGCCTCCGGTCGCGCGCGAGTTCTTCGGGCGCGTGCTGCGCCTGGCGAATGCGAGCGATGGCTACGCCAGTCGCGTAGAGCCGATCTCGATCGCGCTCAGCGAGTCCGACGGCTCGTTCGCGTTCGAAGGCGTCTACTCCGGCACGTACTACATCCAGGCGCGCGGCGCGCGGCACGTGCCCGACAGCGTTGCTCGCGCCTGGGTCGCTCCGTCCGGAAACGGAGGGCCGGTCGAGGTCTTCGTGCGACCGGGCGGACGGGTGCTGGGCGTGGTGCTCTCGCCGAGCGGCGCGCCTGCCGTGGGCGCGAAGGTCGCGCTGACGCTGGGGCCGGGGCTCGCGATCGAGAGCGCGCGCAGCGGCGACGCCTGCTACCTCGAGACGCGCACCGACGAGGACGGCGCGTTCGTCATCGCCGGCGTGCCGCCAGGCAAGGGCTACGACGTCACGGCCGCGGGGGCCGGCTTCGCGCTCTCGCACGCGCTCGATCTGGACGTCGCTGCGGGCGAGGACACCACCGTCGTCGTGCGCACGCGCACCGGCGGAGTCATCGAGGGACGCATCGTCGCGCTGCCCGAAGGCGCCGAAGCGAACGCATCGCCGCGTCCTCTCGCGGGTGCGCACGTCGCGCTCGTGCCGCGCGGATTGCGCAGCCTGCAGTTCGCCGAGGAGATCCTTACGCAGACCCACGTCGTCGCGGGCGCCGATGGCCGCTTCCGCATCCGCAGCGCTCCTGCTGGCGAGCACGATCTCGTCGCGGTGGCCGATGGCTGTCTGCCGGCCAAGGGCCCGCGCGTGGTGTGCGTCGACGGCGGCGTCGCGAGTTCGCCCGACTTCGAGCTGCCGCGCGGTCCGATGGTGCGCGGTCGCGTGGTCGACAGCGCAGGCCGAGCGGTCGAAGGCGCGGTGGTGCGCTGGAACCCGGTCGACCTTCGCAACTTCCAGTTCGACTTCTCGTTCGCGCCGCTCCTGGCGGCCTCCGTCGAGGGCTTCGACTACCCGCGCACCGACGCTGAGGGTCGCTTCCGCGCGGGCGCGTTCGCCGATCGCGCGCCGCACCGCATCGACGTGTTCAAGCTCGGCTTCGCGAGCACGCGCTTCGACTGGGATCCCTCGAAGGGCGAGGAGGAGATCGAGATCGTGCTGCGCACCGGCGGCGCGATCGAAGGCATCGTGATGGACGTCGCGAGCAAGACGCCGGTCACGAGCTTCACGCTGGCGAGCAGCGATCGCGTGGAGACGCAGCTCGACGCGCCCGGCGCGAACAATCCGTTCTCCGGCGGCGTGTTGATGGAAGCTCCCGACGGTCGCTTCCGGCTCGATCCGGTGAAGGGCGGCTCGAAGGTCTCGATCACCGTGCGAGCGCGCGGCTACGTCGAACGCACGATCGAAGGCCTCAGCGTCGCCGAGGGCGAGACGCTGCGCGGCGTGATCGTCGAGCTCTCGCCCGGCGGCCGCATCGTCGGGAGCGTGGTCGATCGCGAAGGGACGCCGATCCAAGGCGCGCAAGTGTTCGCGCTGCCCGCCGAGCGCGCGGACAACTTCGAGCGCCGCGACCGACGCCAGTTCCGCGGGCCGCCTGAGCTCGAGCAGATTCCGCCGGGTTTCCGCGACTTCGCGGCGCAGTTGGGACTGCTCGGAGATCGCGCCGTGCTCTCGGCGGCCGACGGCAGCTTCGAACTCACCGGCATCGAGCCGGGCGCGACGGTCGTGCTGGCTTCGCACCGCGACTACGTCATCGGACGCTCGGATCCGGTCATCGTGGCGGGCGCGGCGGAGCCTGCGGAGGTCGAGGTCGAGCTGTCGAGCGGCGGCGGCGTGTTCGGGCGCGCGCTCGATCGCTTCGCTCGCCCGGTGGGGGGCGCGATCGTGATCGCCGCTTCGCCGGCGAACATGAGCGGCGAGGGTCGCGCGAACGGCGGCGCGCTGTACCAGGGCCGCACGGACGCCGAGGGACGCTACAGCATCGACCGCATGGCGCCGGGCGGATACTTCCTGGTGCTCACGCGCGGCGACGAGGCGCTCAACCCGATCAGCTTCCTCGGCACGCTCAACTTCGATCTGGTGACGGTGCCGCCCGACGAACGCGTCGAGTACGACATCCTCGACAGCTCGAGCGGCGCGACGCGCGTGTGGGGCCGGGTCATGGATGGCGCCGCGCCGGTGAGCCGCGGAGCGATCACCGCGCTGTCCTTCGAGAGCGAAGGGCTCTTGGGACTGGACCTCAAGATCGCGCCGATCGGCGAGGGCGGCGAGTTCGAGTTCCTCGGACTCGCGCCGGGCGAGTACCAGTTCAACATCGACGCGCAGGGACGCCGCGGAGTCCGCGTGAGCGCCGCGATCCCCGACGCGCCCGAGCACCGGCTCGATCTGCACTTGCCCGAAGGCGGCATCGAGGGACGCGTCGTCGACGCGGGCGATGGCTCGCCTGTCGCCGGCGCGCGCATCACTGCGCGGCGCGTTCAAACGCAGGATTCGGGCGGCTGGCTCGGACGCCTGGTCGCGCAGGAGTCGGGGCAGTCGCGCGAGACCAGCCGCGAGGACGGGAGCTTCAACTTCACGCGACTCGACGCGGGCGAGTTCCAACTGGTCGTTTCGCCCCCGCGCGGTGATCCGGGCGAGAACGGCAAGCGCTACGGCCCCTCCAACCCGCTCGTCGTCGAGGTGCGCGCCGACGAAGTCGTGCGCGGCGTCGAGTTGAAGCTGCCCGCAGCGCTGGCGCTGTTCGGCCGCGTTCTCGACGCAGGCGGCGCACCGGTGTCCGGCGCGCAACTGATCGCGACGCGCGCGCAGTCGCAGGGCCTCGCCGGCGAGCGCGCGAGCTCGAACAAGGACGGCGAGTACCGCTTCGAGGCGTTGTCCGAGGGCGAGTACGACCTCAGCGTCAGCGCGGACGGGTTCGCGGACACCGTCGCCTCGAAGGTGAAGGTCAGCAGCGCGCAGACCGCGCCGTACGACGTCACGCTCGCGAAGGGAATAGAAGTCACCGTGCGCGTCACGCGCGCGGGTCGCCCGGTCGCTGGCGCGACGGGACGGCTCGCGCCGCTCGAGCGCGAAGGCGCGGTGGCCGGGGCCGACGTCGGGCGCGCGATCAGCAACCTGTTCGCGGGCAAGGGTGTCTCCGACAGCGCCGGCGTGCTCGAGCTGGGCATGCTCGCGCCCGGCGAGTACCGACTCGAAGTGCAGCGCGGCCTCGAGCGCTACGAGGAGATCGTCAAGCTCTCCAACGCCGAACGTGTCGAGCTGCGCGCGCGGCTGGAGTGAGCCGCGCGAGCGCTAGAGTGCGCGACATGTGGAGTCTCGGGTGCGCAGTGTTGTTGTCGCTGGCGCAGGGCGCGCCGCTCGAACTGGTGGAGTCCGCGCCGCTGGAGACCGCGCTCGACAGCGCTGATCTACGCAACACCGAGCAGGTCTGGCTCGAGATGATCGGCGGGGCCAAGACCTCGCTCGACCTGGCCCACTTCTACGCCAGCGATCAGGCGCCGAGCGCGTTGACGCGCGTGATCGAAGCCGTCGAAGCTGCGGCGGCGCGCGGAGTGCGCGTGCGCTTCCTGGCGGAGGAGAAGTTCTACGCCACGTACCCGGAGACGCTGGAGCGCCTCGGCGCGCGCGACAACATCAGCGTGCGGCGCTTCGACGTCGCCAAGAGCTACGGCGGAGTCCTGCACGCCAAGTACATGCTGGTCGACGCCGCCGAGGTCTTCGTCGGCAGCCAGAACTTCGACTGGCGCGCGCTGGAGCACATCGTCGAACTCGGACTGCGCGTGCGAGCCGGCGGCGCGGCTACGAGCTTCGGAACCATCTTCGAGGCGGACTGGGCGGTCGCCGGGGGCGCGAACCCGCGCGACGTGTTCGCGCCGCTCGCCGCACGGCCGCCCCAGTCGGACGTGCTCGGCGAGACGACGCTGCGCTACCTCTTCAGTCCGCGCTCCGCGTTGCCCAGCGATGCGTGGTGGGACTTGCCGGAGCTGGTGCGCTGGATCGATGCGGCGGAGCGCAGCGTCGACGTGCAGCTCTTGACCTATCGAGCGACGGCGCGCGAGCACGGCTACTGGGACGTGCTGGAGAGCGCGCTGCGCCGAGCGGCCGCGCGTGGAGCGCGGGTGCGCCTGCTCGTCGCCGACTGGGGCAAGCGCAAGGGGACCATCGAAGGGCTGCAGAGCCTCGAGCCTCTCGCGAACGTCGAGGTGCGCATGGCGAGCGTGCCGCCGCACTCGAGCGGGCACGTGCCGTTCGCGCGCGTGATCCACGCCAAGTACATGGTCGTCGACGGGCGCCGCCTGTGGCTCGGCACCAGCAACTGGGAGCGCGACTACTTCGAGCAGAGCCGCAACGCGAGCGTGTTCCTCGAAGGCGGTGAGTGCCCCGCGCGAGCTGAGCGCTTCTTCCGCGCGTTGTGGGAGGCTGGAATGACCGAGCGCGTGGACCCGTCGGCCAGCTACACCGCGCCGCGCGTCGGCGACTGAGTGAGGTTCGAGATGCCGATCGCACTTGCGCTGCTCCTGCAGACCTCCGTTCTCGTAGCTCCGCTGCACCTCGGCGAGGCGCCGCCGGACACTCGCGCCGTCGCTGCCGTGCGAGTGCTCGACGAGCCTGAGCGCCCCGGCTCAGCGCAGGCCGCTGCGCGTCAGTTGCTCGCGGGACTGCGCTCAGCGCGGGACTTCGTCGAGCTGGCGCAGGCCTCCGCGCTCCGTCGCCACACCACGCGCACCGGCGTGGTCGGGATCTTCCCGCCCGGCCTGCTCGCGCCGGAGATCGAGTCCGCGCTCGCGGGCTTGAGCGTTGGCGGCATGGCGCCGCCGATCGAAGGCCCCGGCGGCGTGTGGCTGGTTCAGCGCATCGAAGCCGAAGCTGCGTGCCGCCAGATCTTCATCAGCGGCTCGAGCGATGCTGCGCGTGCGCAGGCGGAGAAGGTTGCGGCGCTGGCGCGCGGCGGCGGTGACTTCGCCGAACTCGCCCGCGAACACTCGGCGGATCGCGCCAGCGCGCTCCGCGGCGGTGACTTCGCGATCTTCGAGCGCGGCGCGCACGACAGTGGACTGCGCGCTGCGACCTTCGCTGCGAGCGTGGGGGAGATCGTCGGTCCTCTCGCCACGCCGCTCGGCTACCACGTGCTCCAGCGCGTCGGCGTCGAGGCTGTCGATCCGCGGCTGCGCGACGATGCGTGGGCGCACGTGCGGGCGATCTGGATCTCGTACGACGGCGCCGCGGGCGCTCCGCCCCAGGTCGAGCGCACGTTCGACGCTGCCGAGGCCCTGGCCGCCGAGCTGGCGACGCGCTTGCGACGTGGGGCGGACATGGCGGCGCTTGCGCGAGAGCACACCGACGACGCGGGGCTGCGCGAGGTCGGCGGCGACTGCGGCTGGGTGCGCCGCGGCGCGACTCGGATGCCGGAGCTGTTCGACCGGGCGTTCGTCACGCCGCCGGGCGTGTTGATCGGTCCCGTGGCCACCAACTCGGGCTTCCTCTTGCTGCGGCGCGAGGATCGCGGACCGCGCTCGCGCCTCGATCTGCGGATCGAACCGCTGGTCGATCTCGAGCAGTGGGCGCGCACGCTGCTCAGCGGCGATGTCGAGCAGCTTCCGGAGTCGATCCGATCCGCGGTCGTCGCGGCGCGCGAGATCGAGACGGCGCTGGGCTCGCCGCTCTTGTGGTCGTTGATCGAGGGGCGTCTGTCTGGCTGCGCGACGGCGGAGGACTTCGCCGCGCGCGTGGAGAGCCTGCCGGAGAGGTTCGACGCGCCCGGCGGACGCGCGCTCGAACTCCGATCGCTCGCGCAGCGCTGGGCGGCGACGATGAAGGAACTCGAGTCGTTCCACGCGCAGAAGGTCTGGCCCGAGCACGAGCGCGAGATCGAGGCTCGCGTCGGACCGCTGCGCGTTCAGCTCGGCGCTCTCGCTCCTGTCGCGCTCGAGTTGAGCGTCGACGCTCTCGGCCTGACGGATCCGCGCGCCAGCGTGCCCGTTTACCTCGTCGCGCGGGCGCCTTGGCCTGGAGCCATCACCCACCGCACACGCGAGGGGGCGATGTGTTGCGTCGGGACGGAGAAGCGCGAGGGCTCGGCGCTGCTCGAGGCGATCGTGCACGAAGCGTGTCACGCGCTCGAGGCGTTCGAGTCGGGCCCGCGAGGCGCCAGTGCGCGGCTGCGCGCAGCGTTGGCGGCAGCGGGCGTCGATCCGCAGAGCAAACTCTCACGCGACGCAGCTCACGCCGTCGTGTTCGTGACCGGCGCGTGGATCGTGCGCCGGGTGTTCGACGCGGAGCATCGAGACCTGGGCGAGCTCGAGGGCATGTACGAGCGACTCGGCGCCGCTGCGCAAGCCGTGCGTGCGCCGTGGAACGAGCACTTGGACGGGCGGATCGACCTCGAGCAGGCGATCGCGCGCGTGGTCGCGGCGCTCGGCGCGTCACAGCGCTAGCGCGCAGGCCCGTCTGGCGGAGCGCTGGTCAGCGCGAGCCCGGAGCGGAACCGTCAGCCGGCGGCGTGGTTCCCGCTTCGGCGCCCGAGAAGCCCCAGGTGCCCTCGATGGTCGCCCAGCGCACGCCGATGATGTCGAAGAGCCAGTCCCACCAGCCGAGGTCGGGGGTCACGGAGCTGTGCGTCACGCGCATGTTCGTCAGGCGCGCGTCGACTGCGTTGTCGCGCGCGATGAGCAGCGCGGGGCGCGGGATGTCGATCGATGCGATCGTGAACGCGAAGCCCTTCGAGACGAAGCTGCCCGACGACTGGGTTTCGCGGGTCAGATCGATGCTGGCGCAACCGGCGAGTGAGAGCGCCAGCGCAGTAGCGGCAAGGACACGGGCGGGCTGAGGTCGACCCATCTGCTGAACCATAACGCGCCGCGAGCGCACGCGCCAAGCACGTTGACGCGGGTCGAGCAGCGCAGGTGAACCGATGTCGTGGAACGCTATTCTGCGTTCGCCAATGCACGCTCCCCGAAAGTCGCAGCTCGACAGCGCCGCGGAGGCGACGCGCCAGGCCGAGTTGCGCGCGGCGCTCGAGCGACACGCGCTGCATTTCGAGGAGCAGTTCGGTCGCCGTCCGCAGGCGCTGTTCTTCTCGCCGGGCCGCGTCAACCTGATGGGCGCGCACCTGGACTACAACGGCGGGCCGGTGGCGCCGATGGCCATCGATCGAGGCACGTTCTTCGCCGTGGCCGCGCGCTCCGACCGCTTGGTGCGGTTTGCGTCGACCTCGGAGTCGGGATGGCTCGAGACGCGTCTGGATCGGCTCGCTCACCAGCGCGCAGGACGTTGGTTCGACTACCCGCTCGGTGTCCTGCGGCAGCTCGCCGCGCGCGGCCGCGCTGGCGGCGGTGTCGACATGCTCTTCGGCGGAGATCTCCCGGTCGGCGCCGGGCTCTCGTCCTCCGCCTCGATCTGCGTCGGAACGGCGTACGTCCTGGATCAAGTGTGGGGCGTCGGTCTGACGGCGCTGCAGCGCGTGGAGCTGGCGCTCAACTCGGAGCGCGAGTTCGTCGGAGTGCGCTGCGGGATCATGGACCCGTTCGCGGTCGGACTGGCGCAGTCGGGTCGGCTGTTGTGGCTCGACTGCAAGGACTCGAGCTACGAGCACCTGCCCATCGACCACGAGCGCTACGCCGTGGCGGTCGCGGACTCGCTCGTGCGCCGGGAGTTGGCGCAGAGCGCCTTCAATCAGCGTGTCGCGGAGGCGGCGGAGGCGTTCGAGCGTCTGCGTGCGCACTGTCCCGACGCGCAGGTGCTCCGCGACATCCCGGCGGCGGTGCTCGACGCTCACGAACGCGAGTTGCCCGCGGAACTCGCGCGACGCGCCCGGCACGTCGTCAGCGAAGTCGAGCGCACCTTTGCAGCGCGCCAGGCGTTGATGGTGGGGGATGTCCGAGCCTTCGGCGCGCGGATGTTCGAGAGCCATCGCTCGCTGCGCGAGCTGTACGAGGTCTCGGCGCCTGAGCTCGACTGTCTCGTCGACGCCGCCGCGGCGTCGTCCGCCGTGTGCGGAGCACGACTCACGGGCGCCGGATTCGGCGGATGCGTGGTCATGCTCGTCGAGCGAGCGGGGGCCGAGCACGCGCTCGAGGACGTCGCCCGCGCGTTCGACGAACGCTTCGGCCGGCGTCCCGGCGTCGCCCTCTTCGGCCCCGACGCCGGACCACGCGAGATCACGCTGGGCTAGCCGCGCATCGGAGCAACCCTGCGGAGCGCTCGCGCTCCATGACGCGTCGAGTCCAGCTCACCGGCGAGCGGTCGCCGTCGTGCTCCGACGCCCCGGCCTGAGAAAGTGCAGCGAGCTCGCCTCGGCAGTCGGCCGAAGCGAGCTCGCGTCGTCGCTCTCGCGCGCCTCAGCGCTCTCCGCGTGCGCGCTTCGCCGCCGCAAGGATCAACTGGCCAGCGGCTTCGTTCCGAACCGCCGCGCTGGCGCCCGACTCGAGCAGGTCGATCGCGAGCGCCGGCTTGCGGCCGAACAGGTAGTTGGCCGCGAGCAGCAGTCGCGCATCGGCGTCGCCCGGGTGGTCGGACAGGAAGCGCTCGAGCAGTTGCAGTTGCTCGTCGAACTCCGCCGGGTTCGCGTAGAACTCGTGCTTGTCGATGTCGTTCTCTGCGAGCGTGGGGTCGAGCTCCAGCGCCCGCCGCAGGGCGAACGCTCCGTAGTGATAGTCACCCGTGGCGAGGAGCGAGTCCGCCAGCACCAGGTACATCACGCCGTCGTTGGGCCGGTACTCGATCGCCTTGGCGTAGAAGTGGACCGCATCCGCGTAGCGACGTTCGCGGAACGCCGCGTCGCCGAGCGCCAGGTGCTGGTTGGCCGCGCGCGAGAGCGTGTCGGGGCCGCGCTCGAGCACTCGAGAGACGGCGCCGTCGCCCGCGGGAGCTGCTTCGCCCGCGTATTGCACGGCCTCGCCGCTGGTCTCGACCGTCGTCGAGCCGTCGCCATTCGACACCTCGACGCGATCAGCGCCGTCCACGTAGATGACGACGGAATCGGAGTCGCTCGCGGTCGAGTCGACGAGCAGGCTCGAGTAGTAGACCGGCGCTGCGCTCCAGTATTGGGTGTAGCCGCCCGGCCACCACACGCTGTTCCAGGTCGGCCAGCCGCCCCACCAGCAGCGATAGCTCAGCGACAGCGGGTGGCACCACCAAGAGTAGGAGTACGCGCCGAGGCCCCAGCCCCAGCCCCAATACGAGACGTTGTTCCAGCCGTTCCACCACCAGCCAGCGCCCGGCCAGCAGTTGTTCCAGTAGGAGTTCCAGTACCAGCCGTACGGCGAGCACCAGGAGAACCCCAGGCCCAACCCGAGCCCGACTCCGTACCCGTGCCAGCGGGCGAACTGGGTCCCGCAACGCTCGAGCTGCTGCTGGCTCTCACCGGGCGCTTGAGTGCGACGGCGGTACTCGCGTGACGCAGCTTCGGCGTAGTTCGCGCGACGCTGATCGAGTCGCGCCTGTTCCTCGGCCCGCCACTCACCGCGCTTGGAAGCGACCTTGCTCGCTTGCGCGGCTCGATACTCCTCGCGCGCGCGTTGGACGTGGGCCGCTTCGCTGGCGCGTTGATCGCGGCGCTTGTTCGCGACGGACTCGCGCTGGCGATCGCGGTGCTCCTCGCGAGCCCGAGTGACGTCGTCGGCGCTGGGGCGAGCCTTGTCCGGGGCGACAGCCGCGGGCTTCCCCGCGTCGACCGTCGGTCGCCGGTAGCGCTCCAGGATGCGAGTCCGATCGATGGGCTTCGTCGAGCCCGTCGCCGGAGTCTCTGGCGACGAGGGACGAGTTGCGCCGGTCGCCGGACGATCGACGCTGGGCGAAGGGGTCCGAGCTGGGCGAAGTCGCGAGGACGGAGCGAGCGGCGCCGGGCTCGCGCTGGGCTGCGTCGAACCAGGGCGCGCGGGAGCGGGCTGCACCCGCGGGAACGGTTGCCGCTTGGGCAGCGCCTCGAAGATCGGCGGCGAACTCGGAGTCGCCGCGGGTTGGCGAGGCCGTGTGCCTGCCGTCGGGCGGCTGGACGGGCGGACGGGTTCGCTGGCGGACGGCGGCGTTGCCCCCGCGGAAGGCTGACGTCCGGAGGGCTGAGCGCTCGGCGGCACGACGCCGCTGGTTCGCCCGCCGCTGGGGCGCTGATCGGGGGCCGGTTGTGCGCTCGGCGCGGGCTGCGAGGGGCGAGACGAAGGGCGCGACGGCGCGGAAGGAGTCGCACTGGGCCGTGACGGCGACGAAGGCGTGCTGCTGGGGCGACTCGGCGCAGGACGCGAGGGCGCTTGCGGAGCGGGGCGCGAAGGCGCCTGCGGCGAGGGCCGAGAGGGCGCCTGCGGCGCGGGACGCGACGGGGCTTGCGGAGCGGGTCGTGAGGGCGCTTGTGGGGCCGGGCGAGAGGGGGCGGAGCCGCGACCGCTGCCGGAGTTCCCCGGGCGCTGCTGCGCCCAAGCCGTCTGGGGCGCCAGCGCCAACAGGGCGGCGATCAGTGTCGATGCGTATCGCGCGTCTCGGGATTTCATTGCGTCCTCTGATTAGGTCAGGATCCGAACGATCAGAGCTTTAGGCGCAAAATCGGCGCCAATGGTCGCGACGAGCGCCTCTGGACGCGTGCTCAGTGCTCGCGCTCGATCAGCACCGTCAGATCGGCGCCCGCCGGAGCACGCTGGTCACCGCGCAACGTGACGAGTCGGCGCACGGCCTTCGCTTCCTTCGGCGTCGCGTCGTCGAGTCGGCGCAGCGCGGGCGCCAACTCGGTCGCCGGCCACTCGATCGAAGTGGTCAGCGCCTGGCATGCGGGAGTGCTCGACGAGAACTCAGGCGGGACTCCCCGGCCGCGCAGCCGCACGATGACCGCAGTGACCTCTCCGCGAAGGTTGAGTTCGTACGCCACGGTGGAGAGCCGCTCCCAGCCTGCGGGCAGCTTGCCGTCGATCCGCACCGCCAGCGCATCCCAGCGCGCTTGGGCTTCGCTCCAACTCACCACACCCGTCACGGACTCGCGAGCTTCGGTCTGCTCCGGAGCGTCGAAGTGCAGCACCGACGGAACCAGTTGCGTCGACGCTTCCGCTCTTCGATCGGGCGGGAGGAAGTAGGAGTCGAGCAGCGAGATCTGCGTCGCGACGCTGGTCACGCGCTCCTTCCAGACGAGCTGCCCCGCGCGCCAGAACTCGACGTCGGCCGGCCACGACCTGCCTCGCTGCTCGCGCCAGGACGAGACGCGCAGCTCCTCGTCGACGCGGTCGAGCTCCGGCGCGAAGCCGACCTGCGTCGGTCGTCCGTGCGCGTCGAGCTTCGCGAGCAGGTCCCGTCCGCACTCGCCTTTGGCGCGCCGGTCGGCTCCGTCCGGTTTCCACTCGATGCCGTCGGGCCAGAGGAACAACGCGAGCCTGAGTTCGTGGAGCTCGCACTTCGCTCTCCATTCCGACTCCGACTCCGGGCGCCGTCGCACCTCGCGTGAACGATCCGCGGACTGCGGAAGCTCGAAGAAGCGCTCGCCGTGGCGGTACTCGACGTGTCGACCCAGCTGCGGCTGTTCGGGCACCCAGAGCTGCCAGCGCCCGCGCGCAGGGAACACGTAGGTGCAGGTGAGCTCGTGATCCACCTCCGGGGCCTCGGCGTAGCGCACTGACGACACGCTCTGGAAGCCGGCGATTCCCGCCACGGCTCGGCGAGCGGGTAGTTCTGGGCGCGGCGTCGTCGGTTCGGCCTGCTGCACGGCGACGAACGCCGCGAGCGAAGCCAGCCATGTGACCCACACGGGGGTCACGTTCGCGATCCCAGGCGTTGAGCCAACAGCGCTGCGGCGCGTTCCAGCGTCGCGGCCTGCTTGGCGAAGCAGAAGCGAATCAGGTTGCGACCATCGCGCGGCTCCAGGAAGAAGCTCGATCCCGGCACGGCCGCAACGCCGCCGTTGCGCACCAGCTCCATCGCGAACGTCACGTCGTCGAGGGTGCTGAGTGCGGAGAAGTCGCACATCGTGTAGTAAGCCCCGCTCGGCTCGAACGTGCGCAAGCCGACGGCGCGCAGCGCGCTGTTGAGGAGTTGGCGTCGCGCGCCGTACTCGGTCGCCAAGCGCTCGAAGTACTCCGCCTGAAAGGCCAGTGCGCTGGCCGCAGCGCGCTGCAGCGGAGCGGGCGCGCCGACCGTGAGGAAGTCGTGCACTTTGCGGATCGCCGATGTGATCGTCGGAGGCGCAACGCACCAGCCGATGCGCCAACCGGTCGCGCTCCAGGTCTTCGACAGTCCGCTGATCGTGATCGTGCGCTCCCGCATGCCGGGCAGCGTCGCCAGGGAGACGTGCTCCGCGCCGTCGTAGAGGATGTACTCGTAGATCTCGTCGGTAATCGCGAGCGCGTCGTGTCGCATGCACTCGTCGGCGATGAGCGCGAGCTCGGCGCGCGAGAACACCTTGCCCGTGGGATTGTGCGGCGTGTTCACCACGATCGCGCGTGTCTTCGGTCCGAAGGTGGCGCGCAACTCGTCGGGGTCGAATGCCCAATGCGGCGGGCGCAGTTTGACCATCCGCGGAACGGCGCCCGCGAGGATGCAGTCCGGGCCGTAGTTCTCGTAGAACGGCTCGAACACGATCACTTCGTCGCCGGGATCGAGCACGGCGAGCATGGCGGCGATCATCGCCTCGGTCGCGCCGCAGCACACCGTGACATCGGTGTCCGCGTCCGTCGCGAGCTGGTTGTAAGCGCTCGTCCGCGCAGCGATCGCCGCGCGAAGCGCTGGCGCGCCCCACGTGACCGCGTACTGGTTCTCGTCAGCGCGGATCGCATCGCAGGCGGCCTCCTTCATCGGAAGCGGCGCGGGGAAGTCGGGGAATCCCTGCGCGAGGTTGACGCCGCCTTCGCGCGTGCAGATCCGCGACATCTCGCGGATCACGGATTCCTTGAAACGCCCAGCCTTGACGGAGGTGTGCGAGGTCCTGGTCACTGACGGAGTGTAGCTCGCCCGCAGAACCCGCTCGCCGCGCGACGGACTCTCGTCAGGCGGGATCGACAGCTCGCCGGCAGCGCCTGCGGATGCGCGAACGGCGCACGACGCTCTCGCGCGACAACTCTCGAGCCGCTCGCGTCAAGGCAAGCGCTGAGCCCACTCGGTCCAAAGCTTCAGATCGTCCCCGTAGTTGACGTCCGACAGCCGAACCAGGGCGTTCTGCGCGCGGCGCTTGACGAGCGCGTCCGAGCGCGTGCTCGCCTCGACGAATCCGCGCGCGATCGCGCCCTTGTTCTGCGGTTCGCCGAAAGCGATCGCCACCAGCGCTTCGCTGGCCGCGTCGGCGACGAGCGGCACCGGGTCGTAGAGCCTGTCGAGCAGCACGGGCGTCGACGCGCCGTCCTTCAGCAGGCCCAGGCTCAGCGCGCTCTGCGAGCGCACGAACGGCTCCGTGTCGTTCAATCCGCGGCGCGCAACTCCTACCGCGACCTGGCTGGTCGCGCCGGCTGCGAGGATCGAGCGCAACGCGTACGCCGCCTGGCCGCGCGTCTGCGGATCGGAATGGTCCGCCATGAGCGCACAGATCTCGTCCACTGGAGTGTCCGCGCGTCCGAGGAGCGACAGGGACATCAGCGCGTTGTGCACGACGTCGGGATGCGGGTCGTGCAACGCCGCCAACAGCGGGCTCTGGGCCTCGATGGCGCGCGTGAACCCCAACGCGCCAGCGGCGCGGATGCGGTTGATGGGCGGCCCGGATTCGAGCGCTGCGATGAGCTCGTCGCGGCGCCGGCTGCTGGTCTCCACGATGACCGCCTCGAGCATGCGCGCCTCGCGCTTGTGCGCCGGCGTCGTCGCCGTGAGCGTCAACGCGTTCCAGCGCTGGATCTGCACGTCCAAGTCCGCCAGCAGCTTGCCGAGTGGCTCCAGCGGCGGCTCGGCGATGAGCGTGGCCTTCTCCGGCTGCGCCGACTTGTTCGAACTCGACGCGCACGCGGCGCTCAGCGTGAACGCGAACAGCAGCGGAATGAGGAGGAGGGGCTGTCGTCGATCGACCATGGGAACCGGTGGGTGGCGATGAGGGGCGGGGAGTGACGCGTCGCGGCGCCGGATCTTCCCGCGCGTCCTCGCTGAAGTCACGCCGCCGTTCCGCCGCGCGACGACGAGGGGCGGACGCGTAGACTGACCCGCTGTTCCAGCTCCCATGAACTTCGAGATCTTCGAACAACTCGAGCGCGGCGGTTTCGAGGAGCTCAGCGCTCACACGGACCGACGCAGTGGCGCTCGCGCGATCGTGGCCGTGCACTCGACGAGGCTCGGGCCCGCCTTCGGCGGCATTCGCCGCTGGCGCTACCTGGACGCGGACGGCGCCGTTCGGGACGTGCTGCGCCTGGCCCAGGCGATGACCTACAAGTGCGCGCTGGCGGGGGTGCCGGCCGGCGGGGCCAAGATCGTGCTGATGGATCACGCCGGCTTGGACCTCGATCGCGCGTACGAGTTCGTCGGCGAGATCCTCGAGCAGCGCTTCGGACGGGTGTTCAGCGGCCCGGACGTCGGGACCGGAGAGCGTGAGCTGGCTCTGGTGCGCGCGCGCACACGCTTCGTCACCGACCCCGGTCCGGCCGGCCCCGGCGAACTCGCCGCGTGCACCGCCGCCGGCGTGGTCGCGGGCATCCGCGCGGCTCTCGAGCACCTCGACGGCGCGGTGGATTGGCCGCGCGCCGTGATCCTCGTGCAGGGCCTGGGCGAGGTCGGCGCGCGCGTGGCTCGCGAGCTTCGACGTCTCGGCGCGCGGGTCATGGGCGTCGACGTCGACGATCAGCGCGCCGCGGGCGTGGCCGAGGAGCTCGGGATCGAGCTCGTTTCGACCGCGTCTCAGTTCGACACTCCCTGTGACGTGTTCGCGCCCTGCGCGCTGGGAGGCGTGGTGCACGACGTGACGTTGCTGCGCGCGCGCTGTCGAGTGATCGCAGGCGCCGCGAACAACATCCTCGTGTCGACCGAGCACGGCGACGGCCTGCACGAGCGCGGTGTTCTCTACGTCCCCGACATCGCCATCTCGGCGGGCGCCTTGATCCGCGGCGCCACGTTCGAGCTCTCCGGCGAACGCGTGTCCGTCGAGGCCGTGGCCGCGCGCGTCGGCGCCGTCGTGTCGGATCTCCTGCGCCAGGCGCGCGCGGAGCGACTGCCGCCGGTGCGCGTCGCCGAGCGTGAAGCGCAGAGACGGGTCGAACTGCAAGCGCCGACGAGTTAGAACCTGCGGCTCGTAGCTCCGGGCGCCGTTCGCGCTCCGCGCCACCTTCACTCCGTGATTCGCACGACGACGCTCCTGAAGCTGCCCAGTCGCTGGAGCGGGTTCGTCGGCGCGTCGCGACGCCTGGTCGGCGCCATCGCCCTGCTCGGATTCCTCTCGGCGCTCCAAGACGCCGATCCGCGCGAGACTGAAGCGATCGCGGCGCGAGCGACTCGCGGGCCGTTCGTCATGGAACGCGGCGAAGGGCGGCAGCCGATCCGCTTCCCGCGCGACGAGAAGCTCGAGTACAGCGTTCAGTTGAACTTGGGAGTGCTCGGGAGCCCTTCGGTCGGGAAGGTCACGATGACCTCGAAGGTGGAGCCGTACTTCCCGGACGTCTCCGTGACGCGCGACGGCGCGGACAGCGCGCTCGAGCAAGCCGTCGTGACGGCCAAGGCCGAGGGCAGCTACGCGGTGTACACGGTCGAGGAGATCATCACGACGCGCGTGCTCCCGCAGCTCGACCCGCGCCTCGTGCACACCACCGTGCAGACCGGGACGGAGAATCGTCGCCGCGAACTCTTGATCGGCCGGTCCCCGGAGGGACCGAGCTCCAGCTACCGCTCCGATGGTCACTGCAAGGGCTGCGACGACCGCGCTCACTTCGTCAAGTCGACCTGGCCCTGGCAGGACGCCGCGCACTGCAGCGGCTGCAAGCGCGGAGAACACCGGCTGTGGCGCGCGCCGCGCGTGCGAAGCACGCCAGACGGAGTCTTGGACATGGTGAGCGCCGTGATGTTGGCGCGCACGATGGTCGAGCAGGGCCGCGCCGACGCGCAGTTCACGTTGCTCGACCGCGAGAAGCTGTGGGACGTGGAGTTGTCGCGCGGTCGCCGCGGTCGCCGCAAGACGGCCGCGGGTGAGTTCGATGTCGTCGAAGTCCTGCTCCGCACGCGGGCCTCGGGTGACGGCAAGGAAGCCGAGGAGTTCGTGGGCCTGTTCGGAATGAGCGGCTCGATCTCGATCTGGATGCACCCGGAGTCGGGCGTGCCGGTGGCCATCAGCGGCAGCGTTCCGGCGGGACCCGTCACGCTCGACGTGTCCGTCGAACTCGTGCGCTACAAGGGCACGTCCGAGAGCTTTCGAGCGGTCATCAAGGGCTCGAAGCCGCGCTGATCCCGCGCGCTACTCGAATTCGCCCGTCGGCGGCAGCGCATCCGGTCGGATGGGTAGAGCGACCACGGTCGCCTCGGCCAGCGCGGACTCCACGCTCCCGACCCGAAAGCGCGTGCCGACCGCCTGATGACGTCGCTTGACGTACGCCAGCATCAGCCCGCGGTCGAGTTCGAACGAGTACGCCCACGAAGTGCTCACGCCCAGGTCGCGCCACTCGCCGCCGTCCTCGCGCCACAGGCGCGCGCCGCGCGGGATCGGGTCGTCGTGACTCAACGCGAGCGCCACGAGCCGCTTGTTGAGTCCGCCGTACGTGTCGATCTTCGCCACGACTTCCTGGCCGATGTAGCAGCCCTTGTCGAGCGAGAAGGCTCGCTCGAGGCGCGCCTCCTGCGGGTAGACGCTGTCGTCGATGTCGACCTCCGGCTCGGCCCAACCGGCTTCGACGCGCAGGCTGTCGTAGGCGACTCGGCCGATCGGCGCCGCGCCCGCGGCCTGAAGCGCAGACCACAGCCGTTCGGCGCGCTCGGGGCCGGCGTCGACGCGCAGCCCGAGGCTTCCGGCGACGGGGGTGCGCGTGAGCTTCACCGGCGCGCCGTCGAACTGCGCCATCGCGTGCGCATTCATCTCTTGCGGCGGGCGGACGGCGCAGACGGACTCGACGACTTCGTCCGCTCGCGGACCGCACAGCGCGATCGGCGCGTGGGACTCGGTGAGGTTGGCGAAGCTGACCTTTTCGCTGAACAGGTAGGTGTCGAGCGCCGTGAGCAGCGCGGCGGCGCGTCCGGGCGAGGTCGAGAGGAGGATGCGATCGGATTCGACGCTGAGGTCGAAGTCGAACAAGACCTTGCCCTTGCTCGAGAGCAGCAGGTTGCGCAGGCCTTGCCCCGGCGCGAGCTTGCGCACCTCGTTGGCCGTCAAGCGATGCAGGAACACTGCTGCGTCGGCGCCGCGCAGCTCGACGCAGCCGCGATCGGTCTGGTCGACC
Source organism: uncultured Planctomycetia bacterium (assembly GCA_938003765.1). Taxonomy (GTDB): domain Bacteria; phylum Planctomycetota; class UBA1135; order UBA1135; genus WYBT01. The sequence continues at coordinate 19,990 of CALKYE010000114.1, forward strand.
ATCGCGCAGCTCTCGCGCGCAGCCCGGTACTCGCGCGGGACGTCGTCGAAAAACAGCACAAACGGAGGAGTTCCCGACGCGAGCGTGGCGCCGTGGTCGAGGTGGTGTTTGAGGAGGGCGGAGTCGTTCACGTAGGTGCGGCCGTGCGCGAAGGCGAGTGAGGGTGGGGTCGGCCCGCGCAGAGCTGGAGCTGACGGCGGGGGAGGCGGTCGGAGGATAGTCCGTAGGGCGCCGTCCATGCGCACAGTGACCGACTCTCCGATTCTTGACTCGGTACCCGTCGCGCGTACGCTGACGCAGTCTTTGCAGTCTCCACGAGTTCCAGACGCAACGGTCCGGAACCTCCGCCAGCCTGCAGGCACTCCTCACCCCTCCGTCCGGACCCGACGCGTTGGGGGCGTGGTCTGCGGGCGCGCCCTGCGCACCCGGCCGCGCCGCCGTCGCGTTCGCGTCGTTCCACCTCGACCCCGTCCCATCGACGTCGATGCGCATCCGACCCTGCCTGTACGCCCTGGCCGCGGCCGCACTGCTCGGCGCGGGCTGTCAGCTCGATCTCGCGTCCGAGCCCGCCGATCCGGTCGTCCACTACTCGCTGTCGCCGACCACCACGGCCCTGGATGAAGCGGGGGAGCCGCTCCTGCCGCTCGCCGAGCAGGATCACATCGCCGGTTCGCTGACGATGCTGTTCGGCACTCCCTCCAATCCGCGCATCCTGCGGACCGCGCAGTGGGTCGACGACGGTTTCGATCCCAATTGGCCCACCTACGCAGCAGACGACAACGGCGGCGGCGAGTTCAGCGACGAAGAGCTCGCGGCCATCAAGGCGGACAACGAGCGGGACTTCCGTCGTGAGCTCGCCCTGATCGACGCGGGCAAGTTCGACGACGTGGTGCTGCCGAGCTGGATGCCGGACCTGCGCGCGCGCTGGTCGGAGCACCTCGCGAGCAAGGCCGCCGAGGCGCGCGACGCGGAGTTCAGCGCCGAGGCCAAGGCGCTGCTGGTCGACTTCTATCCGACCTTGCGGGACTCGGCCGAGCTCTACCGCCAGCAGTGCCTGCACTGCCACGGCGCGGAGGGCGGCGGAGACGGACCCACCGCGCGCTTCCTCAACCCCAGGCCGCGCGACTACCGCGCCGGCGTGTTCAAGTTCACCTCGATGAAGGACAAGTCGACGCCGCGCCGCGTCGACCTCTACCGCATCCTCGACGAGGGCGTGACCGGAACGGCCATGCCCTCGTTCCGCCGTTTCTCGCAGGCCGAGATCCACGGTCTGGTGGACTACGTGCGTCTGCTCTCCATGCGCGGCATGGTGGAGCGTGACCTGGTCAACACGTACCTGAACGATGACGCGCTCTCGGCCGAGGCCGTGCTCGAGTCGTTCTCCGCCATCTGGGACAAGTGGAGCAAGGCGGCTGACAAGCACACCGAGTTCGACGGCGCCGTGCCCGCGCCGACCAAGGAGTCCATCGAGCGCGGCAAGACCTTGTTCATGGACGCCGCGACCGGCAACTGCTTCTCGTGTCACGGCGCGGAAGGGCGCGGCGACGGCGCCAGCGCGTTCACCAAGCACCCCGAGACCGGCGAGACGATCCCGGCGTACAAGGACGACTGGGGCAACGAGATCCTGCCGCGCAACCTGCGCCAGGGGATCTTCCGCGGCGGGCGACGCCCGATCGACATCTACTACCGCGTCAAGAACGGCATCAACGGCACTCCCATGCCGGCGGCCGTCTCCACGATGAGCGACGACGACATCTGGTCGCTCGTGCACTACGTCGGCTCACTCTCCGAGGCGCCGCGCGTGCGGCCTTCTTCGCACTCCAAGGCCAACGCCGATCACTAGCCCCAAGCGAACCGCAAGACGACCATGCGACTGATCGCCTTCCTCCTGCTCATCGCGGTTCCGATCCTGGGGGTCTACACCTTCATGACGGCTGCGGAACACAACTGGTGGTTTCCGCCGGCGTACTCGACGTTCGCCCCGGACATCGACTGGCTGTTCAACTTCATCATGTACATGGTGGCGTTCACGTTCATCGTCACGGAGGTGGCGTTGGCGTGGTTCGTCTTCAAGTACTCCGCGAAGCGCCACGACAAGGGCGTGTTCACGCACGGCAGCCACAAGCTCGAGATGATCTGGACCGCGATCCCCGCGGTCGCGCTGCTCGTGATCGCGTTCACGCAGATGGAGACCTTCGCGAACATCAAGTTCGCGAGCGGGTTCCCGACGCAAGGACGCTTCACGCGCGAGAAGCCCATCGCGCAGGTCTGGGCCAGTCAGTTCGACTGGCGCGTGCGCTATCCGGGCGATGACGGCGTGCTCGGCACGGTCGACGATCTCGAGGCCGCGTACGAGTTCGTGGTGCCCGTCAACGAAGACGTCGTGTTCGAGCTCCGCTCGCGCGACGTGATCCACAGCTGGTTCGTGCCCGAGTTCCGCCTCAAGCAGGACGCGTTGCCGGGCCACACGATTCCGGTCTGGTTCAACGCGACCAAGGAAGGCAGCTACGACCTGGTTTGCGCGGAGCTGTGTGGCTGGGGCCACTACAAGATGTCCGGACGTGTGCGCGTGGTTTCGGCGCAGGAATTCGAAGCGTACCAGGCCGATTTGAAGGCCAAGTGGTTCTCCAACGGCAAGGAGTGAGGCGAACGTGAACCCCGTATCCACACCTGCTGCTCCCGTCGTCACGCACCACTCGACCGGTCTCCAGCCCGGCGAGGGCGCGCCCGGCACGATGCGTGAGCATCACGACCACCACGAACTCGGCTTCCTGCGCAAGTACGTGTTCTCGGTCGATCACAAGATCATCGGCCTGCAGTTCCTCTTCTCAGGCCTGGTGTTCCTGGTGCTCGGCGGCCTCATGGCCATGGCCATTCGCTACCAGCTCGCCTGGCCGTGGAAGCCGATGCCCGGACTCTCGTGGATGTTCCCCGCCACCGGCGGCGCCATCACGCCCGAGTTCTACACCATGCTCTTCACGATGCATGGGACGATCATGATCTTCTTCGTGATCATCCCGTTGCTCACGGGCGCGTTCGGCAACTTCCTGATTCCGCTCATGATCGGCGCGCCCGACATGGCCTTCCCGAAGCTCAACATGTTCGGGTACTGGGCCATGTGGCCGGCGTTCGTGCTGATCCTGATGGGCTTCTTCGTCGAGGGCGGCCACGCCGCGGGCGGGTGGACGAGCTATCCGCCGCTGTCGACGATCGAGAGCGCAGCGCCGGGATCGCTGAGCGGTCAGACCTACTGGCTGATGTCGCTCACGTGGGTCGGTGTGAGCTCGATGATGGGCGCGGTCAACTACGTGACCACCATCGTCAAGATGCGCGCGCCGGGCATGACGATGATGCGCATGCCGCTCTCGGTGTGGGGCCTGATGATCGCGGCGTTCCTGCAGCTGTTCGCGCTCCCCGTGCTCACGGCCGCGAGCATCATGCAGCTCCTCGACCGCGTGATCGACACCGGGTTCTTCACGCCGACGAACCTGATCGTCAACAACCTCACGCCGGACTCGTTCGCTCACGGAATGCCGGCGGCGGCCGCGGGCGGTCAGCCGCTCCTGTGGCAGCACCTGTTCTGGTTCTACAGCCACCCCGCGGTGTACATCCTGGTGGTGCCCGCGATGGGCTTCACCTCGGACATCCTCGCGGTGCACGCTCGCAAGCCGATCTTCGGGTACAAGCCGATGGTCTACTCGATGGCTGCGATCGCCGGCCTGGGCTTCATCGTGTGGGGCCACCACATGTTCACGTCCGGCATGAACCCGGCGCTCGGCATGAGCTTCATGGTCGCGACGATCATGATCGCGCTGCCCTCAGCCATCAAAGTCTTCAACTGGCTGGGCACGCTGTGGGGCGGCCGCATCCGCCTGAACAGCCCGATGCTGTTCGCGATCGGCTTCGTCTCGATGTTCATCATCGGCGGCCTCTCCGGCATCTGGATGGCTGCGACTCCGGTCGACATCTACATCCACGACACCTACATCGTCGTCGCGCACTTCCACTACGTGGTGTTCGCCGGCTCGATGTTCGCGATCTTCTCGGCCATCTATCACTGGTACCCGAAGATGTTCGGGCGCGTGATGAACGAGACGCTCGGCAAGATCCACTTCGTCGGCACGTTCATCTTCACGAACTGCACCTTCTACATGATGCATCAGCTCGGCGTGGCCGGCCTGATGCGTCGCACTGCGGACCCGTACGCCTACGACGTGTACGCGCACCTGCAGCCGCTGAACGAGTTCATCACGCTGTCGGCGTTCTGCATGTTCGCCTGGCAGATCTTCTTCGTCGTGAACTTCTTCCACTCGCTGTTCTGGGGCGCCAGGGTCGGTCGCAACCCGTGGGAAGCCAACTCGCTCGAGTGGGATGCGCCGTCGCCTCCGGGACACGGCAATTTCGACTCGCCGCTCCTGGTGCACCGCGGGCCGTACGAGTACAGCACGCCTGAAGTCGCCGAGGACTACCTGCCGCAGACCCGCGCCGTCTAGCGCGAGCCCGCGTTCACCAAGCAGCCATGTCCGCTGGCGCACAGCCGATCGACCGACGTCGAAACCTCGCGCGCGTTCTCGCGCGGGGCGTCTGGCTTTGCGCCGCGATCCTGGTGGCCTTCGGCGGCGCCATCACCACGCTGCGCGCGGGGATGGCGATCGACGGCTGGTGGGTGCTCGACCGCGGGAACGGCGACCACTTCTTGCTCGCCTACCCGCTCGAGAAGTGGTTCGCCAATCGCGGAACGTTCGCCGAGCACACGCATCGCCTCGTCGGAGTCGTCGTCGGCCTGCTGTCGATCCTCTACGTGGTGGTGCGCTCGCTCGAGCGACCCCGCAGCGCGCGCAAGCTGATGCTGGCGTGGGCGGGCTTGCTGGCCGTCTGTGTGCAGGGCGCGGTGGGTGGCTTCCGCGTTCTCGAGAACAGCCAGGACCTGGCCTTCCTCCACGGAGCACTCGCGCAACTGGTGTTCGCACTCCTCGGCGCGAACCTCGTGGTCAGCGCAGCGGAATGGGATGTCGCGCCTGCATCGCAGCAGGCCGAACCTTCGACGCTGGCTCCGCGTCGCGCGTGGATCACCGCGGCGCTCGTGTACTCGCAGACGGTGCTCGGCGCATGGCTTCGGCACACGGGCGCGGAGTTCGCGCTCGCACTGCACTTGGTCTTCGCGGCTGTTGCGACGTTGGCGGTGCTCGGACTTGCGCGCGCCCTGCGACGCGAGGGCGAGCGGGCGCCGATCCTCGCGCGTCGCGGCAGGCGGTTGCAGTGGCTGCTCGGCGTCCAACTGGGCCTCGGACTGCTGACGCTGGTCGCCATCTTCGTCGTGAGCGGCGGGTTCACCGCCGAGGTCTCGGCGCTCGAGACTCTCAGCGCAACCGCGCACGTGCTCACCGGCGCGCTGCTCCTGCAGGAATCGGTCGCGAGCGCGATGTGGTTGGCGCGCGGCCGTCGCGCCGTTGAGTCGAGCCGGTCCGCTGACGTCGACATGTCGATGGTGGAGGTCGCGCGATGAGCCAGTCTGCGCGCACGGTCCCCGACGTCGCCGCGGTGGAGAGCCTGTGGGCGGCCTGGGCCACGCTGGCCAAGGCGCGCATCACGGGAATGGTCGGCTTCGCCGCGTTCATCGGTGGTCTCCTGGGGCAGGGGCGCGGAGCGGACATGGCGCGCGTCGCCGAAGCAGCGCTGTGGATCGCGCTCGTCTCGGCCGCGTCCTGTATGTTCAATCAACTGCTCGAGCGCGACGTCGACGCTCGCATGGAGCGCACGCAGCGCCGCCCGTTGGTGACTGGGCGCGTCCGCCCGCGCGACGTGGTGTTCGTGGCCGCGGGTTTGGCGCTGGTGGGAGTGCTCGCTCTCGCGCTGCGCTTCAACACGCTCTCCGCTCTGCTGGCTCTGGCGACGCTCGCTGCGTACGCCCTGGTCTACACGCCGCTCAAGCGCCTCAGCACGTTGAACACGGCCGTCGGCGCGATCCCTGGCGCGATGCCGCCGTTGATCGGATTCGTCGCCGCAGCCGGCGCGCCGGGCGCCTGGGCCTGGCACCTGTTCGCGGTGCTGTTCATGTGGCAGTTCCCGCACTTCCTCGCCATCGCCTGGCTGTACCGCCACGACTACGCGCGCGCCGGGCTGAAGATGCTGCCCGCGGTGGAAGGCAGCGAGGGAATGGCGGGTCGCCAAGCTCTGCTCTACAGCCTCGCGCTCGTGCCCGTGTCGCTGCTGCCCGTGCTGCGTGGCGACGCCGGCCCGCTGTACGCGACCGCGGCGCTCGTCCTCGGCGGCGGCTACTGCGCAGCTGCGATGGGCTTCGCGCTCAAGCAGAACGCGCCCCGCGCTCGCGTGCTCCTGTACACCTCGCTGGCCTACCTGCCGGCGCTGTTCTCGCTCGTCCTGATGGATCCCATCGTGCGCTCGATCGGCGCGCGGATGACCCCCTGAAAGCCCCCTGACCGCGATGAGTACGACCGCAGTGATCGCTCCCTACGATCCGGCCGTGGATGCGCCCAAGCCGCACCACGCGATCTACGACTACGACAGCGGCCCGCCCGTTCACCGCGGCAAGTTCGCGATCTGGTTGTTCCTCGCGACCGAGATCATGTTCTTCACGGGTCTGATCGGCGCCTACATCGTCCTGCGCATGGGCGCGGACACCTGGCCCGACCCGGAGAACCGGCTCGCGGTGCTGATCACTGCGATCAACACCTTCATCCTGATCTGCAGCTCCGCCACGATGGTGAAAGCCGTCGAGCAGGCGATGCTCGGGAACAACTCCGAGCTGGTGAAGTGGTTGGCCGCGACGGTGGTGATCGGCGCCACCTTCGTCGGCGTCCAGGTCTACGAGTACATGGAGCTGATCAAGGCCGGCAACCTGCCGAACGTCGACATCTTCTGGTCGACCTTCTACGCCATGACCGGCTTCCACGGACTGCACGTGACCGTCGGTGTGATCTGGAACTTCGTGGTGATGATCGCCGCGATGCGCCGCAAGATCCCGCAGGAGAAGTACATGACGGTCGAGCTCGCGGGCCTGTACTGGCACTTCGTCGACCTCGTCTGGGTCCTCCTGTTCACCATCGTCTACCTGATGTGAACGCCGACTCCACCAAGCACACGACGGACATCCCCATCCCATGAGCCACGACAAGGGCATCGGCTACAGCATCTGGAACATCTTCGTCGCGCTGTTCGTTCTGACGGCGGTCGAAGTCTTCTGGGGCTACGCGTTCCATCACAACACCGGCTTCATGCTGAAGATGCCGGTCGCGCTGTACTGGGGCGGACTGCTCCTGATGGCGGTGGTGAAGGGACTGCTCATCTTCATGTACTTCATGCACATGAGGTTCGAGCGCTGGATCGTGTGGGGCTTGATCCTGCCGACTCCACTGCTGGTCATGATCGTGCTGGCGGCGAACATGCCCGACACGTCGTTCAACGAACAGCGTGACCACCCGATCGGGTACCTGATCGACCAGACGGGTGAAGTGGTCAACGCCCTCGATCCGCATCACCCCGCCAAGGGGCGTGGCACGCCGCACGGCGCGCCGGCGCCGGCGGCCGCGGGCGAAGGCCAACACTGAGCTGGCGAGCACCGCGCCGCGTCCGCACACCGCGGACTGCGGCGCGCTTCGCAAGCCGACCCGGCCGACCGTGCACCTTCCGACGCTCAACGCGACGCTGAACGGCCTGGCCGCGGTTCTGTTGGTCGCGGGCCTGGTCGCGATCAAGACGGGTCGCCGGGAAGCGCACAAGCGACTGATGAGCGCGGCGTTCGTGGTGAGCGCGCTCTTCCTCGGCTGCTACCTGTACTACCACTTCGCCGTGGCGCGCGGCCTGCACACGCGCTTCAACGGCGAGGGTTGGACTCGCGGCGCGTACTACGCCTTGCTGCTGTCCCACACGATCCTGGCAGTGATCAACCTGCCCATGGTGCTGCGCACATTCTGGCTGGCGCACCGCGAGCGCTGGGACGCACACCGCCGCTGGGCGAAGTTCACCTTCCCTGTGTGGCTCTACGTGTCGGTCACCGGCGTCGCGGTCTACCTGGCGCTCTATCAGTTCAATCCGGCGCCTTAGACTCGTGGGCCACGGGACGGATCTCATGACGCGGCTGAACATCTCGAGGTGGCGCTGGGTGCTGCCGAGCCTTGCCGTGCTGGCTCTGGCGCGCTCGGGCTATGCCTGAGACAGCTGCAAGGAGGCGGTCGCCTCCCAGAACGGTGACCTCGCCCAGGGGCTCAACACGAGCATCGTCGTGATGCTCGGAATGGTCTTCGCGCTGCCCGCCGGGTTCGCGTGGCTGGTGTGGCGCTCGTTCCGATCCGAAGCGGAGCGCCGCGCGCGCGGGGAACTAGTCGCGACTCCGGGCGCACTCCGCTGGCGCGCCGAGGACCTGCGCGACTGATTCGCCTCCGCGATGGAGGCGTCCTGAGCGAGCACGCGCTCGCCGCGCCTGCTGCGGACGACTTTTTCGCGCTCCGCTGCGACCGCGGAACTCCCGCGCCGGTCTGCCACCGCCGAGGAGGTGGTTGGCATGCACGGGACTTGGATTGGGATTGGGGTGCTGTTCGCGCTGGTCGGGGCTTCGAGCATCGAGACTGAGGGCGATTGCGCGCAGGCGGCGGCGAAGAGCGAGGAGGCGTCGCTCGCTGGCCCCGAAGCGCTGATGCCCGGTCGCTGCGCCGACGCATCCGTCAACCCCAGCACGGAGCCCGGAGTGCGAGCGGCGCGCTTCGTCGTCGCGGACCGTGACGCGGGGCAGCTGGTCGTGCTCGACTCGGACTTGCTCGAGCTCGCGCGCCACTCGATGCCCTATGCGCTCGAACTCGAGCCCCGCGCGGACGGTCGGCTGTGGTCAGTGAGCGCGAGCGCGCTCGGTCCGCTCGGTCCGCACTTCCTGCGCCGCATCGACCTCAGCGGCGGCGTGGATGTCGAGGTGGGGATTGGTCCGCTCTTCGATCTCGCGTGCGCGGATGGCGACTCGGCGTTGCTCGTCGTGGGTCGGCCCGACGGTCAACGCGAGGCGCTCGAAGTGGACTCCACCGGCGCAGTCCGTCAGCTGGAGGTCGGTCCTGCGCTCGCGGCGATCGCCGCCAATGGCGGACGAGCGCTGGTCGCCGGTCATGACGGCTGGTTGCGCAGTCACTCGCTCGCGCCCGGTGCGCCGATGGTCATCTCGCGTCAATTCGGAGGGGTGATCGCGGATGTAGCCCCCGGACCGCTGCGGATGGGTTTCTACGTGCTCGATGTCGCAGGTCCCGCGACGCAACGGAGGCTGGCGCTCGTCGACGAGGCTTTGAACACCGTCTGGGTGCGACCGGTGGGATGCGGCGCTCTGCACTTGTGCGTCAGTCCCGATCGACGCCGCGTCTGGCTCGCAGACGGCGCAGCTCGACTCGCGCGACGCTTCGGGGCCGACGGCGGTCTCGAGATCCCCTTCGTCGCGCTCAGCGCTGCGGGAGCCGAGCGCGGCCTTGCCCGAGACGACGGCGGCGCCGTTCTCGTCGCACCAGGCGCGCTGATCCGTCTGGCGCCGGACGCGAGCGCGTTGCCCGGACAGGGCGGCTTCGACTTCCTTGTCGACGTCGTGGCGCTCCGGCCCCGCTAGCCCCTGTGCGTGGACGGTCCTCGCGCGCTCACGCGCCCACATGCGCCCTACAGGCCCGCGCGTGTGACTGGGCAGGCCGAGCGTGCGGCCTGACGACGCTCCGGAACGACGCGGGCGCCTCGCACAACGCGGAGCGCGATCTCCTCGCAGGGCGCGCGCCGATCCGCTCCGCTCACGCGGTCTCGTCGCCTGCTGGACGCAGAGCGCTGCGTCCGCGGTCGCGTCGGCCGTCGCTGCGAGCGCCGAGAATGCGAGCGCCCGGCGTTCCGCATGGAGCGCCGGGCGCGTCAGGGCCCGCTAGGGCCTCGCGAGGAGCGCTGCGGCGGCGCTCAGGGCTGCCGCCAGTCGTTCGAGATCGCGCCGGGTGCGAACGCGAGTCGCAGCGAGAACGCGAAGCCCTTGTTCGAGACCTTGGCGTACGACATCAGCTTGAAGTTGGCGAGCGTGATGGGCTCGTCCACCGTCACGGGCTTTCCGTCCGCGCCCGTCGAGGTCACCTTGCGAGTGCTGTCGCCGATCGTCACCGAAGGCGGAGCAGGACGCGCGTACTCGAGTTGGGGCGCCGGCATCCAGGTCACGGGCGTGCCGTCTGCGGCGTAGAAGATCACCGTGTCGATGTCGTGCTTCCAGCCCTCGGGGGTGCGGATCACGACCGGCGCCTCGGCCGGCGTCTCCTCCGGCTTGCCCTCGGGCTTCGACTGGCCATCGGCGGCTTCGCGCTTCTTGGTGTCAGCGCCGTCCTGCGACGGCGGCGCTTCGCGGGACGCGCCGCGCAGCGCGACGATGTAGCTTCCGGCCGGCAACGCCGGCTCGAGGACCGGGACCGTCGTCGAGAACGCGCCGAGCGCCAGCGTCCCTTGCGCGACGGACAGGTCGAGGAGCGCCTTCGGCGAGATCGCGTCGAGTTCGGTCGTGGGCACGAACAGCGCGTAGTCGTAGCCCGAGATCACCGAGTAGTGCTCGATCGGGGCGGCGGCCTCACGCGTGCGCCAACGGTCGATCGCCACCGCTCGCGTGGTGTCGAACACCGCTTCCTTGGGACGGCTCTCCGACGGCAAGTCGTCGCTCATGACCGACAGTGCGGCGTCCGCTCCCGGCGCGATGGACGCGGCGCAGCGGAACCCCAGGCTGTCGGTGGACTGATCGCGATCGGTGGGGCGACGTGTGGTCAGGCGTGCGGCGATCATGCTCGTCTGGAAGCTGCCGCTGACCACGACGCGACGGTTGGCGTCCCATTCGACTTCGCCCTTGATCTCGCGGCCTTGCTTGCCGGGGGGCGGGTTGAGCGTGAGGACCTTGAAGCGCGGGTACGGCGCGAACGGCGACGACGTCCACTCGAACACGTTCCCCGACAGGTCGTGGACGCCCGCTGGCGTGGCACCTTCGGCGAAGCTGCCGACAGGCTTGGCCTCGGTGAGCCGCAGCGACTCGTTGGCGCAACGCTTGGTGTCGGCGTCGTTTCCCCAGGGGTAGGGCGCGGCGCCTCGACCGCGGCCAGCGCGCTGGAACTCGAACTCTGTCGGCAGCCGCAGACCGGCCCAGCGCGCGTAACTGCGGACGTCGTCGTAGTCGACGAAGACCACCGGATGGGTCTCGCGCCCCTTGGGGATCTGCCAGGCCTTGCCCTTGCCGTTCCTGCGCCACCACTCGGCGCGGTCGAACTTGCGCGACTCGTAGGGCTTGCCGGCCTCTTTGGCCTGCTTCTTCGCCTCCGCATCGGCGAGCAGGAACTCGCGCTGGGCCTCGTCGATGATGGCCTCGGCCCAATGCTCCGGCGCGCGCCGGCCGGTCGCGGTGACGAACTCGGCGAACTGCTCGTTGGTGACTTCATTGACCATCAGGAAGAAGTCGTCCACGCGCATCTCGTGCTGGGGCGTCTCGCACACCACGCGCTGGAACAGCGTCTCGTTCTGACGGCCGAGCGCCTCGACCTCGTCCGGCGTCGAACCGATGCGCGTGGAGCCACCTTCGATCAGCACCAGCCCGGGCGGCGGCTTGAGCTTGGGCTTGGCCTGGACCGGCGCGGCGAGGGCGTTCGGAGCCAGTGTCGAGAGGGCGAGCGCGGTCAGGGCGACGGCCGGAGAGCGGAGAATCTGCATCGCGGACGAGGAGGGCGACTGGGGGTGCGACGTTGCGGCGGACTGGGGGCCGGGGGCACGGGCGAAGAGCGCCAGCGCGGGAGCCTCGGAACGGTCAGCGGGTATCCCGAGCCCACTAGCTCGCTGCGCGCCGTTCGTAGCGCGGGCCCGCGCCGGAGGGCCGCGGATGTTACACGGCCCTGACCGTGTCTCCCAGTCGACGCGGCCTCGCCGCCGTCGCGGGCTTCGGGGCGCCAGTCCCTTTCCGGGGCGGTGCGCGTCAGACGGCGACGCTGCGCAGCTGGCTGCCGCGCTCGCGGTCGACCTCGGGCTGCGCGATCCAGCGCTCGCCGTGCTGGTGCAGGAGCTCGAGGAAGGCGTCGAGGACGTCGGGGTCGAAGGCGAGCTCGCGCTGGGTCTCGAAGAAGTCCAGCACCTTCTGGAGGCCCCAGGCGTCCTTGTAGGAGCGCTTGGTGGCGAGGCTGTCGAACACTTCGACCACGCACAGCACCCGCCCGGGCAGGGAGATCTCCTCGCCTCGGCGACGGTACGGGTAGCCCGCCCCGTCCCAGCGCTCGTGGTGCTCGGCGACCCACTGGCAGACCTCCCGCAGCCTGCTGTGGTTGCCGAGCTTCTCGGCGCCGAGCAACGGATGGCGTTGGACCTGGAGGTACTCGGCGGCGGTGAGCTGCCCCTTCTTGGTCAGGAAGGTGAGGTCGTCGAGATAGATCTTGCCGTAGTCGTGCGCGATCGCTGCGAGCTGCAGTCGCTCGCGCGTGTGCAGGTCGATGCCGATGCGCTCCGCGAGCAGGTTGCAGTAACGTCGAGTGCGCTCGCCGTGGCCCGCGGTGTACGGGTCGATGCGCTCGATGGTGTTGGCGACCATCCCGGACAGGATCTCGACCAGCTCGTCGAAGCCCAGATTCTCGTGGTCCCAAGTGCGCTCGCGAATCGCGCGGTGCAACTGCGCGGCGAGCACGAGCGGATCGACGGGCTTCTGCAGGTAATCGAAGGCGCCGCGCTTGATCGCCGCGACTGCGCCTTCGAGCAGCGGGTGGCCGGTCATCAAGACAACCACGGAAGTAGGTTGCAGTTCGCGCGCCGCGCGCAAGACTTCCAGCCCGTCCGCCGCTCCCTCGAACAGGACATCGCTCACGATGGCATCGAAGTTCCGCCGCTCCATGAGCTCGATCGCGTCGCGCGAGGAGTGCGCGAGTGTCACGTTGAAACCGTGGCGCTCCAGGACCGCGCCAAGGGTTTCGAGTGTGCGCGTTTCGTCGTCAACGAGGAGCACGGTGCGTTGGGGGGAGCGCATGTCGTGGGGAGAAGAGCAATCTGAAGAGCGAACGTCTAGGAACTTGTGGACAGGCTGTGGAGAATCACGTCGCGTGTGTCGCTCGACTGAAACGACTCGCGCGATGGCCGCGGCGCGGCGCCCCAGCAAACGGGCTCCGCGTCTTTTTCGCGGGCGAGCGGCGCTCGCTAGGAATGGTGTGCGGAGTGCGCAATGACCACAGCATCTGCGATGGACGGTGAGTTCGAGCGCGTGCGCCTGACGGCGCCGCCAGAGTTGAAAAGCGCGCGACTGGATCGCGCGTTGGCTGTGATGTTGCCAGATCTTTCGCGCACCTACCTGAAAGAGCTGATCGAGCGCGGCCAGGTGCGCGTCGGCGGCGAAGTCGTCTCGAAGGCGGGAGCGCCGATCGCGGGTCCGTGCGAGATCGAGATCGTCCTGGCGCGCCGTCTCAGCGTGCGTGTCGAAGCGGGCGATCCGGCCACGCTGTCCGTGCTGTTCGAGGACGACGCGCTGATCGTGATCGACAAGCCTCCGGGCGTTCTGGCGCACCCCACGGCCAACTCCTTGGGCGCATCGATCTCCGAGCTCGCTGCGGCGCGCTACGGCGCGCTGCCCACGCTCCAGGGCAAGGATCGTCCCGGGATCGTGCACCGTCTCGACGCGGGCACGAGCGGCGTGATGGCGCTTGCGCGCAGTGCGCCCGCGTTCGCGGCGCTGATGCAGCAGTTCAGGGAGCGCAGCGTCGAGAAGCAGTACCTCGCGCTCGTGTACGGCGAGCCGCGTTTCGATTCGGGCTGGATCGAAGCCGCGATCGATCGCGATCCGCGCGACAGCGGACGCATGGCGGTCGCGGCGGACGGCCAGGGCCGAGACGCGCGCACGTTCTACACCGTGCTCGAGCGCCTCGCCGGACTCAGCCTCATCCGCGCGGAGCCCAAGAGCGGCCGCACGCACCAGATCCGAGTCCACCTCACGTCGATCGACCTGCCGCTGCTGGGCGACAAGCTCTACCGGCGCAAGGGCGGACACTCCGTGCGACTCGCGGAGGACGCGCCGATTCCCAAGCGTCAGTGCCTGCACGCGCAGTCGTTGACGCTCACGCATCCGCTCACGCAGGAACGCATGCGCTTCGAGGCCCCGCTGCCGGCCGACTTCACTCGCGTGCTCGAGTGGGCGCGAGCGCGCGCCAAGTGAGACGCCGAGCCGGTCGCGCGCGCTAGCGTGCGCTTCGCGGTGAGCTGAGTTCGACGCGCAGCGCAACTCGCACGAGACGTCACTCGGCGAGCGCGTGCGTCACGGCCAAGCCTCGACGAGTCACGTCGAGCCGGTCGACATCGATCGAGGCCGATTGCGCCGCCGGACGTCAGTACGACGCCGTTGCGACGTGCTGCGCATGCCGTCAGTCTGCGCCCTGACTCGCTTCGACGCGCGCGAGTGAGACAAGCGCGCGTGAGGCTCGCGCTCGAAACTGCCTCGAGCGGGCCGTCAGGCCCACACGACGAGGTCGTCGAGCCCTTCGTCGATCGGTCCGTTGCTCAGCGCACGAACGCGCAGCCCGTACGCGAAGTTGCCCGAGCGCGTCACGCGCTGTGACCCGCGGAAGAGCTGCACGCCGTCGACCGGAGCGCCCGCGGGCGCCAGAGGCGCGAGGATCGGATTGCGCAGGTCGGCCCCGTCCTTGGCGTGACCCAGGACGAGTTCGACGCGCACGGCTGCGGGCTCGAGGCCGGCGAGCTTGACCTTCACGCGCGCTTCGACGGCGTCGCCGACGTGCAGCCCCGCGAGCTCGCTGACCTGCGCCTCGAGGATGCGCAACTCGCCGAACGACTTGTGCAGCGCCGCGCGCTGGTCGGAGCGCGAGCGCAGCAGCGCGAAGCGATCCCGGCCGAGCTCGCGAGCTCGCACCGCCATGTGCACGTACGCGCGATCGCGGTACTCGCCGACCATGCGGTCGGTGTTGAACCAGGTCGGAATGGTCTCGAGGTTGCGCACGCAGCGCTCGAGCCAGCGCCGCGGCACGCCGTCGGCATCGCGCTCGAAGAACAGCGGCAGCACTTCCTCGCCCAGCAGGCGCGCGATGTCGGCGCTGTCGAACTCGTCCTGGTGCGACGCGCTCGGCCAGGTGCGGCCCTCGCCGATGTTCCAGCCGTTGCGGCCGTCGTAGCCCTCGATCCACCAGCCGTCCGGCACGGACAGGTTCAGTCCGCCGTTGGCGGAGACCTTCATGCCCGACGTGCCGCTGGCCTCGAGGTTGCGCACGGGATTGTTGAGCCACACGTCCACGCCCTGCACGAGCGCGCGCGCCAGCTCCATGTCGTAGTCCTCGAGGAAGAACACGCGGCCGGCGAACTCCTTGCGGCGAGTGAGCTCGACCACCGCCTTGAGGATCTCCTGGCCCTGCGTGTCGCGCGGATGCGCCTTGCCCGCGAAGAACACGCGCAGCGGCCGTTCGCTCTGCTCGAACAGCGCGCGCAGTCGCTCGAGGTCGCGGAAGATCAGGTTGGCGCGCTTGTAGGGAGCGAAGCGCCGGGCGAAGCCGACGAGGAGCGCGTTCTCATCCAGGCCCGCGACCACGCTCGACATGAGCGCGGGGCTGTCGTGGCGCTCGAGGAACGCGCGCTCGACGTTGTCCTTGGCGCGCGCGAGCAGCGTGCGGCGCAACTCGCGGCGCACGCGCCACAACTCGGCCAGGTCGAGGTGTCGCGCTCGCGCGGACAGATCGGCGCCGGAGATCGGCCGTTCGCTGGCGCCCACGAGCGCCGCCACGCTCGGGTGGGTCCACGTCGGAAGGTGAATGCCGTTGGTGACGGCGTGCACCGGGATCTCGCTCTTGAGGAGCTTGGGCCAGTAGCCGCGCAAGAGATCCTTGGACACCTCGCCGTGCAGTCGACTCACGCCGTTCACGAACCCCGCGAAGCCCAGCGCGAGGTAGGTCATGTTGAAGCTGGCGCGATCCTCGGCGGTCTGGCCCAGGCCGAGGAAGCGCTCCCACGTCACGCCGAGCCAGCTCTCGATGTTCGAGAAGTAGCGCCGCATCAAGTCCTCGCCGAAGCGATCGTGTCCGGCGGGCACGGGCGTGTGCGTGGTGAACACGGTGTTCGAGCGCACCAACTCGCGCGCCTGCTCGAACGTCAGTCCGTGCGCGGAGATCAACTGCCCGACGCGGCTGAGCACGAGGAACGCCGCGTGACCTTCGTTGATGTGCCAGACCGAGGGCTGGATGCCCATCGCCTTGAGCAGCTTTGCGCCGCCGCGGCCCAGGACGATCTCCTGGCGCAGCCGGTGCTCGTGGTCGCCGCCGTAGAGCTGCCGCGTGATGGCGCGGTCTTCGGGGCGATTGGATTCGACGTCGGAGTCGAGCAGGTACAGGTCCGTGCGGCCGACCGCGACCTTCCAGGCGCGCAGTCGCAGCTCCGAGGAGGGCATGTGCACCAGCACTTCGAGCGGCAGGCCGCGCGCGTCGCGCACGAGCTCGAGCGGCAGGTTGCGCGGATCGTTGAACGCGTCCTCGGCGAGTTGTTCGCCGGTCGCCGTGATGCGCTGGCGCAGGTAACCCGCGCGGTAGAACAAGCCGATGCCGACCAGCGGCAGTCCCACGTCGCTGGCTGACTTGAGGTGGTCTCCCGCGAGGATGCCCAGTCCGCCGCTGTACACGCGCAGCGACTCGTGGACGCCGAACTCAGCGCTGAAGTAGGCGATCGGATGCTCGGCGGTGATCTCGCCGACCGACATCGTCGGCTTGGCGGCCATGTACGCGTCGAAGCGCGCGAGCACGCTCTCGAGCTTGGCCACGAACGCCGCGTCGGCCGCCTTCGAGGTCAGATCCTCGGGGAACACCGAGCGCAGGAACGCGACCGGATTGCGGCAGGCGGTGGTCCATCCGACGGGCGAGATCTCTTCGAACAGCGAGCTCGCCTGCGGGTCCCAGCACCAGTAGTAGTTGCGCGCCAGGCGCTCGATCCCGGCGAGTTCGGGCGGCAGCGTGGCCGACACCTGGAAGTTGAACAGCCGCGGGCGATGGGCCTCGGTCGTCGGCGCGACGCTCAAGTTCACGCGCGCGCGGAAGCTCGTGGCGGGCAACTGCGCTGCGCGCGCCTTCGCGGCCGCTGCGGCTGAATCGAAGGCCGCGTAGTAGCGCAGCACCAGATCCCTCCACGCCGTGCGCTCGGCCGTTCGACGACAGGTCTCGCGCATGCCGGGGCGCGCGATGTCCTCTTGCACGAAGCGCTCGATGCCGCGCGCGAGCTCGGCCGCCGAGTCCACGTCGTTGACGCCCGCGCGCGCGAGCACCCACACGCCGTCCTCGAGCGAGAGTTGCTGCGCCTTGGCCCACAGTCCAAAGCCCGCGAGGTCGGTGGTGACCGTCGGCACGCCGACCGCGAGGCTCTCCTCCGGCGTGTAGCCCCACGGCTCGTAGAACGAGGGGAACAGCGAGAGGTCCGCCGCGCGCAGCACGGCCTCGTAGGGCAGGTTGAACAGCCCGTCCTTCTCGTGCAGGTAGATCGGGACCTGCACGACGCTCACGCGGTCGAGCGGCTTGTTGTCGAGCCCCAGCCGCTTGGTCGCCTGCTGGATCGGATCGTTGTCGGGATCGATCAGGTTGTGGGTCGAGATGCCCACGCTCGCGCTGTCCGCGCCGATCCCTTCCTCGAGTCGCTGCCGCAGACCTTGGCACACGCCCGACTGTCCCGCGGGCACGGTCATGAACAGCACGACGGGTCGCCCGGCGTGCGAGTTGACCTGCGCGCAGGCCTCGAGCAACAGATCGATGCCCTTGTTGTGGAACTCGTAGCGCCCCGAGTTGAGCAGCACGACCGCGTCGTCGACGTTGCGGCCGAGGAACAACCGCGCCACGTCGAGCATGCGCTTGCGCGCTTCGTCGCGGCCGATGGGGCCCGCGAGTTCGTCGACCACCGCGAGGTCGATGCCGTTGGGCAGCAGCGGGTCGGGGCCGCGGCCGAGCAGCAGCTTGGCCTCGCTCGCCGTGATGTCGCTCACGGTCGTGAACACGTCCGACTCGCGCGCGCAGACCGTCTCCATCGAGTGCTTCGAACGCACGCCGACGTCGGTGGCGGCTTGCTCGGGCGTGCGCCCGGCGAGTCCTTCAGCGGGCGTCTTGCCCGAGCTCGACACGCTGCGGCCGAGGATCGTCGCGTGCGTCGTGAACACGGTGCCGACCGACGGCGCGCGGTCCTTGAGGTACAGCAGTCCCGAGCCCGTCATCCACTCGTGGAACTGCGCGACGGCGACGCCGCCGGTGCGCGCGCCGTAGGTCTGCATCCAGCGCTCGATGACCATGCCGGCGGCCCAGCCGAACATCACCGGCTCGTCGTAGTCCCAGCCGCCCGAGATCGAGTCGACCTTGAACTTCTCCCACAGGCTCGCGAGCACCTCGTTCTTCTTCGCGAACAGCCCCGAGAACTCGACCAGGATCGTGCGCGGGCGACCCGGGATCTTCCAGCGGCCGACGCGCACCGGCGCGCCCAGCGCGCGGCAGCTCTCGGCGAACGCTTCGAAGCCGCTCTCCTCCTCGAACACCTCGGAGGCTTCGCGCCCGCCGAGCATCCACGGGCCGATGGCGACGTAGTCCTCGCCGAAGCGGTCGACCAGCGTCTTGGCCTTGGTCGAGACGACGGTGTGGATGCCGCCGACCTTGTTGCAGACTTCCCAACTGACTTCGAACAGCGTGAAACTCACAGGGGGCAACTCAGCTCGCTGATGCGGCAATTTGTTCCTCGTCGAGCGTCCCGAGCGCCGCGCGGATGCGCCGCGCCAGGTCGTCGTGAACGTTCATGAACGAGATGAACGCGTCGTGGGGGGTGGCGTAGGGGGAGAAGTACTTGTGCACGTCCCCATCGGAAAAGAACTTGGTGCACATGTAGTAGACGTGGTCGGAGGTCGAGAGCCTGCGCCACTCGAGGTACGGCTCGACGATCCCGGCTCGCGCCAGCCTCCAGGCGTCGGGCAGCAGTTGGTACAGCGCCTCGTGCGCCGCCTTCTGCATCTGATTGCCCAGCCAGGCGGTGAGGTCGCGCTCCGCATCAGCCCAGGAAATCGCGCGCGGGATGTCGAGGCGCGCCACGGGGTCGAGTTCGCGACCGACCTGGGCCGGTGTGGCGAACGAGAGCTTGCCGGTCGCCAGGCACGCGGCGGGCAGCTCGCGCATGAAGCGGAAGATGCCGGTCGACTCCCACTGGTGCTCGCCGAAGGTCTCGTAGTCCATGAAGAGCCCGACGAACTTCTCGCGCGGACCCAGCGCGGCGAGCCAGCCGGCGAAGCGCTCGGGGCTGAGCGGATACTCGGGCCACTCCTTGTTGGAGAAGCGGAAGGCGATGTCGTCCGAGTAGCGGTACGAGCGCAGCAGGAGCTTGATCTTCTCGCAGCCCTCGGGGCGGTACACGCGGTGCGGGCTGCGCCAGCCCAGCAGCGGATCCGCGCCCTCGCCCAGGATCACGTCGAAGCCCAGCTCCTCGGCGCGGCGCGCGATCGGGTTCGAGATCACCAGCTCGGTGTTGCGGAAGGTCGTCGGACGCCGGCCGAAGAGCTTCTCGATGCGCTCGGCGTGGCTGATCACCTGGCGGTCGAACTCGTCGATCGAGACCAGCGACGCCAGCGAGTGGCTGGCGGTCTCGCCGAGGAACTCGACCTGCCCCGTGGCGGCCAGCGCCTGGAAGCTCGCGAGCGCCTCGGGCGACCACAGCTCGAACTGATCCAACGCGGTGCCGCTGATCGAGAAGGCGCAGCGGAACTGCTCGCCGTGCCGCTCGATGGCCTCGAGCAGCAGCTTGTTCATCGGCAGGTAGCACTTCTCCGCGACGCGTCGAACGATGCGCGCGTTCTCGGACTGGTCGAAGCGCTCGGCGCCGGCGCCGATGTCGAAGAACGAGAAGCGCCGCAGCCGGAAGGGCTGGTGCACTTGGAAGTAGAAGACGACACGTCGCATGCGCTCTCCCGCACTAGATACACGTTCGGAGGCGCCGGCGCACGCGCCACGTGAGCGGGCTTTCAGCGGCGAGCGGTTGATGCTGGCGCGCAGCGCAGGCGCGGGACTCGTCCAGTTCCGAGCGCGGCGAGCGGTTCGCTTGAGCTCGCGGCGCCCCTGCGATCGCCGACGCGGCCTCGAGCTCCCGCCTGCGCCTCCCGCGCACGCCTCGGGTCCGCGCTGACGTCAGGAGTTCGCATGACAATTCACAACGACGCGCAGTCGCGTCCGGTCGATCCGGCCGACGCCACTTCGCCCATGGACGAGATCTTCCCTCCGCCGCCCAAGCGCTCTGCGCCGCCGCCCGTCGCGACGCACTCGGAAGCTCCGCCTCCGGCGGCTCCGGCCCTCGACGTGCGCGCCACGTTCGACTCGCTCCAGCTCGTGAACTCGATCCGCGACGCCGTGGTGCGCGACATCGTCGACAAGGACTCGGCGCGCCTGGCCGACGCTCTCTCGGTCCGCCTCGCGCCGCAGTTGCGCGATCAGATCAAGACCGGCGTCTCGGCGGAGTTCGCGGATCGCGCGAAGGTGTTCGGTGCGATCGCGGGCGTCGGCGGGCTTGTGCTCGGGTTCGTGGGGTATCAGTCGCTGGCGAGCAGTCTCGAGGTGTCCACCAAGCAGGCGGCGCAAGAGGCCGCTGTGGCTGCGGCGGAATCCGAGGTCAAACGGCGCTCCGACGGAGTCGTGGCCGACATGCGTTCGATGCGCGATGGCCTCGTCGACCAAGTCAAGCGCGACCGCGAGCTCATCGATCGCTCGCTCGCGACGGCGCAGCAGGTGGCTGTCGACGCCATGTTGCGTGTCACGGATCACGCCAATGTCACCTCTCGGGATTTCAACAAGCAGATCCAAGAGAGCACCAAGCAGCTCATCGGCGAAGCGCGCGTGGCCGCCGTTGCGGAGGTTGATCGAGCCAAGCTCGACTTGCGCACGGAGTACGAGCGTTCCCAGGCTGCTATCGCTCGCCTGGCGGCGGAGAAGAGCGCGGAGATCAAGTCCGCTGGAGACATCTTCAAGACACAGGTCTCCAGTCTGCGCGCGCAGCAAGCCGGCGGGGCGCCGGCCTCCGCGTCGGAGACTCGTCCGAGTTCCGAACCCGACGATGTTCGCCGGCAGGAGCGCATGGAGCGTGCGATGCAACTGGATGCCGAGCGCCGCTTCGACCTCCAATCCATGCTCGATGTCGCCGGGCGTTTCGAAGACTCCCGCGACTCTCGCGGCTACCGCTCGGTGTTCGACCCGGTCTACAACTTCCCTTCGGGCTACACCGCAGCCGAGCGCCAGCAGGTCGCTGCGTTGCTCACCGCCGACTGGATTCCGCCCCAGGAGCGTCGTTCCACGGCGATCGAGTTGTTGATCGCGGCGCTGCGCTCGGAAGACCCCGAAATGTTCGCTCTGGCGGAGCGCGTGTACGACTCGAACCTGTACACGGTGAACCAACCCGTCGATCCGTTCATCGCGTTCGTCAAGTTGGCGTTTCGCGAGCGTGGCTCGGCGGAAGCGCGCGCGCAGTTCGGACGTGTCGATCCCAAGTCTCTGACGCTGCGCGGCCGCCTGAACTTCGCCTACATCGGCAAAGCAGTGGGGGAAGTCTCCGGGGCCGAGTCCGTTCTGCACGACGCGATCGACGAGCTGTTCGTGAAGGACGGCGACGTGGCCTACATCGATCGCTACACCGACTACACGTCTGCTGCTCATGTGCTCGACGTGCTCTTGCGCGCGCCGGTCGTCGAGAAGGAGCGCGTGATCGTCGCCGTTCAACGCATCAAGGGCCTGATCTTCAAGTCCGACAACGACCCCGACCCCTTCGAGTTGCGCAAGCGCATCGACGAGTTCCTCGGGAGTTAGAGCGCGGCGCTCAACTCACGAGTTCGCCATACACCTCGCGCAGCCGGCGGCCGCGGTCGAGCCAGCTCATGGCTCGCACCTCGTCGCCGCCGGCGGCGCGCACGTGTTCGCGCAGCGCGGGGTAGCGCAAGAGCGCCACGATCTTGTTGGCGATCTCGTCCACGTCCCAGAAGTCGACCTTGAGGGCGTTCGAGAGCACTTCGGACACGCCGCTCTGGCGCGAGACGATCACGGGCGTGTCGAGCGCGAGCGCTTCGAGCGGGGAGATGCCGAAGGGCTCGGAGACCGACGGCATCACGTACACGTCGGCCATGGCGTAGATGCGCTCGACGTCGGGGCCCTTGAGGAACCCGGTGAAGTGCACGTGCCGCGCGAGGCCCAGGCGCGCGGCGCGCTCGACCATCTTGGGCAGCATGTCGCCGGCGCCGACCATCACGAACTTCACGTTCGGCTCGACTTCGACGACGCGGCGCGCGGCTTCCAGGAAGTACTCCGGACCCTTCTGGAAGGTCACGCGGCCCAGGAACAGCACGATCGGCTCCGGCAGCGACTTGGTCGTGCGCAGGCGCTCGCGCTGCTCGGTGCGCGTCACAGCGTTGTGCACCACGCGCAGCCTCTCGTCGCTCGCGTGGTAGCGCGTGCGCAGGATGCCGGCGGTGTAGTGGCTCACGCACACCACGCGGCTGGCGACCTCGACGCCGTGCTGCTCGATGCGTCGGATGCGCTCGTCGGGGTGGTCGCCGCTGCGGTCGTACTCGCTGGCGTGCACGTGCGCGACGAGCGGAACTCCCAGGCGCTGCGCGGCCAGCTCGCCGGCGGGGAACGTCATCCAGTCGTGCGCGTGGACGAGATCGAAGCGCTCGGTCGCGACCAGCTCGGCCACGCAGCGCGCGTAGCGCTCCACTTCGCCGAACAAGTCGGCGCCGTAGTCGCCGCGGAACTCCAAGCGCTCGCACACGGCGCGCGGCGGGGCGGACGGCGCGGGGGCCGGAGATTGGAGCGCCGGCGCGGGAAGAGGATGCGCGAGCGGCTCGGCCGAACTGGGCTCGCGTGATGGGTTCAGCTCAGCGAGCGGCGTGTGCGCGCGCTCGAAGGACTGCTCGGCGCGCTCGCTCGTCGCCGCAGCACCGCGTCGCTCGCCCTCGGCCAGTCGCGCGAGCCAGCGCTCGTACTGCGCCGCGGTGAAGTACGCCGAGAGCGGCTCGTCGCTTCGATCGTTCTCGACGAACGTGTGGCGCGGCGCGACGGGTGCGGGCGCGCGCTCGTGCGGCGCAGGCGGCTGAACTGTGTTCTGCGCGGCCGAAGCGAGCGTTGCATTCGGCGCGCGCACTGAACTCTCCGTGTCGGAGCTGTTGGCGCCGCCGCTGCCATCAGAGTCGACGCCACGAGTCGAATTCGGCGGCGGGGCAAGCTCTCGCCGTAACCAGATCTGGTTCGCGCCGATCACGCGCGCGAAGCGCTGGTCCTCGTCGCCGCGCGCGCGTGGCACGACGAAGCACACCTCGACGCCCTCTGCGTGCAGACCCTCGCACAGGCCCAGGCACGCCGTGGCCAGTCCGCCGGTGATGTGCGGCGGGAACTCCCAGCCGAGCATGAGCACCTTCACGCGCCGCCTCCGCCGCCGTTCAGGCGCTCTCGCACAGCGCGTAGGCGCGCAGCAGCTCGGCCGTGCTCCAGGCCTGCGCAAACGACCCGCCCGGGCGGTGCGGCGGATCGCCGTCGAACACCTCCGAGACGTGGTTGAGTCCGTGTCCGCCGAGTTCGACCGCGAAGCCGTCGAGGAGCCGGCGCAGGTGAGCGCGCGTGACGTCGCTCGAGCCGTGGGCGCGCAGGTACGCCTCGACGTAGAAGCCGATCAGCCAGGGCCAGACCGTGCCCTGGTGGTAGGCGCCGTCGCGTTCGAGCGGACCGCCGCCGTAGCGGCCGACGTACTCGCGCTCGCGCGGCGCCAGCGTGCGCAGGCCGCGCGGCGTCACGAGATCGTTCTCCGCCACGCGCACGATGTCCGCGCGCTGCAGCACGCTCAACGGCGAGAGTTCGAGCGCCGCGGCGATCACCATGTTGGGGCGCACGCGCGCGTCGACCTGGCCAGCGTTCCACACGTCGGCGAGGTGGCGGCGCTCGGGCAGCCAGAAGCGCGCGAGGAACGTGGCGCCAGCGCGCTCACGCGCCGTTCGCCAGCGGGCCGCCTGGGCGCTGTCGCCCGCGCGCGACGCGAGCTCCTCGAGGTGCGCGAGCAGCGCGTACCACAGAGCGTTGATCTCGACCGCGAAGCCGTGGCGCGGCGTCACCGGTCCCTTGGGCGTGACGGCGTCCATCCACGTCGCGTTGGTGCGCTCGCTGCCCGCGCGCACGAGCAGGCCGTCGTCGCACTCGATGCCGAGCGCGGTTCCGCGCGCGTAGTTCTCGGCGATCTCGACCAGCGCCGGGCGCAGCCGCCGCTCGACGCGCTCGGGATCGCCGCCGGCGCGCTCGTACAACCGCACCGCGCGCGCAAACCACAGCGCCGCGTCGACCGAACCGTAGTGACTGCTCGCCGGCGTGCGTCCGAAGATGTTGGGCAAGAGGCCCGCGCGCAGGTGTCGCGTGGCGCCTTCGAGCGCTTCGCCGCAGTCCTCGACGCGGCCGCGCGCGAGCAACAGGCCGGGCAGCGAGATGTACGTGTCGCGGCCCCACTCGAGGAACCACGGGAAGCCGGCGAGCACGCCCAGGCGTCCGTCGCTGGCGCGATACAGGAAATCGTCGGCGCCCAGTTCGAGCGCCGCAGGCCAGAGCGAGCGCGTCGCAGCCGTTCGCGCGCGCCGCTCGCGCAGCGCGAGCGTCCACAACTGCGCCAGATCGCTAGCGGGCTCGCGCAGGCTCGCCGTGACGAACGCCACGGCGCCGGGCTCGAGGCGGATGCGGAACTGGCCGGGCGAGAAGTGATCCTCGTGTCCGTCGTAGCCGCGCTCGAGGTCGAGCTTGTACTCGATGTTCCGGTACCAGACCGGATCGGCGTCGAAGGCGCCGTCGCCCTCGAGCGCGAGCGCCATCGCCGGCAGCGCGTCGTAGGGCTGGACACGCAACGAGCGCTTGCCTTCGCCGACGTACTGCACCTCGGGATGGAGCTCGACGTTCTCGAAGGTCAGCGCGTCGGCCTCGCGGAACGCGCACAGCGGGCGCACGCGGAGTTCGACGCCGCGCTCGCCGCGCCATTCGTAGCGGAGGAGCACGGTCGGCGAACCCTTGACCATCAGCAGCGAGCGCACCAGCTCGCCGCCGCCGAGCGAGTAGCGCCACGTGGGCTGCGGCGAGAGTTCGAAGCGCTCGAGCGCGCGGTGTCCGTCGGGGTGGAACTTGCCCGGATAGCGCGCCATCGAGAGCGCGAAGTGCTTCTCGCCCGCGTCGCCGAGCGGCTCGCTGCTCAGCGCGTGGACGCTCTCCTCGAGCCGCGCGAGGAACACGTGCCGCTTGTCGCTGCCCGGCGGGATCGCGGCCAGCAAGGCGTGGTAGCGCCGCGTCGGGCACGACAGCACGGTGGACGACGCGTACCCGCCGAGTCCGTCGGTCTCGAGCCACTCCTTGGTGAGCGCGAAGTCGAGCTCGAGCAGCCGCTCGCGTTCGAGCTGGAACAGCGGCGCGGGGGCGGACGACAGGCCTTTGACGTTGGTGGGTGACACGCGCCGAGAGACTAGCAGGCGCGATGCGCGCCACGCACTGCGCTGTTCGCCGCAGAAGCCCGCGCAGATCGACGGTGTGTCGCGCGCGGGCGCTACGATGCGCGCCGGGTGCCGTTCGCCAATCCGCTCGGTCTGATCGCTCTGCTGGCCGTCCCGGCCGTGCTGGCGCTGCACCTGTTTCGCAGGCGCTTTCAACCCCGAGAAGTGAGCGCGCTGTTCCTGTGGCGCGCGCGTGACTCCGCGCCCGCCGCCGGTCGCCATCGCGAACCGCTGCGCTCGAGCGCGTCGCTGTGGCTCGAACTCGCCTGCGCAGCCTTGCTCGCGCTGGCCTTCAGCGGACCGCGCGCTGGCTGCGCCGGCGCACGCGGCGAGCACTTCGTGGTGGTCCTCGACGGCTCCGCCTCGATGGCGGCGCGCAGCTCGCGAGGCGCGGCGTACGAGCGCGCGGCGCAGGTGCTGCGCGAACGCATCGACGCGCTCGAGCGCGGCTCGCGCGTCACGCTGGTCGAGAGCGCTCGACACGCGCGCGTGCTCGCCGGTCCCTCAGCGCTTCCGTCCGATGCGCTCGAAGCGCTCGCGAGCTGGCGGCCGTCGGCGCCGCAGCACGACCTGACCGCCGCGCTGTCGCTCGCGCGCCAGTTCTCCGGCGAAGCGCGCGTCGTGGTCTGCACCGATCGCTTCGAGCCGCAACGCTGGGGCGACGACATCGAGTTGATCGCCACGGGCGAGCCGCTCGACAACTGGGCCTTCCTCCGCGCCGCGCGGACGCTCGAAGCCGACGCGAGCGGCGTCGAGCGCGAGCGCCTGTACCTCACGCTGGCGAGCTTCGCGGCCGCGGAGCGCGAGCTCTCGGTCGTCGTGCGCGACGGCGAGCGCGAGCTCTCGCGCGCTTCGCTGCGTCTGGCCGCGGGCGCGCGCGAGCTGCTCGCGTTCGACGCGCCGCCGGAGGGGCCGCCGCTCACGGTCCACCTCGAGGACGACGCGCTGGCCGTGGACAACACCGCCTGGCTGGCGCCGCCCGTTCGTCGCACGCTCGCGCTTCACTCCGACCTGCCGCACGAGACGCTCGCGGCGTTGGGTCTCGCGCGGGGCGAGGAAGGCGGGATCGAGCGCTGGCTCGCGCTGGTTCCGCGCAGTCACGCGGCGCGGGAGCTCGCGCGCGCGCAGCTCTCGCTCGGCGCGGCGCGCGAGACCGAAGGGCCGGCGTGGTTCATCGAACTCGCGGAGCTGGGATCCGAGCGGCGCGACTGGCTCGGCCCGCTGCTGGTCGATCGCACGCACCCGGCGCTCGATGGCGTGACGCTCGACGGACTGGTGTGGAGCGGCGATCCGCAACTGCGCTTGAGCGGTACGCCGCTGATCTCCGTCGGCGACGTCGCGCTGTTGAGCGAGGAACGCCTCGGCTCGCGGCGCGTGTGGCGCTTCAACCTCGATCCGCAGCGCTCGTCGCTGCAACGCGCGCCCGACTGGCCGATTCTCCTCGCGAACCTGTCCGAACTGCGTCGCGCCGCCGCGAGCGGCGCCGTGTCGAACAACCTCGCGCTCGGGCAGCGCCTCGAGTACACGCTCGACGCGCGCACGGCGGCCGCCGCAGGTTCCGACGCGACGTACGAGCTCGCTGGGCCGCTCGACTCTGCGCGCGGACTGCCCGGGGCCGAGTCGACGGGACCGGTCCGCACGCTGCCGCTGCGCGCGCACCTCGAGTACGACGGGTTCGAAGTTCCGGGCTGGTATCGACTCTCCGCGGGCGGCGGCGAGCTCGCGCTGCTCGGCGTTTCGTTCCTCGACGGCTCGCAGTCCGACCTACGCACGGCGGGTTCGGGCCGACGCGAGTCGACGCGCGCCGCGCAGCTCTCGCAGCCGCCGATCTCGTGGCTCGAGCTCCTCGCGATCGTGCTGGCGCTGGCGGCGGCCTGTGGCGACTGGTGGGTGCTCTCCCGTTGGCGTCGCGCCGCGCCGCAACTCTGAGATGGGCTTCGCTCAACCGCACCTGCTGTTGCTCGCGCTCCCCGCGGCGCTCGCGTGGTGGACCTGTCGCGGTCCGACGCGCGCCGGCGCCGTCGTGCGCGCGGTGATCCTGATCCTGCTGGTGCTCGCTGCGGCCGGTCCCTTCGCTCGCATCGGTGAACCCGGCCGCGACCTGATCGTGCTGCTCGATCGCTCGCGCTCGATGCCGGGCCAGTCGGCGTCGCGCGTGCGCGAAGTGCTCGAGCTGGCGCGCGCGGAAAGCGAGCGCGGCGATCGCCTCGCGCTCGTCGCGTTCGGCGCGCAGGCGGCTCTCGAAGCGCCGCCCAGCGACGACCTGCGCTGGGACGGCGGCTTCACGCGCGCGCTCGACGTCGACGCCTCGAACCTCGCGTCCGCGATCGACCTGGGCGTGCAGCTCATCGCGCCCGGCCGCCCAGGCGCGCTGCTCCTCGTGTCGGATGGCGAGTCGAACGCGGGCGACGCGCTGGCTGCTGCGCGCTCGGCGCTGGCTCGCGGCGTGCGCGTCGACGTCCTGCCGCTGGCTCGCGGCGCGGGCGCCGAGGTGGCGATCGAGCGTCTGGAGCTGCCGGCCGAGTCGGGACTGTTCGAGCCCTACCCGATCCACGCCTGGATTCGCTCGAGCGAGGCCCGCGAGGTCGAGTTCGAGCTGGTGCGCGACGGCGAAGTGCTCGCGCGCGGACGCCGAGCGGTCACGCCCGGTTCGCAGCGCTGGAGCTTCCGCGACCTGCCCGTGCGCGCGGGCGTGTCCGGCGTGCAGTTGCGGCTGCTCGACGTGGCCGACGCGACGCCGGAGAACGACAGCGCGCGCGCGGCGCTCCGCATCCACGGTCAACGGCCGGTCCTGATCGTCAATCAAGACGGCGCCGAGGACACGCTCAGCGCGGCGTTGCGCCAGGCCGCGATCCCGGTGGAGGTCGCCGCGCCCGAACAGGGTCGGCTCGAGCGTCTCGCGTTGAGCGGCGTGCGCGCCGTCGTGCTCGAGAACGTGCCCGCGGACCGACTCGGCGGCGCCGCGCTCTCGGCGCTGCGCGAGTTCGTGCGCGAGCGCGGCGGCGGGCTGCTGATGACCGGCGGACGCGCGAGCTTCGGCGTGGGCGGCTACCACCGCTCGCCGCTCGACGAGCTGCTGCCCGTCTCGCTCGAGATGCGCCAGGAGACGCGCAAGCTCGGAGTGGCGATCGCCATCGTGCTCGATCGCTCGGGCTCGATGGCGGTCGAGGCGGCGCCCGGCGTGCCGAAGATGGCGCTCGCCAACCTGGGAGCGAGCACGGCGATCGAGATGCTCGCGCCGATCGACTCCGCGGCGGTGATCGCGGTCGACTCCGGTCCGCACGTGGTGCAGCCGCTGGCCAGCGTCACCGACCCCGGCGCCATGGCGGCGCGCGCGAGGTCCATCGAGGCCGGCGGAGGCGGCATCTACTGCCTGACCGGGATCGAAGCCGCCGTGCGCGAGCTCGATGCCGCGCCGCAGCGCCAGCGCCACATCGTGCTGTTCGCCGACGCGGCCGACGCGGAGGAGCAGTCGGGCTGCGTGGAGCTGATCGAGCGCATCGGGCGCGCGGGTGTGACGCTCAGCGTCGTCGCGCTGGGCTCGAAGGCCGACAGCGACGCGAAGTTCCTCGAAGAGTGCGCAGCGGCCGGCGGCGGCGGTTGCTACTTCACGCTCGACGCCGCCGAGCTCCCGCGGCTGTTCGCGCAGGACACGCTGACGATCGCGCGCGCGACGTTCATCGACGAGCCGGCGGAGTGCCGGCCGCTGGCGGACCTGGTGGGCCTGGGCGACGCGAGCGCGCTCACGCGGAGCTTCGCGCGCTTCGACGGCTACAACGTCACCTGGCTGCGGCCGGGCGCTTCCGCGGGTGCGGTGATCGAGAACGAGTACTCCTCGCCGGCCTTCGCGTTCTGGCAGCACGGCCTGGGCCGCGTCGCCGCGTTCACCGGCCAGATCGGCGGGCAGTACGGCGCGCCGGTCGTCGCCTGGGATGAGTTCGGCGCGTTCTTCGTCACGCTCGCGCGCTGGCTGGCGGGACAGGAAGCGCCGAGCGAAGTGTTCGCGAGCGTGCGCCGCGAGGGTCGCGAAGCGCGCGTGCGCATCGAGCTCGACCCGACCGCCTCCGGCGCGCTCGATCCGGCGCGCTTCGAGCTGCGAGTGAGCGAGGCCGACGGTCGCGCGAGAGAGCTCGAGCTCGAGCGCGTGGCCGAGAACACGTTCGAAGCGCGCGTGCTGCTCGAACGCGAGGGCGTGTCGCTCGGAACGCTCTCGCTCGGCGACGGCCGCGTGCTCGAACTCCCGCCCATGAGCTTGCCGCACAGCCCGGAGTTCGAGGTCGGCTTGGACCGCGGGCGCGGCGAAGCGCTGCTGCGCGACATCGCCGACGAGACCGGCGGACTGGTGTCGCCGTCGATGGGGGAGCTGTGGCGCGGTGAGCGCGACGGTCGGCGCTGGCGCGTCGTCTCACGCGAGCTCGCGCTGGCGGCGCTGGCGCTGCTCGTGCTGGAGATCGCGGCGCGTCGTCTGGAACTGTGGGGCGCGGCGGCGATGCTCGTGCGCCGACTCGCACGCGGCGCGCGGGGAAGAGTGCGCGGTCCTGCCGCTGCGGCGCCGTCGGTGGCGACTGCGTCGACGCCGAAGCCCAGCTCGACGCCCGTCGCGGCGCCTGCCGCGCGCCTCGAGGTCGGCGACTCCGCGAACGTCGAGGCCACCCCCGCGGCCCCGACGACCAGCTCGATCGAGGATGCGCTGGCGCGCGCGCGGCGGGCGGCGGGGCGCGAGCTCGAGCGCTGAGATGCGTGCGACTCGCTGGGTCGCACGAGTCAACGCGGCGCCAGCAGCCCAGCGTCGGTCAGCGGCCCGCGCGCCAGGTCCTCGAGCGGCGCCTGCGCATCGAGTGAAGCGAACACGGCGCGCGTGCGGCGGCACTGCTCGGCCAGCGCGGTGACCAGCGCCTCCAAGCGACGCCGGTAGTCCGCGACGAGCGCGTCGTCGAGCACCAGATCCAGAGCCGCTCCGCTCTCGCAGTCGATCAAGCGCTCTGCGAGGCCGGCGCGCGGCTCGCGCTCGGCGCGCGACAGGATCTGTACGCAGCCCAACGCGCCGGCGCGCGCGACCAGCGGAGCGAGGAGCTCGCGCGGGTCGTGCTCGAACAGGAAGTCGCTGATGAGCACCACGATCGCGCCGCGTCGAACGCGTGCGGCGCACTCGCGCAGCGCGGTCGCAAAGTCGTCGCGCGCTTCGAACTCGAGTCCGCGCGCGAGCAACTCCTCGGGCGTCAGCGGCTCGGCGCGCGGCGCGACGGCGCTGATGCTCGCAACGCATCCGTCGGCGCGGGCTGCGAGCGCGACGAGCAGCGCCAGGTCGAGCGCGAGCTGCGCCTTGCGCGGCTCGACACCCATCGAGCGCGAGACGTCGCACAGCACTTCGACGCGCGCGAGCGCTTCCTCGCGCCAGACGCGCACCGTGAGCTGATCGCTCCGCGCGAAGGCGCGCCAGTCGATGCGGCGCACGTCGTCGCCGACGCGGTAGGCGCGCGAGTCGTGGAACTCGCTCCCGGCGCCTGCGGTGCGCGCCAGCCGTTCACCCGAACGCCCCGGCGGCGGCGCAGCGCTCAGCGCCAACTCGAAGCGCTCGGCCAGCGCCAGCGCGGCGCGCGAAGGGGTCGGCATCGCTCAGCTCGGCTGTGCGAGGGCTGCGCGACGCGCGCGGCTGGCGGCGAGCACCTCGGCGAAGCCGTGTGTCATCCGCGGGGTGTTCGCGAGGATGGCGACCACCGTAGCGACGAGGAATCCCAACTTCTCGATAGACGTGAACGCGCGCCCAGAGCTCAGCTCCCGGAGCGGAAACAGCGGATTGAGCGGATGGAGGAACTCCATCCACGACGGGATGCCCAGCACCAGGCCCGCGAGCGGTGGGAGCAACACGAGCATCGGGATCCCGCACAGGATCGTGACGCGCGTCATCACTCGCGTGCTGAGCTTGGGGGGGAGCAAGCTCGCGAAGGCTGCTGGAAGCGCGAGGTAGATCCAGGCGTACGCGTACACCAGCGCGAGGCCGATCAGCGCTTGGCTGAGCTCGGCGGCATCGGCCCCCGGAATGAGTCGGACCACGAACACGGCTCCCAGTCCCAGCAGCATGTGCAGCGCCATCAGCGCGACTCCGCGACCTCCGCCCGGCAGGAACGGGGCCGTGAGGAGCGCCAGCCACGGATGCGGGCTGACGTGCCGGACGACGTGGCGTCCGAGCCGCTCGGGCTCGCACACGAACAGGAGCCACAGGATCGCGAGCGGGAGCAGCACGGCGAGCTGCAGACCCCAGGCGAACTCGGACTGGCCGAACTCCAGCTCCATCCACAGGCCGAACAGCGCGGCGACGAGCACGATGGCGGCGCTCAGCACGCGCAGGCCACTGGAGCGATTCTCTTCGTCGTGCGAGAGACGCGCGACGGCCAGCGCCGCGAACACTCCGCCGAGCAGCAGGCAGGCGACCACGAACGCGACGATCGACGGCAGCGCCATCGGGTCGCGGAGTTCGTTCGGCTGGAACGTGACGAACGCCGAGAAGCTCATCGAAAAGCCCCAGGCGATCACCAGCGCGACGCCGAAGACCGCCATCAAGAGCACGCGTGGCGCCTTGGCGGGGGACAAGCTCGCCATCGCAATGCCGAGCAGGCTCAGCGTCGCGCAGGCGGCGAACGACGTGACCAGCAGCACCGCGATGGAGAGCAGGTCGACGCCGTTCATCAGGAACGCGAAGACCAGGAACGGACCGAAGGTCGAGAAGTACAGCAGCGCTTGCACCAGCGCCGACAGCAGCTTGCCGTACACGATCCGGCGCGGGCGCAGGTTCGAGAGCACGAGCAGGTCGTGCGTGTTCTCGTCCCATTCCGCGCTGGTGGCGAGGAAGGCCGAGAACGGCGTGAACGCGAGCACCGCCGCGGACAGGCAGCCGTACATCAGCATGAAGAACGAGCGCCCGACGCCCGTGCGTGCGCCGTGTGAACCGGCCTGCGCCACGATCGTCAGCCCGACCAACGTGGCCACGCCGAGCGTGAGCCAGAACAGCGCGCGGAAGTAGCGTCCGCGCAGGGCCTGACGCACCTCCTTGACGAGGATCGGATTGAGTCGGTCGTCGAACGACCGTGACGCGGCGAGCGCGCTCATTGCAGCTTGCCCTCGGTAAGCGAGAGGAACAGGTCCTCGAGGTTCTTGCCCTGCTGGGCGAGTTCGATCGGGCGCAGGCCGCTGCTCGCCAGCTCGGCGAAGAGCGTGGCCTGCCCGTCGGCGTCGCCTTCGAACTCGAAGCACACGCCGTCGCGCTCCAGGCGCACCTTCGAGACCCCGCGCTGTTCCAGCAAGCGGCGCTCGCAGGCCTGCGGGCCCTCGAGTGCCCGCAGGAAGAGCGTCGTCGTCGGCTGCAGGGCGCGCACGACCTCTCCAACCGCGCCGCCGCCCTTGATCTGACCGCGCTCGATCACCACCACGCTCGAGCACATCTCCGCCAGCTCGGTGAGGATGTGCGATGAGATCAAGATCGCCTTGCCCATCTGCGCCAGCGCTTTGACGAGTTCGCGAAGCTCGACGCGCGCCCGCGGGTCCAGGCCCGCGGCAGGCTCGTCGAGGATCATCACCGGCGGATCGTGCAGCAGAGTCTTGGCCAGACACAGGCGCTGCTTGAGACCCTTCGAGAGCGAAGTGATCTCCTTCTCGGTCAGCTCGCCCAGGCCGGTGAACTCGATCACGCGGGCGAGCACCTCGCGTCGACGCGCCCCGGTCAGCTCGTACGCGCGCGCGAAGAAGTCGAGGTACTCGAAGATCGTCGTGCTGGAGTAGGCGCCGTAGCTGTCGGGCATGAAGCCGATGCGTCGGCGCGCGTCGCGCGGCTCGGAGAGCACCGAGAGTCCGTCGATGCGCACGTCGCCCTCGTCGGGCAACTCGAGCGTCGCGCAGATCCTCATCGTGGTGGTCTTGCCGGCGCCGTTGGGGCCGATGAAGCCGCAGATCTGGCCGGGGCCGACCTGGAAGCTGACCGCGTCGACGGCTTTGAGCGCGCCGAAGCGCTTGGAGATCGCGCGCACGTCCAGCAGGCTCATCGGCGCTCCTCGCCCGATTCGGGCAGCACGCCGAGCACGACGTGCAAGCCGCTCAGCTCGCGGGTTTCCACGCCGCATTCGTCGAGCAGGACTCCGCTCGCCACGCGCGCCAGGTAAGCCGCCGGCGGCACGGAGCGCGTGAGGCCCGAAAGCCCCGGGAGCCAAATCGTCCGCGCGAGCATTCCCACCTCCAGGCGCTGCGCATCCTGCGCGTCGCACGCCTTCAAGCGCGCCTGCGAGCCGGGCTCGAGCGGCGCTTCGAGGCGGAAGTCACGCCCCTGGGCGTCGCGCACGAGCAGCTCTTCGACGCGCACACCCAGGCCGTTGGTCACCTGCGCCTCGGCCGAGTCGAAGTCGACTTCCAATCGCGCGCGCTCGGCGCGGTCGACGGTGAGCAACTGGCTGGCGAGCCGGCGCGTGGGGAGGAAGTCGCCGCTGAGCGTCCACCCCTGAGCTTGCGCGGTGCGCAGAGCAGTCTCCGCGAACATGCCGGGCACGTTCGAGTCGTCGAGCGAGATGTGGTGCGCGACGGTTCCCGCTGCGGGGCGCAGTCCGACCGCGGGCGCCATGCCGGCGAAGATCTGGCGTCGGTGCGTCGAGCTCGACACGTGCGAGCGCTGGTCGAGCACGCTCAGCGAGACCGAGGCGGACTTCACGTCCAAACCTTGGTGGAAGATGCCGAACGCGAGCAAGAGCACGCTCACCGAGAGCGAGATGGCGGGGATCGTGACGAGCAGCAGCGCCGGTCGCTTGCGGCGCGAAACGACGATGAAGTTCACGGGGCCGATGAGCAGCGCGAACAACAGGAGCAGCGCGGCGAAAACGCGCGCGGGAACCATCTCGATGTCGAGCGACGCACGCACATCTCGCGCGCGCCACGCGCCGTCGTTGGGCGCGATGGGAGTGCGCTTCTCGAGGAGCTCTCGCACCCAATCGGCGGACTCTCCTTCGAGCTCCGTGATCCCGCGCGCGATGAACAACCGTCCCAGCGCGGCGCGGTAGGCGGCGCCCTTGCTGGCGTCGCACTCCAACGCGAAGCGCGGCGCCATCCACGCCGCCAGATGCGGGTTGCGTTGCGCCGCACGCTCGGCGTCGGGGCCGATGACGAGCACGTCGCCTCCGACGCGCAGCCAAGCCGCGAGCGCCTCGAAGCGTTCAGCCGAGGGCCACGGGCTCGCGGAGTCGAGCACGACCAGGTCCAGGCTCGAGTACGCCGCGGTGTGCGCTGGCGCCTGGTCTGCGCGGACCACGGCGATGCTCGCGACGGCCGGCGACTTGGTCGTCGACGAATGGTGGACTGTCAGTCCGCCGATCACTGTGACTGCGGGCGCTGTCGTCGTCGAAGCGCCGGCTGCGCCTTCCGGAAAGCCCAGCGCCGAGTTCCAGCGCTCGAGCTGTCCGGGCTCGAACTCCCGCTCCGTGAAGAACACGATCGCGCCGGTCGTTGGCATGAGCCCGCTGCTGCCCACGACTCCCGTCAGGTACGCGTGCTCCCCGTCGCATTCGACGGTCAGCGACGTGCCGTTGGAGAAGTTCGCGGCCATCGGGATCAGGAGCTCGATGTTGCGCGCCTCGCCCGGCTTCAACTCCATCACCGACTCGAGCCGCCACTTCAGGCGCCACTCGGTGCGCATGGCCGTGATGACCGCCTGGCGCGTCCGTTCGCCGTCGTTGCGCAACTCGATGAACGCCGGCGCCCAGCCCGAGCGCACTTGCGCCGGCCACGGGCTCCATCCGCGCACTTCGACGCCGTTCGAGAGCGTCTGTGTGACGTCGCCCGCCAGCGCGGGGCCGGCGAGGAGTCCGAGCGTGGCGGCCAGGGTTGCTGCGAGCGTTCCGAGGCGCTTCATCGGGCGGGCTGGTCTTCGACCTCTCCGACGGCGGCGAGCACGCTGGCGAGGACGTCGACGCCGCGCACGCCGTCGAGCCGAGAGCGGTGGTCGAGCACGAGTCGATGCGCGAGCGCGCTGCTCGCCACCGCGCGCACGTCGTCGAACCCCACGTTGGGCTTGCCCGCGAGCAGCGCATGTGCGCGCGCGGCCTCGCCGATCGCGATGGCGCCGCGCGGGCTCGCGCCGTGGCGCACGTAGTCGCGCACCTTCGCGGGGGCGCTGCTGCGCGACGGATGGGTGGCTTCGACGAGGCGCGCGATCCAACTCGCGACGGCGCGCGGCAGGAACACCGCATCGACCGCTGCGAACAGCTCCGCGAGCCGCGCGGCATCCGTGACGGGCTCGAGTTCGGGCGGGCGGCCGCCGCGGCGTTCGCACAGGATCGACTCGAGCACGTCGCGCTCGACGCCGCCGACCTCGAGCTTGAACAGGAAGCGGTCGAGCTGCGCCTCGGGCAGCGGGTACGTACCCTCGAGTTCGATCGGGTTCTGCGTGGCGAGCACGTAGAACGGATCGGGCAGCGCGCGCGTCTCGCCCAGCACGCTCACGCGGCGCTCGGCCATGGCTTCGAGCAGCGCGGACTGCGTCTTGGGACTCGCGCGATTGATCTCGTCGGCGAGCAGCACGTGCGCGAACACCGGGCCGGGGTGGAACACGAAGTTGCGCCGGCCGCGCTCGTCCTCCTCGAGGATGTGGCCGCCGGTGACGTCGCCCGGCATCAGGTCGGGCGTGAACTGCAGGCGGCGGAACTCCAGGCCGAGCAGTCGGGCCAGCGCTTTGACCAGTTCGGTCTTGCCCAGTCCGGGCAAGCCCTCGAGCAGCACGTGGCCGCGCGCGAGGCACGCGACGAGCACCTGTCGAGTGAGCGCTTGCTGGCCCAGCAGCGTGGCGTCGAGTCCGGCGAGGATGGCGAGCGCGCTGGAGCGAGCGGATTCGACTTGGGTGGGGCTGAGCAGTGCGCCTGCGCTCATCGATTTCGAGGTGACCTGGGGTGTTCGGTGGGCCGCTGCGTGCGACGAGATCAACGACCGTCGCCGCCGAAGAACGCTCGCACGGCTTCGCGATGTTGCGGAGCTAGCCGACGCTTGGCGCTGGTCTCGCCAGCCGAGAGCGCCGTGGTCTCGCGCTGCGAGGATTCCTGCGTCGGGTCGGCCCGCGGCGCGCTGGCGCTCTCGCCGATCAACTGCGAGTGCTCCAGGTCCAACGCGCCGGGAGGCAGCGCCCGTTCGACGAAGCGCTCGGACGCTTGCGCGCTCTCGCCGCTGTAGTTGAGTGAGACGTGGCCCGGGCCGCGCCCAACGCCACCCGAGCCCGCGGCGAGCGCCGCGCTGGTGCTGTGCGCTACGCCCCCGGCGCAGCCCTTGCCTCGGCCCCGTCATGTGCCGCCCGGCTTCTTGCAGTTCTCGTCGCACACGTGGTCGGGATCGAGTTCGCCGGCCTCGCCAGGGCGCGCGTCGAGCAGCTCGCTCAGACGCTTGGCGTCGATCAATCGCGCCGACGCGAGTTTGCCGAGGCGCTCCAGCGTCTTCGCGTCGAGCTGGCGCGAGAGCTTGGCGAGCTGAGCCGAGTCGAGCTGCAGTCCCGACGGCAAGCTCTCGACGTCCGCGCCCAGGGCCGCCTTCGTCGCGGCCACGTTGCTCTGCTCGAAGCCGCCCTCGTCGAGCTTCGCGAGCGCCGCCTCGAGCGCCTCCTGCGCGTGGTCGAGGTGCGGATCGCTGGCGGCGAGCGCGAGCTGGCTCGACGCGCTCTCCGCCGCATCCAGCGCGCGCGCCGCTTCGTCGGCGAGCCGATCCTCGAGCCGATCGAGCGCTTCGAACGCGCTGTCGAAGCGTTCGTTCTCAGCGCTCTCGGACACGCGCTCGAGGCGCTCGCGCAGCTCCTGTTCGAGCTCGGGTTCGAGCTCGAGCGACTCGGTGAGCACGGCGAGTTGCTCCTCGACGCGCTCGAGGGCGTGCTGGGTCACGGTCGGCCCGGGCCCGCCGTCGATGCGCGGCGTCGGAATCCACAACGCCGCGAGCAGGAACGCTCCGCCGGCGCACGTTCGCGCGAGCGCGCGTCGCCACGGCGCACGAGGCAGTCGCGCGAGCGCGAGTTCGATCCGCTCGGCCGCGCGTGGCGACCAGACGCTGCTCCCGAGTTCGGCTTCCGTGAGCACCTCACCGCTCGCGCCCCCGTTGACGTCGAGCCAGGCCGCAGCCTGCGCGTCCGTGGGGCGCGCGCGCCAGGCGCTGAATCCGGCGCTCAGCGCGGACACGCCGAGCGCGAGCGCGAACGGAACCCACGGCGCCGTCGCGTGCGGCTCGAAGCTGCGGCTGGTGAGGACCAGAGTCCCGGCTACGGCGCTCGAGAGCAGAGCCGCGCGGCCGAAATGCTCGACACCGCTCGCGAGCGCGCGTCGTACGCGCAGTCGCTCGCGCGCGCGCTCGAGCGGCGGCGAGACTGCGGTCGGTGCGCGAGCAGACGCGGAGTCCACCTGATCATGGTAGCGGGGACTGCGCGCCATACACGCCTCACAGCCGCACGTTGAGTTTGCGCTCGGGCTGACCCGTGAGCGTCACCGGCTTGTTGATGGCCTTGCCATCCGGTCCGCGCACGATCACTCGGTAGCGACCCGGCGCGAGCGGCCCGACGCGCTGCTCGCGGCTGGAGAACAGGCCCTTCTGGAAAGCCTCCATGATGGCGGCCATCGAGACCATGCCGTTGACCTGGCGACCTTGGTCGTCGAGCACTTCGACCGAGCACTCGAGCAGCTCGCCTTCGTCGTTCGACAGGCTCACGAGCAGCATCGTCGCAGGCGCGAGCGAGAGCGCGACTTCGCCCACCTCGCCGTCGCGCACGCGCACCGGCGCGCTGTCGGCGCTGGCTTCGCTGGCCGTCCGCGCGAGCACGCTGTACGCGCCCGGCTCGAGCCCGTCGTAGACGAACTTGCCCGCCGCGTCGGTGACGATCATCGAGAAGCGCTCGAGGCTGCGACCCTGCTCGTCGCGCAGGAAGATCGTGGCGCCGCTGGCCGGCGCGCCGTCCGCCGCGCGCACGACGCCCGTCACCTTGCCCGGCTTGCGCAGCTTGAAGTCGATGCCCTCGACGATCTCGTTCTCGCGCACGACGACGCCGCTCCTCAGTTGGCGCCCGCTGGTCGAGGTGCCCTCGCCGAACATCCCGCCGAACGGCGCGCCGCCGACCGCGACCGTGTACTCGCCCGGCTTGAGCCAGTCGAGCGCGTAGCGTCCGTCGGTGTCGGTCGTGATCTCGCTGTAGTGCTCGCCGAACATGGTGGAGTTCTTCACCGGCCCGTCGATGAACAGCGTCACGCGCGCCTTGGCGGCCGGCTGGCCATCGGGCTGGAGCACGCGCCCGCGCACGCCGCCTCCGGGAAGGTCGATGTCGAAGCGGTGCTCGCGCGTCTGCGGGACGTCGACGCTGCGCGAGACCGTCTGCTGCTCCGCGGCTTCGCCCAGCTTCTGGATCGTGAGCATGTAGCGACCGGGCTGGCGCAGTTCGGTGCGGTACTGCCCTGCGCCGTCGGAGCGCACGAACTTCATCGCCTCCATGCCGCCGCTGCCGTCGGCCATCAAGACGATGAACGCGCCCGCCACCGGCGCGCCTCCGTGCCGCACTTCGCCGAAGAGCGTCACGGGGTCCTTGGGCGGCGCGCCGAGCACGACCTCGACGTCTTCGCCGTCGACGACGCGCACCGAACTCATCTGCAGGTCGCCGAGCATGCTCATCACGTCGGCTTCCGCGTCCTGGCCGCGCATCTGTCCGCTCTGGCGCGGCATGTGGACCACGTTCCAATCCCCGGCCGGCAGGTGCGCGACGACGAACTCGCCGCGCGAGTCGGACTTGGCGAAGTTCTGATTGAGCGGGTCGGCGCCCGACTGCACTTGGATCGTCGAGCCCGTAGCCGGCTCGCCCTTGGAGTTGAAGACCTTGCCGAGGATCCGGCCGCCGCGTCGCAGCACCAGCACGACCTCGGTGAGGTCGCTCTCGGGCTCGACCTCCGCGGTGTACGGCTCGCTCTCCGCGAAGTCGTGACGGCGCGCGACGATCACGCGCGGACCGGCCTCGAGGCCGCTCAGGCTGAAGCGGCCTTGCGAATCGCTCAGCGCGCTGGGGAGCGACAGGCCGCCCTCCTCTTCCTCGATGCGCACGTTGCGCATCATCTCCGCCATGTTGAGCTTCAACGTGACCTCGGCGTTCGCGACGGGCGCTCCGCTGGGATCACGCACGACGCCGCGGATCACGCCTCCGCGCTGGAGCACGATCTCGAGCGGCGCCGGCGGCGACTCCGCCGAGATCTTCACCTCGATCGGAGCGCTGCGCGGGTAGCCCTCGGCCGCCACGTCGATCAGCCACTCGCCCAGCGAGAGGCCGCCCAGTTCGAAGCTGCCATCCGCGGAGTCGGCCACCTTCTTCTTGCGCCGCTCGCCGCCCATGCCAGGGATCGGACCGCCGGTCTGCTGTCGGGCGCTGACCACGAAGTTCGTCAGCGGCTCCTCGCGTGTGTTGCGCACGATTCCGGTGACGGAGAGCGGCGCGTTCAGCACGAGCTCGACGTCCTCCGCGCCGGGCGCAACGTGATCCGCGCGCGCCGACCAGGCCTCCGTATCGTCTCGCTGCGCCGTCTTGCCGCCGGGCGTCGCCAGTGCTCGCACCGTGAACGGACCCTTGCCCAAGCCTGTGACGCGGAAGCGGCCCTCGGCGTCGGTGGTGGCTTTGCCTTCGGCGCCCTGCATGGCGTTGAACGCGCCCATGCCGCCCAGCGCGGTGACGTCGAAGCCCACATGCACCTCGACGTCCGGCGCGACTCGTCCGTCAGCCCAGGTGAGTCGACCGGCGATGCTGGCGCCGCTGCGCATCTCGATCGTCAGTTCCGGAGCGAGTTCGCCGTCGACGATCGTCGCCGTGGCGTCGCTCTCCAGGCGTCCGTCGGCTTTCACGCGCAACTGCGTGGGCCCCGCCGGCAGGTGCGCGAGCACGAAGCCGCCGTTGGACTCGCTCTTGGTCGTGCGCACCTTGAAGCCGCCTTGCCCGAACATCTCGGGGTCGATGCGCGCGACGAGCTCCGCGCCGGCAATGGGCTTCCCGTCCTCGTCGACGACCTTGCCACGCAGCTCGCCGCCGTTGACGAGTCGCACATCGAGCGTGGTGCGCACGCCGGCCGCGACGCTGAAGCGCTCGCTCTTGTGCGCGGCGAGCAGCTCCGGCCGCAGGCGCAGGTCGTAGTCGGACTGCGTATCCACGCCGCGGAACTCGAACTCGAGGGACGGCGCGGGGCGCGTCACGTGCTCGCGCGGTCGGTTCGCGCTGGCGGCGCGGGCGACGTTCGCAAGTTGCAACGCATCGAACTGCAAGGTCAGGTCGCATTTCGCGAGGTCGCGCTGCGCGGCGCTGGCGTCGTTCGGCACGACCAGGCGTCCGACGACCCAGGCGCCCAACAGCGCTTCCAGGCGCACCTCGTCGACGCTCCGGTTGGCGCCGAGTTCGACTCCGTGGCGCGAGAAGCAGTAGCGGGCGCGAAGCGCGACCCACGCTTCGCCTTCGGCGGGCGCCTGGACCGCGAAGCGTCCCTGTGCTTCGACCGGCGCGCGTGCGACGAGGCGCTCGAGCGCGTCGAGCTCGTGCTCGGGAGTGTCGAGTGCGAGCTGCTGCGGGTCGCCGGCGCCCTTGAAGACGAGCACCTCGAGTTGTTCGTCGATCGGCAGGCCAGCGGGAATCGCCACGGTCCCGCGGAGCGTCACGGACTCTCCCTCGACGCGTTCGATGCGCGGCGTCTCGCTCCGCGTCGTTGCGCCCGGCGCGACCTCGTCGATCGCCTCCGGCCCCGCAGCACTCGCTTCATTCGAGCTCGGCGCGCTCGGCTCGGTCGCACCCGATCCGCCGGGGCGGGCTGGCGCGCTCACCTGCGCGGGCGTCGGGTCGCTGTCGTTGAACTGAAGCCAGGCGTAGAGACAAGCGATCAGGGCTGCGAGCGCGAGGAACGCCACGGCCGGTGAGGTCGGCTTCATCGAGAGGGCGAGCGCCGCTGGGCGAGCGGCGTCGAGGGGGGAGGTGCGGATCAACGCCTGCGCGCGAAGGGGCTGAGGCGCGCAGGGGCTCGGATCCCCAAGTAACGAAAGGTGTGCCGCGGAGGATACGCGCGATTTGCGCGGATCTGGCGCAGCGATTCGGCGCCGCAGCCGCGCGCGCGAGCAGGAGTTGCCGAAGCTCGCGTCAGGCGCGCGAGCCCGCGGCCCGCGAAGGTCGAGCTCGTTCGAAGAGCGGCGACGCGCGGTGAACTCGATCAGCGGCCGAGTTCGCGCAACAAGCGTTGCAGAGCTGCTTCGAGGTCGAGCTGGCTCGTGTCGAGGTGCAGCGCGCAACGGCGGTACTGCGGCTCTCGCTCCGCGAGCAGTCGTCGCAGCTCGTCCATCGCTCGCGGCCGTCCGCGCATCGGACGCTCGTCGCCCTGAGCTGCGACACGCGCGAGGTGGTCCTCGGGGCTGGCGTGGAGCCACACGGTGTGGCAAGTGGCCAGGAGACGTTCGAACGTCGCGGGCGCGCTGGCGATCGAGCCTCCCGTCGCGATCACGACGCGCTCGCCCTCCGCGAGCACTTGCTCGAGCGCTTCGGACTCCCAGCGCCGGAAGCCGAGACTGCCGTGCAGCTCGAAGATCGACGCCGTCGACATGCCGGCCAGCTCCTCGATCCGCCGGTCGAGCTCGACGAACGGGACTTCGAGCTCGAGCGCCAAGCGCCGGCCGAGTGTCGACTTGCCCGCGCCACGCAGGCCGACCAGCGCGATGCGCTCGGCGACGCGAGTGGGGATGTCGAGCAGCTCGCTGGGACGTGCGCCGAGGGCGTGCGCGAGCGCCGCCAGCTTGGCGACGGACAGGTTCGCGCGGCCGGCCTCCGCCTCGGTGACGTGGCGGCGACTGACGCCGGAGCGCTCGGCCAGTTCGGAGACCGTCCAGCCGCGGCGCTCGCGCGCGGACCGGACACGCTTTCCGACTCCGCGCAGGAAGGCGGCCACGTCGGACGGAGCAAATTCGACGGGCTGGGGTTGCAGGTCGGGAGATTGAGCCATAAACTGCGCTTCGGCGGCGCTTGTAGGGCATTATATTGCCCAACAGACGCCTTCGCAAGCCGCTGCGGCGGCGCTGCTCGACCGTGTGTCGCGCCCGGCATGGGCGCGGTCGCGGCGAGTCGCTTCCAACTCGAACCGACGACCCCGAAAGCACGACGCCGTGGCCGCCACTGCCGCTCCGACCCAACCGGTCTCCTTCCAGACGCACCCCAGCCGCTACAAGCACTGGCAACTGTCGATCGACGGCGACGTCGCGACGCTGCGCATGAACGTGCAGCCGCTCGAGGGCCAGCGCGAGGGCTACGAGCTCAAGCTCAACAGCTACGACATCGGCGTCGACGTCGAGCTGAACGACGCGGTGCAGCGCCTGCGCTTCGAGCACCCCCAGGTGCGTTGCGTCGTGCTCACCGGCTCGCTCGACCGCGTGTTCTGCGCGGGCGCGAACATCGTGATGCTGCGCACCAGCACGCACGGCTTCAAAGTCAACTTCTGCAAGTACACCAACGAGACGCGTCTGGGCATCGAAGACGCCAGCGCGACGAGCGGCATCCGCTTCCTCGCCGCGCTCAACGGCACGGCCTCGGGCGGCGGGTACGAACTCGCGCTGGCGTGCGACAAGATCCTGCTCGTGGACGACCGCAACAGCGCGGTGAGCTTCCCTGAAGTGCCGCTGCTGGGCGTGCTGCCGGGCACCGGCGGCCTCACGCGCATCACCGACAAGCGCAAGATCCGCCGCGATCACTGCGACGTGTTCTCGACCGTCGCCGAGGGCATCAAGGGCAAGCGCGCCGTCGAGTGGAACCTGGTCGACGCGATCGCGCCGCTGTCGAAGTGGAACGAGTCCGTGGGCGCGATGGCGCGCGAACTCGCCGACAGCGTGCCGCAGCGCGCGACGAAGGGCGTCGAACTCGACGAGGTGAAGGCGCAGGACGAAGGCGACGTGCGGCGCTACTCGTACGTCGAAGTGAAGCACGACCGCGCGCAGAAGCTGGTCGAGCTCACGCTCACCGCGCCGGCGACGTGCGCGAAGAGCGCGGACGAAGCGCTCGCGCAGGGCGCGAAGTGGTGGATCCTGCGCGCGATGCGCGAACTCGACGACGCGCTGTGCCACCTGCGCTTCAACGAGCCGGACACCGCGCTGATCCTGCTGCGCGTGAAGGGCTCGGCCGCGACGCTCGCGACCACGGACGAACTGCTCGCGAAGAACGAGAACTGGTTCGTGAACGAAGTGCGCCAGTACGTGCGCCGCACGCTCAAGCGCGTCGACAACATGGCCAAGAGCCTGTATGCCGTCGCGGACGAAGGCACGTGCTTCGTCGGGACGGGACTCGAACTCGCGCTGGCCTGCGATCGCATCTACGTGCTCGACGACTCCGACCGCCCGGTGCACATGGGCGTCACCAGCGCCAACCGCGGCATGTTCCCGATGTCGAACGGGATCTCGCGACTCGAGACGCGCTTCCTCGGCACGCCGGAGAAGGTGGGGGAGGTGCTCGCGCAGGGCGTCAGCTTCGATGTGACGACCGCGAACGAACTCGGCCTCGCGACCTTCGCGCCCGACGCGATCGACTGGGACGACGAGCTGCGCCTCGCCATCGAAGAGCGCGCGTCGTTCTCACCCGACGCGATGACCGGTATGGAGGCGAATCTGCGCTTCGCCGGCCCCGAAACCATGGAGACCAAGATCTTCGGGCGCCTCAGCGCCTGGCAGAACTGGATCTTCCAACGCCCCAACGCGGTCGGTCCGCGCGGCGCGCTCACCTGCTACGGAACACCGATGCGGCCGCAGTTCGACGGCTCGCGCACCTGAAAGGGACACTGACCCATGACCAACGCAGTCGATTTCAGCGAGAAGATCCCCAACAACGTCGACCTCGCTTCCGACAAGCGCCTGCAGCGCGCCTTGGAAGCCTGGCAGCCGAACTACCTCGATTGGTGGTGCTCGGTCGGGCCGACGGACTTCAACACCAAGGACGTGTACCTGCGCACCGCGGTCAACGTCGGCGCCGACGGCTGGGCCAAGTTCGGCTACGTGAAGATGCCCGACTACCGCTGGGGCATCCTGCTCGCTCCGAAGGAAGAAGGCCGCACCGTGGGCTTCGGCGATCACTTCGGCGAGCCCGCGTGGCAGCAGGTGCCGGGTGAGTACCGCAACTGGCTGCGCCGTCTGATCGTGACGCAGGCTGA
This sequence comes from uncultured Planctomycetia bacterium, assembly GCA_938003765.1. Taxonomy (GTDB): domain Bacteria; phylum Planctomycetota; class UBA1135; order UBA1135; genus WYBT01. The sequence goes on from CALKYE010000114.1 coordinate 64,672, forward strand.
CACCGAGCCCGCGAGCGTCGAGCAGCAGCGCCTGCTCGGCCACACCGCGCCGTCGCTCTACGACATGCGCAACCTGTTCCAGGTCAACGTCGAAGAAGGCCGCCACCTGTGGGCGATGGTGTACTTGCTGCACACCTACTTCGGCAAAGACG
>CALKYE010000115.1 GCA_938003765.1 uncultured Planctomycetia bacterium
ACCCGCTCGAATTCAAGCAGCGCGCCTACGCCAAGGCGCCGTCGGGCATGCCGTCGGTGGACTTGCTCTGGCCGCTCACCTTCGAGTTGATCCGGCGCGGCTGGCTCGACGCGGAGACGGCGCTCGCGAGCGTGACCTCGCGCGCCGCGGAGTCGGTGCGCCTCGTTCGCAAGGGGCGCCTGGCGCGCGGCTTCGATGGGGACCTCGTCCTGTTCGATCCGTCGGAGCGCCGGCGTGTCCAGGGAGCGCTGCTGCCTTCGCGCTCGAAGTGGTCCGCTTACGAGGGGCTCGAGCTGCACGGCTGGCCGCAAGTCGTGGTGCGTCGCGGCGAGGTCGCCTGGCGCGATGGCGCTCCGACCGGAGTCGCGGGCGGAGTTCCGCTGGAACTCGAACCGCCGCAGCCCGTCCGCGTTGGTTGAACTCGACCGCACGCGCTTGCAGGCGCCCCGGGCGCGGCGTGCAATCCAGTTCCCTCGATGAGCAGCACCCGATTCCCCGACGCGCGCGTTGCGTTCGGCGCGGACTACGCCCAGCGCGTGACGCGGCTGGCGGGCGAGTTCGCGTCGCGACGCTCGCGCGGGCTCGAGGCGCACGGCGCCGGCCGTCGCGCGGGCGGCGGCGATGAGTTCGTCGGACACCGGCCGCTGCGCGTGGGCGAGGACGCGCGCGACCTCGACTGGGAGCTGTACGCGCGTTTGGAGCGCGCTTTCGTTCGCGAGCGCCGCGCGGAGGCGGGCGAGCGTTGGGCCATCGTCCTCGACAGCTCGCGCTCGATGGGGGTCGGTGAGCCGAGCAAGATTCAGAGCGCGGCCGAACTCGCGGGCGCGCTGATCGCCTGCGGAGTGCGCTGCGGCGCGCGAGTCGAGGTGCTGCGGCGCTCGTCGACGTCGTCGGGCGTCGAAACGCTCGCGTGCGCGAAAGCCGTCGACCTCGCTCGCGCGTTGCGCTGGCTCGAAGAGACTGTCGCCTCGAATGAGTCGCCACTGTCCGAGCTGTGCGCGCACCCTCGGCTGGCTGCGGCGCGGCGCGTGTTCGTGCTCGGGGATCTCTTCGACGCGCAGCCGGCGCAGGTTCTGGCGCTGGCGCGGCGCGGTCGCTTCGTGAGCACGGTCGCGATCCTGGCGCGGGTCGAGCTGAGCCCGCCGAGCGCGGGCGAGGTGCGCTGGGTCGACCCCGAGAGCGGGGCCAGCGTCGCGCTGGCGCTCGACGAGCGTGTGGCCGAGCGCTACGCGAGCGCGCTGGAGCGGCGCCTGGACTCGTGGGCGCGCTCGCTCGCTCGCCACGGGCAGTCGTTCACGCTCTTCCCGAGCGAACGCGCCTTCGAATCCGTCGTGCGAGAGCTGTTGTGAGCTGGGGCGCGCGAGAGCTGCTGCTCGAGACGCCGGGCTGGCTCGCGCTGATTCCGCTCGTGGCGGTGCTGTGGTGGCTCGCCTCGCGCTCGGGCGGCGCTGGCGAGCGCGCAACCGGTGCGCTGGAGCTGTGGCGCGAGATCTCCATCGAGGCGCCGACGTCGATGCGCGCGCGCTGGCGTCCTTCGCTGCGCGCGACCCTCACCGCCGTCGCGATGCTGGCGGCGCTCATCGCCCTCGCGCAGCCGGTCGCGAGCACGCGCGAGAGTCCGACTCGCTGGCGCGTGATCGTCGACGCGTCGCCGGGCATGTGCGTCGAGCAGGCTTCCGGTCGTCCGCGCGGCGCGGCGGCGCTCGAGCGCGCGAGGGACTTGCTCGCCGCACTCGAGAGTCCCGGTGACAGCCACGAATGGTGGCTGGTGTCCGGCGCGGACGTGCTCGAACGCAGCGACGAGTTCCCGGCCGCCTGGCCCAGGCCCGAGCAAGCGCGTTGGAGCTTGCGCTCGCCCGAGTGGGAGCGCTTCGACTCGGAGGGCGTGTTGTGGGTGACGGACTCGGCTCGCGGGCTCGCGCCGCGTCTCGCCGGAGTTTGCTCGTCCGCGCGCGAGCCCTCGGACGGCGCGATCGCCGCCTGGCCCGGTCAGCAACTCGCCGTGCGCGACGGACTCGTCGTGCAAGAGGCGACGCGCCATCCGCGACTGTTCCTCGCGCCTGTGCTCGCCGGCGGCGTCATCGCTCGGGCCGTCGCGGCATGGGCCGGCGCACGCGGCGTGGAACTCGTCGACTCCGACGATGCCTCCGCGGCGCTCGAACTGCGCGTGCTGGCGCCGCCCGGCGCGAGCAACTCACCCGCCAGCGGTTCGCGCGACGGTTGGCGCCTGAGCGGTCCGGCGACGACCTGGTCCGACGCTCGCGCCGGCGAGCGCGTGTGGCTGCGCGACGAGCGCGAACCGGCGCGGGCGCTGGTGCGAGTGCGCCGCGGCGAGATCGAGTGCGCGTTCGACGCGCGCGCGCGCATCGAAGGCGACGAAGCGAGCTTCGCGATCGCGTGGGCGCAACTGCTCGACGAGCACTTGCTCCCGGTCGCAGCGCTGGCGCCCTTGTCGGCGCGCGTCGGCGCGGAGGCTGCGGTCGAGCGTGCGCCGACCGCGCGGCGGGCGCCGGGAGTCGCGCCGCAGCGATGGGGGCACGTGTTCGCGCTGGTCGCGGCTGCGTGCGCTTTCGCGGCGCTGTTCGCGAGACGCTGAGCGCGCGCTCGGCGCCGTCCGCTCAAGCTGCGTGCGCAGCGTCGTCCGGCTCCTCGTCGACCTCGCCGAAGCGGCGCGTGAACAGCGCCGTCGCGATGAAGCCGACCAGCACCGCGAACCACAGCGTGCACAATCGCGCGAGGATCACTGCGCCTGCGGCGTGGGCGCGCGCGGCTTCGCGAGCTGCGTCGCCGACGAGGCCGAGCGTGCTCTCGAGCGCCGGTTGGTAGCGCGGCCGCAGCAGCGTTCCGAGCAAGCCCTCGGTGATCACGAGCCCGCCGGGGGCGATGATCGCGACCGCGCCGGCCACCGCGCTGAACGCGAACGCGAACACGGCGTACAGCCAGGGCGTGGAGTCCGGCACCACCGCGTTGGCGATGATCCAGAATCCGGTGCACTCCAGGCCCCAGCCCAGGACGCTGACGAGCGTCGGCATGAGCACCTCGCGCGGCGCGAGAAGGATGCGCGTGCTCTTGAACGCGCCGTCGACACGCGGAGCGAGGCGGCTCACGACCGGCGCGCGCGCGATGGCCGCGACGCTCATGCGCGCGAACTTCTCCGAGCCGGCCAGCCCGAGCGCGATGCCGCACACCGCGAGCATGGCCCAGAACATCCAGGCGTACTCCGGCGCGGTGTTCAGACCGCCGACGGCGACGAGGATCAGGTAGCCGAGCAGATCGGTGAAGCGCTCGGCCACCACGATCGGCGCAGACTCGTGGATGCGCACGCCGGTGACCTTGCGCACCAGCCAGGACTTGAAGACCTCGCCCATCTTGCCGGGCGTGACCGACATCGCGAGTCCCGACAGGCTGATCAAGAACGACGCGCCCACGGGCAGTTCGATGTGGAGGAGCTCGCAGTACCGGCGCCACTTCCAGAAGCGCACCGAGTAGTTGGCGAGCGACAGCGCGCAGCACGCCGGCAGCACCCACAGGGGCAGGTTGCGCAGCGTCGTCATCACCGCGCCCAAGTCGGCCCAGATCAGGATCGCGGCGTAGACCGCCACGCCGAAGAGCACGCCGAGCAGGAGCCGGCGACCGAGAGTCTGGGGGAGCGGCACGGAACGCTAGACGCTGGGCGCCGGGGTCTTTCGGCCGAAGACCAGCAGAATCATGAGCAGGCTCGCGCACCCGACCGGCAGCGCGATCCACGGGCTCCAGCCCATGAAGGCGCACGGGAAATACCCCACCACGATGGCGGTCGCCATGGTGGTGAACGCGTAGGCCATCTGCGTGCGCGTGTGGTCGATGTGGTCGGCGGCGCACGCCGTCGAGGACAGGATCGTGGTGTCCGAGATCGGCGAGATGTGGTCGCCGAAGATCGAGCCCTCGAGCACCGAGGCGATCGACATCACCATCAACACGTGCCCGCCGAGGGGGATCAACTCTCCCATGTTGAAGGCCAGGCCCACGACGAGCGGCAGCAGGATGCTCATCGTTCCCCAGGACGTGCCCGTGGCGAACGCGATGCCCGCGGAGAGCACGAACAGCACCGTCGGCAGCGCTGCGGGCGCGAGGTGCGGTCCGACGAGCTCACTGAGGAACATGGCCGTGCGCAGCTCGGCGCAGGCTGCGCCGATCATCCAGGCGAGGTAGAGGATCGCGACCGCCACGCCCATGTTGCGCAGCGTGACGAACACGGCGCGCGGGATGTGCGAGGCCGCGCCCGCGAACAGCGCGAGCGCGATCGACACCGCGAGCCCGCTGCACGAGCCGACCAGGATGGCGCGCGTGCTCTGTCCGTCGGCGAGCACGTCGGTGATGGCGCGGAATTCCGAGACGAGCGACAGCAGCGTGCGCTCGGGATGCGCGCCCAGTCCGACGCGGACGATCTCGAACAGCGTGACCGCGACGAAGGTCAGCACGGGCAGCAGCGCATTGATCGCGCGTGGCGTGACGCCCGGCGCCGGCTCCAGCGACGTCGCCGCGTCGCCGACCATCGGCTTGCCTCCCGCGCGCACGAGCAGGCCCGTGCTGCGCGCGCGGCGCTCGGCGCTGAGCATCGGGCCGAAGTCGCGGCCGCTGAGCACGAGCGCGCCGACGAAGAACAGCGTGAACAGGCAGTAGAAGCGGTAGGGCAGCGTCTCCACGAACACGGCGTAGCCATCGCTCGCGCTCAAGCCTGCGGCCGGGAGCTGCGGCGCGAAGGTCGACACCTCGTACGCGATCCAGGTCGAGAAGATCGAGATGCCCGCGATCGGCGCGGCGGTGCTGTCGACGAGGTACGAGAGCTTCTCGCGCGAGATGCGGAAGCGGTCGGCCAGCGGCCGCATCGTGGTCCCGACCAGGATGCAGTTGGCGTAGTCGTCGAAGAACACCGCGATGCCCATCAGCCACGTCGCGATCTGCGTGCTCTTCACTCCGCGCGCCAGGCGCGAGAGCGCGTCGACCATGCCGCGGATGCCGCCGCTCACGGTCATGACTCCGACCATCGCGAGCATCGCGACGACGAAGCCCATGATCATCTGCTTGTCCGGGTCGATGAACTGCGGCCAGAACATCTGTGTCGCAACGTCGACGAGCCCCGTGCCCGCGGCGTACGCGACGTTGGCGCCTCCGGACAGTCGCATGAGGATCGCCGCGCACCACACGCCGGCGAACAGCGCGAGGATCGGCTTGCGAAACGCGATCGCCAGCGCGATGGCGAGCACGGGTGGCAGCAGCGAGCTGCGCTCGGGCGGCGCCCAGCCGTCGCGGTGGACCGTCAGCGTCTGATCCTGACTGTGCGTGTACTGCAGCGAGAGTCGCTCGTCGTCGAGCATGACGGTGAAGCCGGCGCCGCGCTGCGCGTTGCTCTTGGAGGCGTCGAGCTCGCCCTCGATCTCCAACTCGAGCCCCTGCTTCGAGGCGCGCTCGCGCAGGCCGCGGATCAGGCTGCGGCGCGCGAGGCCGTGGACCTCGAGGTCCGCGCTGGGAGGATCGGTCGCCAGGATGCAACCGAACAGCGAGAGCTTCACGCGCGACTGGTCGCGCTCGATGACCGCAGGGCCGGCGAGGATGCGCTCGGCGATGCTCGGCCCGCCCTCCTCGACGGGCAACTCCAGCAGGGTGTACGCGTCGAGCGCCGCCATGCGCGCGGGATCGCTGGGTGGCAAGAGGAACACCAGCGCCGCCGTCGCCAGGCAGGCGAGCGCAACCAGGACCCGCTTCATGCGCGGCCAATGGTAGGTGGGCCCCCTCGTGCTTCAAGCGCGGTCACGAGCCTCGCTTGGGTTCGCGCGGGCGCGCGCGTATCCTCGCCCGCGATTTTTCCATGCAACTCTGCATCGAAGCACCGCTCGCCTCGCTCGCGATTCCGCAGTCGGACGCGGGCGCCGCGCTCGTTCCGTGGCTGCTCGCGCTCGCCGCAGTGGCCGCGGTCGTCGCCGCTGTCGGAATCTGGGGCGTGCTCCGCCGACTCGAGCGGCTCGAGGGCGCCGCCGCCAAGCTGGACGCGCTCGAAGAGCTGCGCGTCGCGCTGGCCGCGCTCGCCAAGGAGCGCAGCGACCTCGACCTGCGGCGCATCGAGCACGTCCTGATCGAGATGCGCGACGGCCAGCGGCGCCTCGAGGACTCGATCTTGCGCGCCACGCAGTCGGCCTTGCGGCCCGCGCCCGCTCAGTCCGCGCAGGAGCCGATCGATCCCGCCGATCCCGCCAGCCGCATCATCGCGCGCGTTCTGGCGCAGGGGTACGAACGAGTTCAGCTCGTGCCCCCGCGCGAGGAGCTCGAGCGACTGCTCGCGGCCGAGGGCGCGCACGAGGTGCTGCTCGAAGCGCGTCGCAACGGTGTGCTGTGCAAGGGGCGCGTGCTGCTTCGCGACGGCGCCGTCACCGACGTCGAACTGTCTCCCGCCTACACGATGTTCCCATGACCGTCACCACGATCGAGAAGCTCGCCGAGCACGTCGGACAGACCGTTACGCTCCAGGGCTGGGTCTACAGCCGCACTTCCAAGGGCAAGCTGCACTTCGTGCAGATGCGCGATGGCTCCGGCGTCGTGCAGTGCGTGCTGTTCAAGAACAACGTCGGGGACGAGCTGTTCGAAGCCGTTTCGCGCGCGGGCCAGGAGTCGAGCCTCGTGCTCACCGGACTGGTGAAGGCCGAGCCGCGCGCGCCGGGCGGGTTCGAGATCGACGTGAGCTCGGGCGCGGTGCTGCAGATCGCAGCGGAGGGCTATCCGATCACGCCCAAGGAGCACGGCATCGACTTCCTGCTCGAACACCGCCACCTGTGGCTGCGTTCGCGACGCCCGTGGGCGGTGCTGCGCATCCGCCACGCGATCATGATGGCGCTGCGCAACTTCTTCGACTCGCGCGGCTTCGTGTGCGTCGACTCGCCGATCTTCACGCCCAACGCCTGCGAGGGCACCTCGACCCTGTTCGAAGTGCCGTACTTCGACAGCACGGCTTACCTGACGCAGTCGGGGCAGCTCTACGCCGAAGCCGCGGCGCTGGCGTTCGGCAAGGTCTACACCTTCGGTCCCACGTTCCGCGCCGAGAAGAGCAAGACGCGCCGTCACCTGACCGAGTTCTGGATGCTCGAGCCCGAGATGGCCTTCGCCACGCTCGACGACGTCATGCAACTGGCCGAGGACATGCTCTGCCACGTCGTCGACGTCGTGCTGAAGACGCGCCGCACCGAACTCGCGGTGCTCGAGCGCGACCTCACCAAGCTCGAAGCGATCAAGCCGCCGTTCCCGCGCATGACCTACGACGAGGCCTGCGCGGTGCTCGCCGCCAACCCCGAGTCGAAGCACGTCGCCGGCGACGACTTCGGCGCGCCCGACGAGACGATCATCTCGAGCCAGTTCGATCGTCCGGTGATGGTCCACCGCTATCCGGCGGCGATCAAAGCGTTCTACATGAAGCGCGATCCCGCCGACCCGACCAAGTGCCTGTCGGTCGACGTGCTCGGTTCGGAGGGCGTGGGGGAGATCATCGGCGGCAGCCAGCGCGAGGACGATCTCGAGCTGCTGCTCTCGCGCATCCGCCACGAGAAGCTGCCCGAGGACTTCTTCCAGTGGTACCTGGACCTGCGCCGCTACGGCTCGGTCCCGCACGCCGGCTTCGGGCTCGGACTGGAGCGCACGGTCGCCTGGGTCTGCGGCGTCGAGCACGTGCGCGAGGTCATTCCGTTCCCGCGCACGATCTATCGCATCCACCCGTGATGCCGGGCGGCCCGCGCGTGATCGCGCCGGACCGTCTACTCAGGGCGTGATCGCGCGCAGGCCGAAGCCGTCGCTGAGCCACAGTCGGCCGCGCGGCGCGCGCGCCCGCGGCGCTTCCCAGGCGACGTAGTTCCACTCGCCGACGCGCTGCACGCCGAACTCGGGGTCGCTCGCGTTCGAGCGTCGCACGACGAAGTCGCGCTCGGTCACCTCGACCACCCAGTCGCCCCACGGTGAGCTGAGGCTCGACGTCTGCGGATTGCGGCGCAGGATGGCGAGGCCCGCGTCGTGACCGCGGTCGGGCGAAGGACCGTCGTCGCCGGCGAGCGCGGCGTCCTGTTCGGGCGCCAGGCGCGAAGTCCAGATCAGCTCGCGTCCGTCGTGCAGCACGGCTCGCGCGCCGCTCGACGTCGCGAGCGGGCCGCTGAGCGGCGCCGAGCGCAGTCCCTGCGGGCCTTCGATCTGTCCGTCGCTCGACTCGATCAGCCAGGCCGAGCCTTCCTCGCTCAACGCCAGCAGCGTGCCGGGTCGCTTGGGCAGGAACACGGGAGTGCGCGCGATGCCGCCGATGGACTCGATCTGTCGCGACCAGGTCACCTGGCCGCCGCGTCCCAGGCGCACGATGCGTCCCTGTCGGTCGCAGACGATGTGTTCGTCGTCGACGCCCACCGGCGCCGCCAGCACGCTGGCGTTCGAGCTCCAGGCGCGCTCCGGCGTGCGCGAGAGCAGCACCGTGAGGTTGGAGGGCGAGTCGATCGAGATGCGCGTGGTCTCGAAGCCCTCGTACTCGAAGTGGAGCACGGTGGGCACTCCGGGCGCGGTCTCGAGCACGAACGGAGTGACGCGCGATGCGCCGTCGTCGAAGCGCGCGCGCGCGCCGTGCGGCAGCGAGTCGATGCGGCACGGCAGGAGGTGTTCACCCGGGTTGGCGCACTCGCGGCTGAGCTCGGCGAGCGCCTGCTCGTGCTCTCCGCGCTCGGCCAGCTCGCGCGCCGTGCGCACGGCGTCGCGGTGGCGCGTGACGGCGTCGATCTCATCCGCCAGCAGCTCGACCAGCTTCGCGGCGTTGTCGGTCTGCCCCAGGCGCGAGTAGGTCTCGACCGAGCGTTCGAGGTCGCCCGCCTTGGCGTGTTCACGGGCGGAGATCAGCAGTTGTTCTTGCTGGGCGAGGTTCGAGTCGCGCAGGCGCTGTTCGCGGGCGCTCGCGCGCAACTCGCTGCGGGCCGCAAGCGCGCTGGAGAGCGTCGCGATGCGCTCGCCGAAGCGCGACAGCGGCTCGCTGCTCGGCGTGCTCTCGACGAGCGTCAGCAAGTCGGCCACCAGGCGCGTCATGCGGGCTTCGGTGTGCAGCGCTTCGCTCGAGTCATCGCTGGCCTCGCCCCAGTCGGCGAGCTGCTCTTCGAGTCCCGCGGCGAGGCCTTCGAGCAATTGCTCCAGCTTGGGCAGCGGCGTCTCGCCAGCGCGCACTGGCGGCGCGGCGGGGAGCGCCAGCGCAGCGCGCAGGCCCATCACCGGGTCGCCGCTCGCGCACTCCAACTGACAGGCCTGGTAGCTCTCGAGCCACTCGTTGCGCGCGGTCTGAGCGCGCAGATCCACGCGCGAGCGCAACTCGGTTCGCAGAGCGGCCACCGAGCCGTCGGCCGAGTCGCCGAACAACTCGTTGAGCAAGGACAGCGCGCGTTCGGGTTCGGCGTGGAGTTCGCGCACCTGGGCCATGCGCGCGTCGTGGGCCGAGTCGGCGCGCACCTTGACGAAGGCGACGCCCGAGAGCGCGAGCAGCGAGCTGAGCACGATCACCGAGTTGCGGCGCGTGCGCTTGCCCGTGACCGTCTTGCCGTGCGCGACGTTGAGCAGCGCCTTGGCTTCGCGATGCGTCGGCATCGCGTCGAGCAACTGGCGCAGCGGTCCGATGGCCTTGTCGGGCGCGTTGGCGAGCAGCAGTCCGCGGCAGGCTTCGACGACCCAGGCGGCGCCGTCCTCGCGCTCGCCCACGGCCATCAGGCGCTGGCCGATTTCGAGTCGCACCGAGGTGGTCTCGGGGCCGCGCGCCGCCGCCGTGCGCAGCAGGATGCCAGCGCGCCAGTTCTGACCGTTGTCCTGGAACTTGCGCGCGACGCGCAGCAGATCGCCGATCGCAGGCGCGTCGGCGTCGTTCGTGCTGCGGTGTTGCCAGTGCAACAGGCGCAGCTCGGACACGGGATCGTGCTTGTGGTGCTTGCGCGCTTCGCGCCAGCGCGCGACCAGAACGCTCGCGTCGGTGGCGGCGGGATCCAGGCGGCGGAGCAGCGTGCGCGCGCTGCGCGCATCCATGCTGGCGAGCGCGGCGGGCAGCTTGCCCTTGTCCCACTCAGCGAGCAGAACCTCGATGTCGCCGGGCGCGGCCGGGCCCGGCGCCGAGAAGTCGCACCAGCCGCAGATGCGCGCCGCAGCGCGCGCGAGCCGGTTCGACGCCAGCTCCATCTGAGCCAGCGCGAGCAGTTCACTGGGATCCGCGGCGCGGATGGCGCCGTGCTGGTACAGCGCTGCGATCGCGCCGCGAACCTGGCGGATGGGCCAGCCCAGTCGATCGCTGATCTCGCGCAGCGTCGACATGCCGTCGCACTCGTGCCAGATGCGCGTGAGGCCCTTCTCGGGCGGCTGATCGCCGAGCACGCAGGGCACGAGCGTCGCGGGAATCGCGGCGGCGGCCGGCTGACTGGCGAGTTCGTCGCACAGTCGCGCGTACTCGAGCAGCACGTACTCGACGGAGATGGGCGGGCAGGTGACCGGCGCGAGGCGCTCGAGCGTGTCGCCGCTGTTCACGCGGTCGAGCTGCTTGACTGTCTCGCCCGCGGCGGGATCGTGCGCGTCGACGATGATCGGGCCCGGCTCGAAGCGGAAGTGCACGCCTTCGCAGTCGAGCAGGTCGAACATCACGTCCATGCGCGCGGCATGGGCGATCTCGCTCATGCGCAGCGAGTCGATGCGCTGATCGGGGTCCTTGACCCACGCGCGCTCGCAACGCCGACGCCACTGCTCCGGATCCTCATCGAGGTCGGGGAGCAACTGCAGTTGGCCGTCGCAGACGCCGAGGCGTGCGGACAGTGCTCCGCCGCGCAGCGTCAAAACGCCTTCGCGGCCGCCTCGGGCCAGGCCTTGGAGCAGTTCGCCCAGTCCAAGTCCGGCGACATCGCCTTGGAAGCTCATGGGGATCGGTCGGCGGATATCGACCGAGGCCCCGTGGCGGCTGCATGAAAAAACGCTTCAGCGCGCGCGACCTTCGCGCTCGAGCAGTCGCGAAAGATCTTCCGGCGTGTCGAGATCGTCGAAGATTCGCTCGTCGTCGCACGGCGCGCTCGCGAGCGGCTGCGCCCGCGCGCGCAGGCTGCGCAGGTCCGAGTCGGGTTGCAGTTCCTCCAGCTGTCGCAGCAGCGCCGAGCCGACGATCACCGGGTGACCGAAGCGCAGAGAAGCTCTCGCGCTGCGCGGCGCCAGCCAGCCGTGCGGCGGTGCGTTCAGCTCGCTCCAGTGCGCGAGCAGCGTGGAAAACACTTCCGCTCCGACGAGCGGCACATCCACCGGAGCCAGGCACAACGCGATCCCAGGCCTGAACTCGCGCGCGACGCGCACGCTCTCCAGACGACCGAGTTCCCAGCGCCGGTTGTGCGCGAGCTCGAGCTGCGGCGGAGCGTGAGCGGCGATGAGCTCGTGGTCCGCGCCTGTGACGACCAACGGCGGGTGCTCGTCGAGCGCAGCGCCCGCCGCGAGCAGGCGTTCGAGGGTGCTTCGCCCACCCCAGCTCACCAGCGCCTTGCACTGGCCCAGACGTCGACTGGCGCCCGCCGCCAGGATCACCAGCGCCGGCTTCACGAGCCGAGGAAGCGGTCGTACAGCGCGCGGGCGCGCACGGCGTCGTCGAGTCCTTCGATCAGCGCGCGTCCGTCGCGGAACACCGTGAAGCGTTTGTCCTCGGCGCGGAAGGTGAGCACGCCGTCGCGCAGCGCGAGGTCGAGCACGCTCTCGCGCAGGCGCGCCGCCAACGGTTCGAGCTCGACCGCGCGCAGCACGGACGGGCGCACTTGCACGGTGTTGCGGCCGCACAGCGACACGGCCGCGCCGTCGGCGCCCGCGTCGAGGAACTCGAAGCGTCGCTCGGCGCAGCAGGGACAGCTCGGATCGCGCGCGGCGTCGAGCGTGTGCGACTCGAGGTTCCACACGTCGAGCTCGATCAGTCTCCCGCGGTGGCTCGGCCAACTCGTGCGGGCAGCGGACAGCAGGCGCAGCGCGGCGCCTGCCTGAAGCGCGGCGATCGCGGCGACCGCCGGGAGGATCACACCCGCGGTGTCGCAGGTCGGCAGGCTGCCGGCGGGCGGCGGGTCGGGGAACACGCAGCGCAGGCAGGCGCTGGCGCCGGGGACGATGGGCAGCACCAGGCCGCTCGCGCCGACCACGCCGCCGTACACCCACGGCATGCCGCGCTCGACGCAGAAGTCGTTGACGAGGTAGCGCGTGGCGAGGTTGTCCGTGCCGTCGAGCAGCACGTCGACTCCGCGCGCGAGCTCCGCGATGTTGTCGGCGTCCAGGTGCTCCGCGTGGGCCTCGACGCGCGACGGGCCGCCGATGCGCGCGAGCGTCTCGCGCGCGGCGAGAGCCTTGGGGCGTCCCAAGTGCTCGGCCTCGAACAGCACCTGGCGCGGAAGGTTGGTGAGCTCGACCACGTCGCGGTCGACGATTCGCACGCGTCCCACGCCCGAGCGCACCAGTTGCAGAGCCAGCGCGCCGCCGAGCGCGCCGCAGCCGACGATCAGCACCGAGCTCTCGCCCAGGCGTCGCTGCCCTTCGACGCCCAGCGGCTTGAAGCGCACCTGACGATCGAAGCGCGGATCGATGTCGGCGCCGCTCACGACAGCCACCACCACACCAGCGCTGCGAGCGTCGCCAACGCGAGCAATCCGAGCGCGGCGAGTTTGAGCAACGGCTGCAGGTCGCTCGGCGGCGGCTCGTTGATCTCGACCCAGTTGAAGTAGCGCTTGATGTTCTCCTCGAGCGCGGCGCCGCAGTGCGGGCAGACGTCACCCTTGTGCGAGTAGTCGATGACCCCGTCGCAGCTCATGCAATAGAAGTTGCGCTCGGCGCCGCCTTCGGCCACTCCGGGCGCCCGCGAGCGCTGGCGGTAGTACTCCAGCGCTTCGCGATTGGCGCCTGCGCGCGCGCGCGACCAGTGGCGGTCGCTCATCGGTCCCCAGCTCGGTCCGCCCGGGCTCGGGTCTCCTCCTTGCGCGCGCGGTTCGGGATTCACAGCCCCAGTTGTAGCCCGAAGTACGGCCCGCTGAAGCTCAGGTCGACCGCGGCGGCGGCGTCACCGTCGTCGTACTCGACGTCCAGATCGATCTGGCGCCAGCCGAGCATCACCGAGCCGTTGACCGAGCCGGGCGAGCCGAACAGCGCGAGCTTCGCGCTCAAGTCGGCCTCGAGGTAGGTGGCCTCGTCGCCGTCGTAATCGATGGTCATGCCCGAGATCAGCGCCTCGAAATCCAGACGCCACACGCGCACGCCGGCGCGGAGCGCGAGCACCGGCAGCGGGGCGACCTCGTCGGCGCTCTCCGTCAGCGCGCCGCCCGTGTCCGAGACCTGCGCTTCGATGTCGGCCACGGTCAATCCGAAGCCCAGGCCGAGCTCGAACATGTCCGAGGGCAGCACATCGAAGGTCAGCGCGATGCGGTGCAGGGCGAGGTCGAGTTCGGTGTCGACCGCGGTGGTGGCGGGGATGCCGCCGAAGTCGGCGTTCAGGACGCCGCTGCCGTCCCAGCTCGAGCCCTGCGTCGAAAGCGTCAGGTGCGGAGATCCGAACTTCAGGTCGGCGCGCACGCCGAAGGTGTTCTCGCTCTCGTCGAGGTCCAGGTCGTCGACGGAGTTGTTGATCGTCGCCGGAATCGGTTGCGTGGTGTCGATGTAGCTCACGTCGCCCTTGGGCTCGAAGCGCCCCAAGGTCGGCGCAACGTTGAACTGCGGGGCCGAGCACGAAGCGAGGGCGGAGACGACGAACGTGAGTGCGAGAGCGGTTTTCATGGGGTGGTCGGTGGGGAACGAGGACGCCGGCGTCACGGACGCGGGCGGAGACCGAGCATGGTTAGACCAAAGCGAGGTCGCGGGCTCTAGCGGCCGTCGAGGCCAACCCGAGCCGCGGCGAACACGCGCGGCCAGCGCACGCGCCGCGCCGGGCGGCGCCGCGCGCTCCGCTTCGACCGGGCGGGTCGATCGGGCGGGTCGATCGGGCTGCCGCCAACCTCTCGCACCGCGACGTCGCCAAACTTGACAACACCCCGCCCGCGGCCGATCCTTTCCGCCCCTCGCAATCGGGCGAGGCGCGCGCGCCCCAGCGCTCGCGGTTGATCGGTGGGCGTAGCTCAGTCGGTTAGAGCACCAGGTTGTGGTCCTGGGGGTCGGGGGTTCGAGTCCCCTCGCTCACCCCACTCTCCCCCGGCGGCCGGGTCGCGAGAGTGAACCCCACGCGCGCGAGGCGCAGCGTGGGCGGCGGCGATCGTCGGCGCGCTCGGCTGTCCCATTTCGGGATTGCAAACCGCCTCGCAGCGGCGCGGCGTCAAGTCTTTCCCACTCCGATCCGATTCGCCCCACGTGCGCCCCGCCCCAAGTCGCGGTCGGGCGAGGCACTCGCACGGAGGGCAATCCCGATGGGAGAGATGGACGACGTCGTCAAAGAGTTCCTGGTCGAGAGCTACGAGAACCTCGATCGGCTCGACAGCGAGTTGCTCGAGCTCGAGAGCCACCCGCAGACCCGGGAAATGCTCTCGAGCATCTTCCGCACGATCCACTCGATCAAAGGCGCGTGCGGCTTCCTGGGCTTCTCGCGCCTCGAGTCGCTGACGCACGCGGGGGAGAACCTGCTGTCGCTGTTGCGCGATGGAAAGCTGGGTGTGGACGGGCAGATCACGACCGCGCTGCTCGAGCTCGTCGACGCGGTGCGCCAGATGCTCACCACGATCGAGACCAACGGCGCCGAGGGCGACGAGGAGTTCGAGGCGTTGAAGGCGCAGCTCAAGTCGTTGCAGGGCGGAGCGAGCGGAGCTGCAGGCGCCAAGCCGGCGGCCCCGACTGCGCCAACTGCGCCAACTGCGAACGCGCCCGCGAACGCGTCGGCAAGCGAGACGACGAGCGCGCAAACGAGCGCTGCGCCTGCAGCCGCACCGAGCGAGCCGGTCCCCCAGGCCGCGACGCCCGCAGCACAGCCGGTCGCCCGCGAGGCGACGAGCGCGTCGGCCGCACCGTCGGCCGCACCATCGCCGGAGCGCGCCAAGCCTGCCGCAGCCGCTGCGCCCGGCGCCGGCGTGGCCGAGAACTCGATCCGCGTCGACGTCGGACAGCTCGACAAGCTGATGAACCTCGTCGGCGAACTCGTGCTGGCGCGCAATCAAGTGCTGCAGCTGGCGTCGCACTCCAGCGACAACGCCTTCGTCGCGACGACGCAGCGTTTGAACCTGATCACCACCGAGCTGCAGGAGAGCGTGATGAAGACGCGCATGCAGCCGATCATGACCGTGTGGAGCAAGCTCCCGCGCGTCGTGCGCGACGTGTCGACGGCGCTCGGCAAGCGCATCCGCGTCGAGATGCAGGGCGAGGAGACCGAGCTCGACAAGACCATCCTCGAGGCGATCAAGGACCCGCTCACGCACATCGTGCGCAACTCGTGCGACCACGGCATCGAAACGCCCGGCGTGCGCACTGAGCGGGGCAAGCCGGCCGAGGGCACGCTCACGCTGCGCGCGTTCCACGAGGGCGGCCAGGTGATCCTCGAGATCGAGGACGACGGCGGCGGCATCGACATCGAGCGCGTCAAGCGCAAGGCGGTGTCGAACGGGCTGATCACGCAGGAGCACGCCGCTCGCATGAGCGAGCGCGAGGCCTGCGGACTGATCTTCGCGGCCGGCCTCTCGACCGCGCAGCAAGTGACCAACATCTCCGGTCGCGGCGTCGGCATGGACGTCGTCAAGTCGAACATCGAGAAGATCGGCGGTCAGATCGACATCGCCAATCGCTACCTCCACGGGCTCACGCTGCGCATCAAGATCCCGCTCACGCTGGCGATCATCCCGGCGCTGGTCGTGACCGCGGGCGGCGAGCGCTTCGCCATCCCGCAGGTCTCACTGCTCGAGCTGGTGCGCCTGGAAGGCGAGGCGCGCGCCCGGGCGATCGATTCGATCGAAGGCGCTCCCGTTTACCGACTGCGCGGCCGACTGCTGCCGCTGGTGCGCCTGGAGAACGAGCTCGGGCTCCCCACGAAGTCGAAGGACGACGACGCGCTCAACGTCGTGATCCTCCAGGCCGAAGGCCGACGCTTCGGACTCGTCGTCGAGCGCATCTGCGACACCGAGGAGATCGTGGTCAAGCCGCTCGCCAAGTGGCTCAAGTCGATTCCGGTGTTCGCGGGCGCGACGATCATGGGCGACGGTCGAGTGGCGCTGATCCTCGACGTGCTCGGACTCGCGCAGCGCGCCCACGTGTTGGGCGACGGCCCCGAGCGGCACTCGGACTCCGGCGACGGCGCCGGTGTGCGCGCGAACTCGACCAGTCGACGACTGCTCCTGTTCCAAGTGGGTGAGGACCTGCGCATGGCCGCGCCCCTCGAGGACGCCGCGCGACTCGAGGAGTTCCGCCTGCAGGACCTGGAAGTCTCGGGCGATCAACGCGTGGTGCAGTACCGCGACGAGATCCTCCCGCTGCTCCCGCTGGCCCGCGCCTTCGGCCGCGCGAGCTCGCTCGACGAGCCCGATCGTCAGAGCGTGCAAGCCGTGGTCGCGCGCGTCGGCGGCCGCCGCTATGCGCTGGTCGTCGAGCGCATCCTCGACATCGTCGAACAGGATCTGCGCCTGGAGGGCGAGCCTCGCCAGGGGCTGATCCAGGGCACGAGCGTGATCCAGTCCAAGGTCACCGACCTGGTCAACCTCGCCGCCGTCACCTGTCACCTCGACCCGTCCGCCGCCCGTGAGGTGCTCGCATGAGCGCTACCCAAGCCACCGCCGCCAAAGTCGAGCAGTTCTGCACCTTCTACCTCGACAAGAGCCTGTTCGGCGTCGAGGTCGGCCGAGTGCAGGAGGTCATCCGCAGCCAGGAGATGACCGCTGTTCCGCTCGCGCCTTCCGTGGTGCGCGGGCTGATCAACCTGCGCGGACAGATCGTGACCGCGCTCGATCTGCGCCGGCGGCTGGGACGGCCCGACGCGACCGATGGCCGCGCGCCGATGAACGTCGTGGTGCGCTGCGACGAGGGCGCCGTGAGCTTGCTCGTCGACGAGATCGGCGACGTGCTCGAAGTCGATGCGGCCAGCCTCGAGGCGCCTCCGGACACGCTCGTCGGACGCAGTCGCGAGCTGATTCGCGGAGTGGTCCAACGCGAGAAGGGTCTGCTGCTCGTGCTCGACATCACCAAGACGCTCGAGACGACCGAGTGAACCTCGGCCCGCGCGCCGTCGCTTCGCTTCAGTCGCGCGCGAGCGGGCTCCGATAGGGCCGGGTCCCGCGTGTCCCCAAGCTTCCCCGATGGGGGAGGAGAACGCTCGTGCTCGCATTGGTCGTCGACGACTCCGCAGTGATCCGAACGGTGCTCACGCGCATCCTCTCCGGTTTGGGCTACGAAGTCCTCGCCGCTGCGCACGGACGCGACGCGCTCAACAAGCTCGAGGCGGGCGCGCGACCGGACCTGGTCCTGGTCGACTGGAACATGCCGGAGATGAACGGCTACGAGTTCATCCGAGCGCTGCGCGGCGATCCTCGCTGGCGCGCGCTGCCGCTGATGATGGTCACGACCGAGACCGAGATCGATCAGGTCGCGCGCGCCCTGGCCGCCGGCGCGAACGAGTACCTGATGAAGCCGTTCACGCCCGAGATGGTGCAGGACAAGCTGGCTCTGCTGGGCCTGACGTCGACCCAGGGCTGAAGCATGAGCGCAGCCGGTGTGCTGGCTCTGGCCACAGGCGCCGAGCGTCGCCAGTGGGTGCGTCGCGCGCTCGAGGGCGAGCGCGTCGAGCTGTTCGGAGTCGTGGCGACGCTGGAAGCTCTCCGCGCGCGCGCGAGTCTGCTGAAGCCCGCATTGGTGTTGCTCGTCGGCGAACCGAGCCCCGATACGTGGGCCGCGGCGATCAGCGCCGTGCGCGCCGCTGCTCCCGAGTGCGCGGTGCTCGCGTGGACGCCTGCTGACGCCGAATCGACGGCCAGCGCCGTGGCTGCGCGGCGCGCGGGCGCAGACGCCGTCGTCACCAGCGCCGAGGGCGCGCTCGCCGCGGCGGCGCTCACGAGCAAGGTGCGCGAGGTCCTGGCGGGTGCGCCGCTGCGAACTCGCGTCGAGTCGAGTTCGCCGCCGCGCGCGCCCGCGCCTCTGACCTCGACCACGATCACCGGACTCCCGCGGCGCAAGCCGGCCTGCCTCGTGATCGGCTCGTCCACCGGGGGCCCGCGCGCGCTCGAAGCCGTGCTCGGCGCGCTGCCGGCGGACTTCGAGCTGCCGATCGTGATCGTCCAGCACATGCCCGCGGGCTTCACCGCGAACCTCGCGCAGAGCCTTTCCGAGCACTGCCCGTTCGCAGTGCGCGAGGCGCGCGGCGGCGAGAGCCTCGCGCGCGGAAGCGTGCTCGTGGCGCCGGGAGATCGCCATGTGCGCATCACGGGCCCGGAGTACGACGCACGAGTCGAGCTCGACCACGGACCGCCCCGGAACTTCTGCCGCCCGTCGGTCGACGTCCTGTTCGAATCCGCCGCCGAGATCTTCGGAGGCGCGACGCTCGCACTGGTGCTCACCGGCATGGGCCAGGACGGCCTCGTCGGCGCCGAGAAGCTGCGCGCGCGCGGCGCGCGGGTGATCGTGCAGGACGAGTCGACCAGCGTCGTGTGGGGCATGCCCGGCGCGATCGCGCGCGCGGGGCTCGCCGACGAGGTGGCGCCGATCGGCGAGTTGGCCGGTCGGCTCGTGCAGGCGCTGTCGACGCTCGGACGCCCGAGCGCGAGGAGCGAGCCCGCATGAGCGTCTCACCCGAAGACTTTCGCTTCGTGTGCGCCTTCATGCGCGACGCGGCCGCGATCGTGCTCGACGCGGGCAAGGAGTACCTGGTCGAGACGCGGCTGGGACCCGTGGCTTCGCGCGCGGGCTTGTCCGGGATCGCAGAGCTCATCCGCGAGGTGCGGCGCGACCGCCACGGTTCGCTCGCGCGCTCCGTGGTCGACGCGATGACGACCAACGAGACCTCGTTCTTCCGCGACGTCGCGCCCTACCAGCATCTGCGCCAGAACGTCCTGCCGGCGCTGATCAACGCGCGCGGCGCGGAACGTCGTCTGAAGATCTGGTGCGCCGCCGCGTCGAGCGGACAGGAGCCGTACTCACTGGCGATGCTCCTCAGCGAGCACTTCCCGCAGCTCGAGACCTGGGACCTGCAGATCCTGGCGACCGACATCTCGCAGACGATGCTCGCGCGCTGTCGTTCGGGCGTTTACAGCCAGCTCGAGGTCAACCGCGGCCTGCCCGCGGCGCTCTTGATCAAGTACTTCCGCAAGAACGGTCTGGACTGGCAGGTCGACGAGCGGCTGCGCAATCGGATCGAGTGGCGCGAGTTCAATCTCGTGGGCCGCGGTTGGGGCGTCCTGCCGAAGTTCGACCTCGTCCTGCTGCGCAACGTGATGATCTACTTCGATCTGGAGACCAAGCGCGGGATCCTGGCGAACGTGCGGCGCGTGCTGCGCCCGGACGGCTATTTGTTCCTGGGTACGGCGGAGACCACCGCCAATCTGGACGACGCCTTCCAGCCGGATTCGATGCACAGCTCGTGCTTCCGCCAGCGCGCGGCCTGACCGCCAGCGCTTGCGTGTTTCAGTTCAAGATCGCCGCTCTCGCGACTCGAAACAGGCGCTCGCTGTGGGGCGCTTCCCAGTGCGATTGCGCAGCGCCGCCGACAGTTCGAACCTCCTCAAATCGAACCTGAGCACGACTCCCATGAACAAGGTCTTGATCGTCGACGACTCCGCCACCATGCGCAAGATCATCACCCGCGTGCTGCGCCAGGCGGAGATCCCCGTGGGGGCCGTGGTCGAAGCCGGCAATGGCGTCGAGGGCCTCGAGCGCCTGCGCAGCGAGCCCGACATCGACCTGATCCTCTCCGACGTGAACATGCCGGAGATGAACGGCGTCGACTTCGTCAAGGCCGTGCGCACCAGCCACGCCAAGGAAGCGCTGCCGATGATCATGGTCACCACCGAAGGCGGTGAGGCGATGATGAAGTCGGCGCTGGATCTCGGTGCGAACGGCTACGTGACCAAGCCGTTCACTCCGGAGAGCATTCGGCGGGCGCTGGAGGCGTACCTTGGCTGAACAACTCGGCAAGCTGGGCAAGGCGCCGCCGGCGTTGCCCAGCGACTCTGAGTTGGTCGATCACCTCGAACGCGCCGTGGTCGAGGTCTTCGCGACCATGATCGGCGAATGCGAGCGAGTGGAGCGCCTCGACGGCGCTCTGCCCAGCGAGTCAGCCTCGCAGACGGGGCGCGTGCAACTGGCGCTGAGCGCTGGCGCGACGCCTGCGATGACGGTCGAGCGTGAAGCGGTGGTCGAGTTCCGAGGTCCGCTCGCGGGGCGCGTGTCCCTGCGCGCGGCCGAAGACTGCGCCGCCTCGATCGCGCGCGGCCTCTTGATGAGCGCGCCCGACGATCCGCTGTCGCGCGAGGACGTGGACGACGCGCTCAAGGAGTGCGCCAACATGCTCACCGGATGGATCAAGAGCCAGGCGCTCGACCCGCTCGGCGCGTTCACCATGAGCGTGCCGTTCATCGGCGCCGGCCGGCGAGGGGTCGTGGGTTCTCCGTCTGGGGCCCTGGTCTACCGTACGGGTGGCGGATTGTTCGCCATCGAGCTCACTCGGCGCGCAGCGCTGGCGGAGTCCGAACGCTGATGGCCGCGACAGGCAACACCATCGAACAAGCCGACCAGGCGCTGTGCGAGGCGCTGATGCGGCGCATCTGCGACGACCTGGGCATGCTGCTCGACCGTCCGCTCGAGCTCGAGCAGGTCACCGTCAACCGCAGTCCGCACAAGGTCGCGGGCGAGCGCTCGGTGCACATCGCCTTCAAGTTCGGCGTGAGCGTCGACGGCGTGGCGCAGCACGGCGCGATCCTCGTGCCGCTGGCCGACTCGATCGCCTTCGCGTGCTACCTGATGATGATGACCGACGAAGTCGTCACCACGCGGCGCAAGGACAAGGACCTCGACCGCGCGCAGAAGGACGCCATGGTCGAGGTGTGCAACCTCGTCGGCGGCTCGATCGACGGAGCGCTGCGCGACCAGTTCTCCAAGCGCGTGTCCGCGCGCTCGGAGGGTTGTCAGGGACTGCGGCCGGGCGCCGCGCCCGCCTTCGAACGCGCGCCGGGCGTCGATCTGATCGTGGCTCGCGCCAAGGTCAAGCTGCACACGTTCCCGAGCTTCGAGACGTTGCTGATGCTGCCGGTGATCACGAACATGACGCCGCCGGCGGCGTGAGCGTTGACGCCTGGGTGCTCGGGCGCGGCGTCGGCGCCCGGCTCAGGCCTTGACCGAGGTTTCGAGCCCGTGCGCGACGACGCGCCAGGCGCGGTCGAGCACTTCCTCTCCGTCGACGAAGGCGTCGATCACGACGCGTCCGCGCAGGATGCGGGCCGAGAGCGTGGTCAGCTTGCCGGCGCCGTTGCGCGTCGCGCCGTCGTCCTCGTAGAGGCTGCCCGTGGCGCGCATCTGCGAGTCGAAGAACACGTGCAGCACGGGATCCTCCTGCGCCTGCGCCGCGGTGTGCAGCTTCGAGGGCTTGTTCACGATGATGCGGCCGGCGCGCGCGAAGATCGGCGTCTGGCCCAGCGGAGCGTCGACGGAGTAGCGCCCCGGCGGGAGTCGATCGCGCGAGCGGCCTTCCAACTCGGCCGGGAACAGGTACCAGCCCTCGGCGTCGCGTGCGGGCAAGAGCACGGTGCGCTTGCGCGCGCCCTCTTCGAGAACCGGCGCGACGACCAGGTCGGGACCGAACAGGAACTGGTCGTCGAGCTCGCGCAGCGCGCGGTCGGACGGATCGGCGAAGAACATCGGGCGCACGATGGGGGCGCCGGTGCGGCGGGCCACCTCGAACAGCGTGTAGAGCGTCGGGAGGAAGCGCATGCGGCGCTCGAGCGCGAGCTTGACCGCGCGCTCGCACTCGCCGCCGAAGGCCCAAGGCTCCTTGCGGCACGCGCTCTTGTGGCTGTGCCCGCGGAAGAACGGCAGGAACGCGCCCAGCTCGAACCAGCGCGCGAACAACTCCGGGCTGGGATCGCCGTCGAACCCGCCGACGTCGGCGCCCGTGAACGGCTGGCCGCACAGTCCGAGGTTGAGCGTCATGGCGATCGACCAGCGCAGGTCCTCCCAGCTCGCCTGGTTGTCGCCGGTCCACTGCGCGGCGAAGCGCGCGCCACTGAGGTGGTTCGAGCGCGTCAGCACGAACGGTCGCTCGTGCGGCCGCGCGTTGACGAGCCCCTCGCGCGTCGCCTGCGCCATGAGCTGGCCGTAGAGGTTGTGGAACTTGGCGTGATCGCCGCCGCCCAGGCCGCGGTGTCGCGCGTTCAACGGCAGCGTCTTGCCCGGCGTGCGGAACACGCTCGGCTCGTTCATGTCGATCCACAGGCCCGCGACGCCGCACTCGGCGTACTTCTCGACTTGCGCGGCCCACCACTCGCGAGTCTGCTCGCGCGTGAAGTCGGGGAAGCAGCACGGTCCCGGCCAGACGCGTCCGACGACCGGCGCGCCGCGTTCGTCGACGACGAAGTGCTCGCCGTCCAGGCCGCTCTTGTGCGTGGGGTAGCGCTTGGCGATGGCGATGCCGGGGTCGACGATCGTCACCACGCGCAGGCCTTGCTCGCGCAGCTCCTCGATCAGCTTCTCGGGCTCGGGGAAGCGTTCGCCGTCCCAGGTGAAGCTGCGGAACTCGCGCAGCGCGTCGATGTCGAGCCAGATCGCGTCGCACGGCATGCGCTTGGAGCGGAGCTTGGCGGCCAGCTCGCGCACCTCCTGCGCGCTCGAGTACGACCAGCGGCACTGCTGGTAGC
Organism: uncultured Planctomycetia bacterium; assembly: GCA_938003765.1. Classification (GTDB taxonomy): domain Bacteria; phylum Planctomycetota; class UBA1135; order UBA1135; genus WYBT01. The sequence goes on from CALKYE010000115.1 coordinate 22,818, forward strand.
CGAGCGACCACAGCGGCGGCAGCTCGATGCGGCCGATCAGCTCGGTGACCGCGCTCATCAGCGACTGCGGGTCGCCGGCCTGGAGCAGCCACACGTCGAAGGGCTCGCCTTCGAACGCGAACTCCACGCCGTCGGTGGCGAAGGACAGCGCGCCGCGTCGCGGCGTGTCGGCCAGCACCGCGGCGCACGAGCCGTCGATGAACAGCGCGAGCGCCAGCGGATGCGACGAATAGAGCGCGGAAGTGCTCTCGCCGTAGCGCCACGCGTCGGTGTTCCACAGCTCGACGCTGCGGCCGTTGCGCAGCAAGCGACCAGCGCTCGCGCCGCCGCCGTAGAAGCTGGCGCTCTCCTTGAACGCGACCTGCGCGCGCACGGTGTGGCCGTCGAACTCGAAGCGCGCGCGCGGCGAGTCGTCGTCCTCGAGCCGCACGGCTTCCAGCGGCGGCACGTGCGCCAGCGTCAGCGACTCGCCGGGCTGCGCGCCGCTGTCGAGGGTGGGGCGAAACACCAGGGCGCGCACGAGCGGGGTCTCGAGCGTCGCGCTCAGGCAGGCGATCTTCTTCACGCCGCCGCCGTCGAGCGGGAAGGTGGCGAGGGACTCGAGTCCTTCGTTGGGCGAGCGTCGGGCGGAGCGGCTGGACATGGCGGAGAGGACGGGGACTCTAGTCGAGGCGGTAGACGCGGTAGGCGCGACCTTGGAGCTCGCGCGGGGCTTCGTACACCAGTTGGAACGGTCCGACGCGGCGGTGCTCGCGCGGATCTTCGCTCATCATCGCGAGCAGCGCACGATCCTTCAGACGCGGCAAGTCCGCCGGCAGGATCCCGCCCAGGTCGGTCGCGTTGCCTCCCAGGAAGGCGCGGTTGACGAGCAGCCAGCGACAGCGTTTGTCGCGCAGGAACTGTGCGAGCTGCGCGGGCGCGCCCGAGTAGATCGCGTTCGAGAACTCCTCGATGCGCTGGCGGCTGCGGCGCGTTTCGTACTTGGGCTGGTTGAGCACCGGCCTGTGCGCGAAGGCGAGCACCGCCGCGGAGCTCGAGTAGTCGCTCGCGACGGCTTCGCCCTGCGGGACGTTGTCCTCGATCCACTTCAGCACGTGCGCCGACTCGCGTCCGCTCGGCGGAAACTGGTACCAGGCGATGGCGTAGTGCGAGGGCAGGTAGACGAGGTGCGCGCCGTGCGCGAGGCAGGCGAGCGCAGCGAGCGAGAGCGCGACGCGCCGGTTGCGCCACTGCGAGAGCACCCACGCCGCGAGCACGGCGGAGGCGAGCCCGAGCAGCGGGGCCGTGCGCTCGACGAGCCAGCTCGCCGCGAGGCAGGCGAGCGTGAACAGCGCGGCGACGGCGGCGGACGCGCGACCCTCGGCGCGGGTCCAGTCGCGCAGCGTGAGCGCGACTCCCGCAGCGGTCGCCGCCAGTCCGACCGCAACGCGCGGCGCGAGCTCGGACAGGTCGGCGGTGCGGAACGGTCCCTGCCACAACAGGCGCACGTCGAACGGCAAGCTGCGCGGATCGGATGGCGGCGCGCCGAGGTAGCGCAGCTTCGCGAGCAGGAGCTGGAAGACGTGGCTGAAGTCCTCGAGCCCGCCGCCCAGCGTCTGCGAGAGCAGTTTGGCGGCGAGGGCGAACGCGCCGAGCGCCGCGAGCGTGTGCGCGATGAGCGGCGCGCGACCGACGCGACGACTGCGCGCGAGCCAAGCCGCGTACAGGAGCGCGTAGCCGATCAGGAGCGGCGCGCTGAACGCGAAGTGCTTGGCGCGCAGCACGGGCACGGCTAGCGAAAGCGCTGCGGGCGCCGCGAGTGCGATCCAAGCGTGTCGCGCCGCGAACGGGTTCTGGCCCGAGCGCAGGAACCAGGCCAGCAGCGCCAGCGCCTCGATCAGGATCACGAACTGCGCGGCGTGCCAGAACGCGCACGAAGCGAGCAGCGTCACGCCTGCCAGGGCGAAGTCGAGCGGCGCTCGCGTGCGGGCCGCGCGCAACGCCAGCCACAGGTGCGCAGCGATCCACGGGAAGGCGAAGTCCTCGCGGATCAACACGAAGCCGAGCGTGCGGTAGTTCACCAGCATCGCCGCCCACAGCAAGACAGCCGCGGCAGCCCACGTCGCCCGACGTGAGAGCTCCCACGCTGCGCCGAACACGCCGACCGCAACCAGCGACGACCACAGGCCCATCACCCACACGGCCCACAGGTGCAGCGGCATCGGCTTGCCGGCCGCGAGGTAGGTCCAGGCGACGACGTACTCCTGTCCGAGCGTTTCGATCGCCGCGAGGTCCGTGAGCTCCGGCCACTCGACGTTGGGATCGGCGCGCAGGTCCGCGGGCGGCGCGCCGCCGGACTCGACGATGCGCTCGGTCACGTAGTAGAGGAAGGCCGGATCCGTGCGCAGCAGGTGCGCCGCGCTCGTCTGCCGGAACGCGGGATCGGCGAGCGTGAAGTGGATGCGAATCGCCGCGGACCAGGCGAACGCCAGCACCAGCGCGAGCACCGCGAACCAGCGCACGCTTCGACTCTCGGGCTCCGTCACCGGCGCGTTCATCGCTTGCGCTCCAACGCCGCGACGGCGTGTCGCGTTCCGGGCTCGAACGGGCGCTCGTTCGGCGCGAGGCTCCAGAGCTTCGACGCGCGGTAGTTGGCCTTGACCCACTCCATGAGCGAGCGGCCGTAGTCGCGGCCGAAGAACGGCGCGCCGTACTCGGTGGTGTCGCGGTGGACGAGCAGGATCACGTCGGGCGGCGACTTCATCAGCTCGTCCAGCATGGCCTGCTCGCCGAACATCACCAGCTCCGGCGGCATGAAGTTGAAGTGCCGCGTCGGTCCCCGGCGGCGCGAGAGGTAGTTGAGCAGCGCGCCCTCGGGCAGCACGAGCAGCGAACCGCCCGGCGGACAGCGCTCCTCGACCCAGGCCAGCGCCTCGGGCAGGTACTGGCCGCGCGGGCTGACGATCAGTCGATCCGCGCCGGCGCCGAGCTCGAGCGTGTTCCAGCGCCGCGCCTGCGCCATCGGCCACAGGTGTCCGGCGAGCAGCGCGGCCACGAGCGGGAGCAGACCCGCGCGCACGGCGCCCGCGCTCTCGAAGCGCTGCGACGGAATCCAGTCGAGCAGCGCGAGCAGCAGCACGACGACGCCCGGCGCCGCGAGCGCGAAGCCGTAGAACTCGACGCGCGCGTTGAGGGCCATGCGCAGGAGCAGCAGCAACGCGAACGCGCACCAGCCGACGCGCAACGCACCGTTGGCGCTCTGCGCGCGCGTGCGAATCGCGAAGACCAGCGCCGCGAGGGTGTAGAAGCTCAGCGGGTAGAGCGCGTCCTTCATCGGCAGCGCGATGAACGCGGCAGCGCCGAGCGCGCCGCCGCACACGCCGGCCGCGAGCGAGCCCCAGCGTCGCGCCGTCCAGACGACCAGCGCCACGCACACTGCTGTGCCCGCGCTCCATGCGGCGATGCGTGTGAGGTGATAGCCGAGAGGCTCGAGCCCCATCGCGATGCGGTACAGCGGAAAGTCGGCGGCATCTCCGCGCAGAGCGTGCGGCCAAGAGCCGAGCGCGCCCGCGAGCGCCTCGAGCGGCGGCATCGCCAGCGACAGCAATCCGACGGCGAGCGCGAACGGCGCAGCGACGCCGATCAGCGCGAACTTCGCGTGCGCTAGCTTCTCACGCGCGGGTTGCGGGGCCGCCGCCCAGAGCGCGAGCAGTCCGGCCGCGAGCGCGACGGTCGTCTCGACCTTCGTGAGCACGACCAGCCCCAGGCACAGGCCCACGCCGAACGCGAGCGGCGCGCGCGGTCGTTGCAGCCAGTGGTGGGCGAGCTCGAAGGCGAGCAGCGCGAGCGCGATGGCCAGCGGCAAGTCCTGCGAGTACGGCCACACGAAGTTGTAGTTGCCGGCGCCCGAATGCAGCGCGAGGCCGCACAGCGTCGTGAATCCGACGCAGGCGATCGCCGCTGCGAACTCGTTCGCGAGGCGCGCGCACAAGCGGAACAGCAGCGCGAGCACGAGCGCGAGCTGGGCGAGGCCCACGAGCGCCACCGTCGTGAGGCTCACGCCGAACAGCTTCATTCCCAGCGCCTGCGTGTACGACGCGAGCGGGCCGATGAAGTTGGCGAGGTCGCGGTAGAGCACGTCGCCCTCCGCGAGACGCCACGCGAGGTACGCCTCGCCGCCGAAATCGACGATCGGATCGGCCCAGCGCCGCCACGTCCAGGCCGCCATCAGCACGGCGCTGAGCGCGACGAACGCGGCGGCGATCAGCGTCGAGCGTCGCACGGCGGTCGGTGCGCTCATCGCGGCGCGTCCTGCTCGGACACCAGCGCGCGCAGCGTCAAGGAGCTGAACTCGGCGTCGCTCGAAGGGAACTCGAGCTCGAGCTCTCCGGCGCGACACGCGCGAGCGCCTTCGAAGCGCACGCCCACGTCCGAGCGCCACGCGATGCAGTACGACGTCGCCGCTCGGCCCCAGAGCGTCCAGCTCACGCTGCTCCCGTCGAACTCGACCTCGCACACGCGCAGTTGCGACGAGCGCTCGCCCTCGCGCAGGCTGGCGCGTTCGATCAGCAGCTCGGGTCCGGAGCGGTACTCCAGACGCCAGCTCGCTTCGTCGCGCACGTCGACACCGAGGATCTGCGCCTCCAGCGCGCCCGGGAGAGGCTTCAGTGCGACCTCGCGCTCGCCTTCGCGCGCGCTGCGGCTCAGCGGCGGCAGCAGCGGTCGCACCATGAGTTTGAGCGGCGAACCCTTCAGTCCGCGCACGCGAACGTTGAGCGTCGTGTGCGAGCCGCGCTCGCGTTCGAGTTCGAGATCGAAGCTCGTCCCGCCCGCGCGCACGTTGCGCAGCGCGGAGCGGCGGCTCGCGGGCGCGAGTTGCAGGCGCAGCACGGCGACGGAGTCCGGCGCGGCGAGCGAGAGCCCGTACTCTCCGTGCACCGTGGACTGCGAGATCGTGCTCGAGCTGAAGATCTGGTGCGGAACGCCGCGCGGCGGTGTCTCGCAGCGCTCGGCGCGCAGGTGCTCGGGCACGAAGCCCAGCCCGCTGAAGCCGTGGAGCGCGACGGTGGAGTCGAGGAGCTGTCGGCCCGCGAGCGTGAAGCCGTACGCGTACTGCGCGAGGATCGCGAAGTTCGTCGTGTAGGGGAACACCGAGCCGGTGTTGTAGCTGGCGGCGTCGAATTGGCTCGAGTCGTCGGCGAACAGGCGCACGCCCCAGTCCGCGGCGAGCGCGGGGTGGTTGAGCGCGGCGACGCTGCGCGCGGAGCGGCGCGGATCGAGAAGTCGCCGCGACAACGCCAGCGCTTGGTACGAGGTGGAGTCGTCTTGCAACTCGCCGTCGATGCGCTGCGCGAAGCCGTACCGTCCGGCGCGCTCCGACCAGAAGCTCTCGGCTGCGGCGTGGGCGCGTTCCCGCTGCGCGCGCACCTGCTCGAGCAACTCGCGTTCGCCCAGCGCTTGCGCGAGGTGCTCGAGCCCGCGCAACGCGCTCAGCCAGATGCCGTGCAGGTAGATGTCGGAGCGGATGCGTCCGACGAGCGCGCCGGCTTCGAGCGCTGCGATGCCGAGCTTGCGGTTCGAGAGCAGTCCGTCGTCCTCGAGGCTGCGCGTGCAGCAGTTCCAGGCTGCGAGGACGTTGGGCCACAGACGCTCGACGAGTTCGCGATCGCCGCTGGCCTGGTAGTAGTCGTGCAGGCACGCGATGAAGCCGGGCGTGATCTGCGCCTTGTAGTAGGCGTACGGGTAGTCCTCGCGCCAGCGGCACAGTCCGGCCGAGAGCACCAGCTCGTGCATGAGCTTGCCGTCGCTGCGCTGCGTGCTGGCGACGAACTCGAGCGCGGCCCGCGCGCCAGCGAAGTCGCCGTACGCGCACATCGCGCGCGAAGCGCTCAGCGCATCGCCGCCGAAGAACCAGCCGAATCCGGGGCGCTCGCTCGCGCCGCTGGGCGCCAGGCCCGCGACGAGGCCGCGGCCCAGTCCGTCGACCTCGACCCAGGCCTTCTCGATCGCGACCTTCGCCCACAGGAAGGCCTCGGCGTGGAGCTCGTCGTCGGACTCCAGGTGCGTGGTGCGCGCGAGGAAGCTCTTCCAGTGTTCTTCGAGCGCGCGCGCTTCGCTCGCCCAGTGCTGCGCGATCCAGCGGTACTCCTGCCGAGCAGCGTCGAGCACGGCGTGCAGCCGCGCATGGCCCTGCGCGGCGCCTTGCTCGCCGACACAGGCCTCGTCGCTCAGCGCCTGCGGCGCGCGCTCGGCGCCGGCAATGAAGAACACGAGCGGCCCGCGTCCGGCGCGCGCGACGCTGCACGGCAGGCGCACGACCAGGGGCTCGCGCGGAGCGGCGTGGTCGGCGTCGAGTTCGCACGGTTCGGCCTCCGGACTGCCCAGCAGCGCTGCGAAGCGCCCGAGCTCTTCGCTCAGCGCCACCGCGCCGGTCTCGTCGTCGCGCAGCGCGAGCCGTCCGCCCATCCCCGCGGGCCACATCGGCTCGATGCGCGGCGTGAAGCGCACCTGGAGCTCGAGCGGTCGCGCCGTCTGCACGCTGAACGTCATCCACGCGGCGCGGCGCGTGCGCGCGACGAACAGGCGTTGGATCACGCGGAAGTCGGGACCGATGTACTCGATCTCGACGTGGTCGGGTTGCACGGCGACGGCGCGCGCCAGGTCGCGTCCGCGGTGCAGCCGCTCCGCTTGGAACCACGGTTCGAGGTCGCGCACGAGCGCGAGCGGCCACATCCAGCACTCGAAGCGCCCGAGCTCGTCGCCGAGCAGCGCCATGCGCTCGCCGCTGGCTTCGAGGAAGCGCCGCCATGAACGGCCGTCGACCCGGCGCTCCAGGCGCGGCAGTTCCTCGGCGGGGGTGTGGGCTCCGGTGGGGGACGGACGCGCTGAAGGGCTCACGGCGCGAGCAAGCTAGCGGCAGCGGAGCGCTTTTGCGCGCCCCGGTGTGCGCTGCTACAAACCGTCGCGATGGCGCTCACGCTTCTCGCGACCCTGGCCTTGAGCGCGGGAGTCGGAGAGCCGCTCGAGCGACCCGCGGCTTCGGAGCGGCGGTTGGTCGTGATGGTCGACGAGCGCGGCTTCGAGTCCTGGCCCGGCCTGTACGAGCTCGAGCGCGAGTTCGAGGCGCGCTACCCGGGCCTTGACGTGCAGCTCCTCGAGCAGAGCGGCGCGGTCGGGCAACAGGACAAGGCGCGCTTCCTGCTCGCCGGCGAGCTGCAGCTCGACGTCACGCGCATCGACGTGACCGAGTTCGGCGCCTACCTGGGCGAAGGCGCGCTGGTCGATCTGGCGCCGTACTTCGACGCGGACCCGACCTGGCGGGCGGACGAGTACCTGCCGGTCGTCGACGGTCTGCGCGACGCGCGCGGCCACCTCTACGGGCTGCCGTCGACCTTCACGCCGTACGTGATGTACTTCAACCGCGACCTCCTGCGCGCGGCCGGAGTCGACGAACCGCGCGAGGGCTGGACGTGGGAGCAATTCCTCGCCGCTTGCCGTGCGACGACGCGCGACGTGGACGGCGACGGGCGCACCGATCAGTGGGGCGTGTCGCTGACGCAGTGGCTGCAGGCGCTCACGCCGTGGATCTGGCAGAACGGGGGCGAGTTGCTCGACGAGCGGGCGCAGCGCTCCAGGCTGCACGAGCCCGAAGTCGTGGGTGCGCTCGAGTTCGTGCGCTCGCTGCTGCACACCGAGCGCGTGGCGTCGTTCGACGCCAGCTTCGAGGTGACCTTCTCCCAGGGCTTGTTCCAGGCGGGGCGCGCCGCGTTCTACGGGCCGGTGGGCTACTGGGAGACCTACCGCTTCAAGTACATCGACGCCTTCGAGTGGGACGTGGCGCCGCTTCCGCGAGGCGCGCGCGCAGCCACGGCGATCGCGATGACGGCCTACGTCGTGCCGCGGACCGCGCGCGAGCCCGAGCTGGCCTACCAGTTCATTCGCGCGCTCGCCGGTCCGCGCTTCCAGGGGCTCCTCGCGCGCATCGGCAACGGCGCGCCCGGACTGCGCAGCGCGGCGCTCAGCGAGGACTTCCTCGATCCCGTGCGTCCGCCGCGCAGCGAGAAGGTGTTCCTCGACGTGCTGCCGAGCGCGCGCTTCCTGCCGCCGCTCGCCAACTGGCGCGCGATCGGAGATCTGTGCGCCGCCGAGCTCGCGCAGGTGCTGCTCGCGGAGCAGTGCGACGTCGCGCAAGCGTGCGCGAGCATGTCGCGCAAGGTCGATCAGCACCTCGAGCGCGAACGGGCGCGCGTCGGGCTGACGCAGCTCCGCGCGGGTTCGCTCGAGCTCTCCTTCGCGCTCGCCGCGGCGGCGGCGCTCGCGCTGGGGCTGGCGTCGTTGACGCGCTCGCGCAGCCGCCTGGAGCGCGGTGAGCAACGCGCCGCTCTCGTCCTGCTCGCGCCTTGGGCGATCGGTTCCGCGCTGCTGTTCGTCGGCCCGGCGGCGTGCACGGCGCTGCTCGCGCTGTGCGAGTGGTCGCCGCTGCGGCCGCTCGACGACGCGCGCTGGACCGGGCTCGACAACTTCGCGCGGCTGCTGGAAGACCCGACCTTCCACGCTTCGCTGCGCGCGAGCCTCGCGTACGCGGCGACGAGCGTTCCCGTCGGGCTCGTGCTCTCACTGGCGCTGGCGCTGCTCCTGCGCGAGCACAGCCGCTGGTCCGCGCTGACGCGCACGCTGGTGTACGCGCCGTCGCTGCTCTCGCCCGTGGTGGTCGCGGTCGTGTGGCGCTTCGTGCTCGACCCCGATCAGGGCTTGCTCAACGACGTGCTGCTGCGAGCCGGGCTCGACGCGGTCGCGTGGACGCGCAGCGAGCGCGCGGTGCTCCCGGCGTTCGTCCTGATGAGCTGTTGGAGCGTGGGCGGGCAGATGCTCGTGTTCCTCGCGGCGCTCCAGGCGCTCGACCCGCAGCTCGAGGAGGCTGCGCGCGTCGACGGCGCCGGTTGGTGGCGGCGTTTGTGGCACGTGACGCTGCCACAGTTGTCGCCCGTGGCGTTGTTCAACCTCGCGATCGGACTGCTCGGCGCTTTCAACGTCTTCGCGCAGCCCTACCTGCTCACGCAGGGCGGACCGGGCGACGCGACGCGCTTCGTGGCGCTGTACCTGTACGAGTCGGGATTCCGACGGCTCGACATGGGCTATGCGGCGGCGATCGCGGCCGTGGTGTTCGCCGCGCTCGCGCTCTCGACCTGGGGGCTGTTGCGCGCGTCGCGTCGCTTCGTGCACTACGCGGCGAGGAGCGGGCGATGAGCGCGCGCGGCGTCAGGCTGTGGCGACGCGCGGCGATGGCGCTGTGCGCTTACGCGTTCCTCGCGCCGATGTTCTACATGCTCAGCGTGTCGCTCCAGGCCGAGGGGCACGGGCTCGGCGGATCCTGGCTCGCCGCCGCGCGCGACCCGCACTGGGAGAACTACCCCACGGCGCTGGCGCGCATGGGGGACTGGAGGCTGCTGCTGGCGAACACGCTGCTCGTCAGCGTGCTGTGCGTCGCAGGTCAGTTGCTCACATGCTCGCTTGCGGGCTACGCCTTCGCGCGCGTGGAGTTCCGCGGCCGCGATCTCGCGTTCGCGCTCGTGCTCGCGACGATGATGGTCCCCGAGCAGGCGACCGCGATTCCACGCTTCCTGCTCTTCCGCACGCTCGGGCTCGTCGACACGTTCGGACCCCTGATCCTGCCCGCCGTGCTGGGCGGCTCGCCGTTCTTCGTGTTCCTGTTCCGCCAGTACTTCCTCGCGCTGGGGCCCGAACTCGGCGAGGCGGCGCGCGTCGACGGCTGCGGTCATCTGCGCGCCTGGTGGAGCATCTTCCTCCCGCTGGCGCGGCCCATGCTCGTCACGGTCGGCTTGTTCACGTTCCTCGCCACCTGGAACGATCTGTGGACGCCGTTGATCTACCTGACGAGTCCGGAGAAGAGCACGCTCACGCTCGCGCTGGCGAGCTTCAACCGCAGCTACAACACGGCGGTCGAACACATGCTCGCGGCGTCGGCGATCGTGCTCGCGCCGTGCCTGCTCCTGTACTTCACTCTGCAGCGACTGTTCCTGCGCGGCATCGTGGTCGCCGCGTCCAAACGCTGAGGCCCTGCGACGAATGGCGCGAGTCGAACTGAAGGGGATCGCCAAGAGCTACGGCTCGAGCGCAGCGCTCGCGCCGACCTCGCTCGCGATCGAAGACGGCGAGTTCGTGGTGCTCCTCGGACCGTCGGGCTGCGGCAAGTCGACGCTGCTGCGCATCGTCGCGGGACTGCTCGAGCCGTCGAGTGGCGAGGTGTGGCTCGACGGAGAGCTCGTGAACGAGCGCGCGCCGCGCGAACGCGACGTGGCGTTGGTGTTCCAGAACTACGCGCTCTACCCGCACAAGACCGTGGCGGGGAACCTCGCCTTCCCGCTGGAAGTGCGCGGACTGGCGCGCGCGAGCATCGAGCAGCGTGTGCGCGAGACCGCGGCGCTGCTGGGGCTGGAGTCGCTGCTCGCGCGCAAGCCTGGCGAGCTGTCCGGCGGCCAGATGCAGCGCGTGGCGCTCGGTCGCGCGCTGGTGCGCGAGCCGCGCCTGTTCCTGTTCGACGAGCCGCTGTCCAACCTCGATGCTGCGACCCGCGCCGAGTTGCGCCGCGAGATCGCCAGTCTGCACGCGCGCCACCGCATCACGACGCTCTACGTCACGCACGACCAGGTCGAGGCCTTGACGTTGGGCTCGCGCGTCGCGCTGATGCGACAGGGAAAGGTCGAGCAGGTCGGAACGCCGCTGGAGGTGTTCCGGCGACCCGCCAACACCTTCGTGGCGACGTTTCTCGGCTCTCCGCCGATGAACCTGATCCCGCTTTCGATCGCACGCGGCGGCTACACCCTGGGCGGCTTGAGCCACCGCGGCGCGCCCGTCGATCAAGGAGCACTCGTCCTTGGTGTGCGCCCTCACCAACTAGAACTTCGCCCCGCGAGCGCCGACACCCTGTCGGCCCGCGTCGAGAGCCTCGAACGCCTCGGCGGTCGCTCAGCGCTTCGACTTTCGCTCAGCGACGCGTCGCTGGTCGCAGAGGTCGGCGACGAGCTCGAGCTGACGCCGGGCGCCACGGTCAACGTCGCGTGGCCGCCGCGCGAACTGCACTGGTTCGACGCGACGAGCGGAGCGCGCGTGGAGCCCGCGCCGTGAGCACGAGCTATCCGACGCTGATGCGCTCAGACCTGCGCGCGGTGCTCGAAGCCGGTCCGTTCGCGCCGAGCGAGCGCGGCTACAGCTTCGAGTCCGAAGTGCTCGTGCGTCGCGACAACGCCGGCGCCGTCGTGCCGGCCTGGGACGATGACGTCGAACAGTTGGGCGCGGTGCGCGCGGCGCTCGCGACGCTGGAGGGCCTCTCGATCGCGGCCCGCGGCGTGGCGCGCATCCAGAGCGTCGAACACGAGTCCCCGGTCGGCGCGTTCGAGAGCTTCGCGCTCCGCTCGCAGGCGCTGGCCGAGCGCGTCGCGGCGTGGGGGATGGAGCTGGTGGCGTGCGGGTCCGATCCGTGGGCTGCGCAGGGTCGTTCGCTCGACGCCGTGCTGCGCGTGCCGTTCGGCTCTCCGGCCAGCGCTCCGCAGCGCTGGGCTGCGGCGCAGGCGCTCGCGCCGCTCAGTGAAGCGATCTTCGCCTGCTCGCCGCTGCGCGAGCAGTCCAGTCAAGGCGCGCGCTCGCTGGGCGCGGCGCAACGTCGTGCGGAGCGGACGCGTGGCTTCATGCGCACGGATTCGACGGCGACGCTCGAGCGCTTCCTGGACTGGGCGCTCGAGGCCCCGGTCCGTGAGGAACGCTCGTTCCGCGAGTGGTTCGAGCGCGGCGAGAACGGTCGTTGGCCCGATCGAGCGGACTTCGCCGCACACGTGGCGAGCCTGCGCGCGCACGTGCTGCCCGCGGGCGGACTGTCCCTGCGCGCGTTCGACGCGCCGCCGTTCGAGTTCGCGTGCGTGCCGCTCATCTGGTGGAGCGTGCTGCTCGACGACACCGCGTGCCTGCGGGAGTTGTCCCAGTGGGCGCCGCCGACGGTCGCGCGGCTCGAGGTGGCCTCGAATGCGGCGCTCACCGATCCCGAGCTCGCGGCGCAGGCGCGGCGCTCGTTCGCGCTCGTGGCTGAGCGCTTGCTCGACCGCCCCGGCCGGTACGCGACGCCGCAGATGCTCGCGTCGTTCGTCGCCTTCGCCGAGCGCTTCGCGCTGCGCGGGCGCACTCCGGCGGACGAGTGGCTGGCGCGCTTCGCCCGACGCGGACGCTTCTCGTTGTCGGACTGGGTCGAATTGCGCGCGCACTGGCGCGCCGCGAGCCTCGCGCGCTCCGCGGCGTGACGCTTCACGGCGTTACGTTGCGCTGTTCGGCGCGGCTCAACGCTGTGACGCGATCGCGACGACAGCGGCGCCGAGCGCCAACGCGAATAGGACGACGAGCAGGATCTTGACCCACGACAGCGGCGCGCGTCCGTGCACCTTGCCGGTGACGCCGTGCACGAGCACGGGCCACGACTTCCCGCCGAAGCGGTAAGTGACCGACCACATCGGCAGCAGCACGTGCTTCCAGCGCACGTCGTCGATGTCGTTGTGGACCTGCAGGTTGCGTTGCGTGTCGCCGGGCACGTCTCCGGCGCAGCGCTTGAGCTGCAGCGCTGCGATCTCGTCGCGCGCCGCGTTCCAAGCGCCCTCGAGGTCGAGCTGATACTCCTCGGCGACGAAGCCGGCGAGGTACTCCGGTCGATACGGAACGAGCTTGTGCGTGTCGTACGGGCCCAGCGCGCGAGCGAGGTCGCGGCTGACTCCGCGCGAAGCGTGGATCAACAGATCGTCGTAGCGGTCGTCGCGCTTGCCCCAGGCCGGAACCCAGCGGATCTTGCGCACCCGACGCGGCTGCATCGAGGTGCGTCCGTTGCGAGTCACGGGGACCATCACCGTGACGTAGTAGTAGTAGCCGGCATCGGCGGACCACTGCGAGCGCACGCGCGCGTCGAAGGTCCAGTACGGGACGTACACGCCGACGGCGTCGAAGCCGCGCACGCTCTTCAGCGCGTTCGGACGGAACCACAGCCCGCCGAGCCAGCGGCGGAAGTTCTGTTCGACGGACGCGCGCCCCACGTCGAGCGGGAGGATCGACTCCGGTCGGATGAGGTTGCGGTTGGCCTCCTGCGGCAGGACGTTGGCCGAGCCGCAGAACGGACACAGCGTCGCGGTGCGAACGTCGGCCAGCTCGACGGTCGCGGCGCAATTGGCGCAGCGCAGCGCGCGTGGATCGCCGCCGAGTCCGCGCGCGGCGGCGCCGGCGTCCTCGAGCGCGCGCTCCACGATCTGGCCGTCCGCGCGCGGCACGGCTCGCGTGGCGCCGCAGTGCTCGCAGCCGAGCGCGTCCGTGTCGGGGTTCCAAGTGAGCTTGGCCCCGCACTCCGCGCAGGGGAAGTCGACCTGGGTCGCCACAGGCGCGTCGGTTTCGGGTGCGGACTCGTCGCCGGACGGAGTGTCGGTGGGGGACAAGGAAAGGCCTTCGCAGCGTGCGCAGGAATCGCGGGCTGCTCGCTAACCCGCGTCGAGCAGACCGTTACCCTAGCGCCGATTGGTCGAAGCACGCGGGCTCTCGCGGCCGTGCATGGCGCCGGCAGCGAGGAGCGCCGAGAGCTTCGCCAGGTTGGATACTCGAACGATCAGGAGCAACGAGCCCATGGGAGTGATGGACTGGATCAAGCGCGGTGTTGGCGAACTGATGATCGCGCGCCCCGACGAGGCCAAGAACTTCGTCGTGTGGAAGCACCCCGACCCGACGATCCCGATGAAGTCGCAGCTCACGGTCGAGTCCGACGAGCGCTGCGTCTTCTTCCGCGACGGCAAGGTGGTCGCGACTCTGGGGCCCGGTCGGCACACGCTCGACAGCGCCAACCTGCCGTTCCTGTCGAACCTCGTCGACTCGTTCACCGGCGGCCGCGTGCTCATCGCCGAGGTCTTCTTCGTCACGACGCGCGACTTCACCGGCCTCAAGTTCGGCGGTCGCATCGGCGCGGTCGAGGACCCCAAGAGCGGCGTGCCCGTCGAAACGATGGTCCACGGCGAGTTCTCGTTCCGCGTGACCTCGCCCGAGGCGTTGGTCGTCGGTCTGGCGGGGATGGGGCGTCAAGAAGCCGATCCCGTCGGGCCGTGGATGCGCGAGCAGGTGCTCAAGGTGATCCGCGACCGGATCGCCGAGCTGATCGTGCGCAACAAGTGGCCGCTGCTGGACGTCACGAGCGGCGCCTACACCGAGGAGCTCGAGAAGTCCGTGCTCGAGGGCATGGCCGGCCACGTGTCGAGCTACGGCGTGATGATTCCGCGCCTGGGCAACTTCGTGATCGCGATCAACGAGGCGGACGCCGCCAACCTCAAGAAGCTGTACACCGACGCGGCGTACCTGCGCGCGGTCGGCGGGGTCGACGCCTTCCAGCGGTTCGCCGCCGGTAAGGCGATGCTCGGGGCGGGCGAAGGCATGGCCAAGGGAGGCGGCGGCGAGGGGGGCGGCGGGTCCGGCCTGCTCGGCGGCGCCGGTCTGGGCGTGGGCCTTGGAATGGCGCAGATGCTGATGGGGGCGCAGTCCGCTGCCGCGCAAGGGGCGCCCGCTGCTGCGGGGGCTCCGGCGCCGTCACCTGCTGGCGCGGCAGGGGGCGGGGCGGCTCCTGCCGCTGGCGCAGCGGCGGGCGCCGCGTTCTGCACTTCCTGCGGCGCGGCGTTCGCCAAAGACGCCCGCTTCTGCGGGCAGTGCGGGGCCAAACGAAGCTGAATGGGAGCCGGGGGCCGCGCGTGGAAAGTGCTCGGCCCCCTTTCGCACGGTGAAGCCTGTGGTACGTTTTTGTACGAGGTGGCGTTCGAGCGTTGTCCCGCGCGGACCGCGTTGCGAACGAAACCCCGTCCAGGGGGGAACCCTTGGACGCGCTCTGCTCTCCAACAACTACGGCCAGACTCCCGAGGGCAGCGCTCCGCGCGTCGAGGCGCGACTTCGGGGAGTTCCAGGTTCTCTCCCTTCACTCTACTTTTCAGGAGAAAGTACATGCTTCGTTCGTCTCTGATCGTCGCCGCCGCCGGCTTGCTTTGCGGCGTCGGCACGGCTCAACAGCAGATCAGCCCCAGCGACATTCACGCTGTTCCGGGCCAGATCAAGCACGCCGGCACCTACGACGTGACCATGAAGCGCTGGCTCAGCAAGGACCGCGCTGAAGCGGCCCGCGCGAGCACGCTGATGGTGTACGACAACACCTGCACGTGGACTGGCGGCGCGTTCTACACCGGCACGGGCGACTGCGAAGACTACTTCGGCGACGGTCGCATCCCCGGCGGCGTCGGCAACTCCAACAACCCGCTCGGATCCACGACCGACAACCTGATCAACTTCTTCGAGTTCGGCTACTGCACGGCCGTCCTCACGGGCGCGGTTGACATCAAGGTCGGCTTCTACGACTCGCTCGGCGGCGTGTGCCTCGGCGCGATCGCCCCGACCCCGCCGGCCCTGTCCACGCAGGCCAACGGCTACTTCGACTTCGGCGCAGGCGCGGGCTTCCCGCTCCCCGGCGCCACCACCGCGGGCGTCCTCGCCTGCTGGCTGGTGAACTTCACCAACTTCGGCTTCTGCCTCCAGTCGGACGCGGACGGCTTCTTCGACAACTCGGCCGCCCTCGACAACTTCAACTGGTCGTTCGAGATGGAGAACCCCTCGGGCGCGCCGGCCAACGGCATCATCCTCTCGGGTGAGCCGGGCACCTCGCCCGTCGGTGGCTGCACCTACAACATCCCCTGCGGCACGGACGCCCTCGGCGGCAACCCCTGCGGTCACGGCCTGGGCCAGGACGACGCGTTCTGGGTCAACGTCGACAACGACCTCACGGGCGACGGCACGAACACTGGCGTGGCGTGCGTGAGCGCTCCCGGCGGTGGTTCGGGCTGCTACTGGTTCGGTGGTCACCCGGGTAACCCGTACGCCGGCTTCTACATGAAGATCGGCTCGGCTGGCGAGTGCGCCGGCTGCGACGGCAACCCGGTCAACTACTGCACCGCTGGCACCACGACCAACGGCTGCCTCGCGACCCTGTCGCTCACCAGCGGCGTGCCTTCGCCCAAGCCGACGGCCGGCCCGGCGATCATCACCGCCTCGAACGTCGAAGGTCAGAAGCAAGGCCTGATCTTCTTCGGTTACAACCAGACCGCGACCCCGTGGGGCCTCGGCAGCTCGAGCTTCCTGTGCGTCAAGTCGCCCACGCAGCGCGCTCCGGTCGGCAACTCGGGCGGCACGTTCGCTCAGTGCGACGGCGCCCTCTCGGCTGACCTGAACGCCCTGGTCCAGCTCGGCGGCGGCTCGCTGCTCGGCAGCCAAGTGTTCGCCGGTACGGTCGTCAACGCCCAGGCTTGGTTCCGCGATCCGCCGGCGCCGAAGTCGACCTCGCTGTCGAACGGCCTGTCGGTCACGTTCTGCCCCTGATCGTTCGAGCCCGCTTCGGCGGGCCTGACGTGGCGCTCGACCCACACGGTCGAAGCGCGTGAGAAAAGCGCGGCGCACCTCCAACGAGGGGCGCCGCGCTCTTTCGTGTCCGGGGGCTCGCGGCGCGGCGCACGAGCGGCGAGCGCTCGAGGAGTCGCCGCGTTCGCGCGCTACGCTGGCTCGCGCATGAGTGCTCCCCCGGCGCGCGACGCGCAGTCGTCTCCTGGTCAGTTGCGTCGCGTGCTCGGCTGCCTCGACGTAACCATGCTGGTGATGGGCTCCATCATCGGCGCCGGGGTGTTCAACACTCCGCAGGCCATTGCTGCTGCGATGGGATCGCTGTGGGGCGTGCTGGCGATCTGGGTCTTCGGCGGGTTGGTCGCGCTGACGGGGGCGCTCGTCTTCGCGGAGCTGGGCGGAATGATGCCGCGCGCCGGAGGCGAGTACGTCTTCGTTCGCGCCGGCGCGGGGCCGCTCGCGGCCTTCCTGTTCGGATGGATCTCGCTCACGGCGATCATCTCGAGCGCGATCGCGTTCGTCGCGCGAGTGTTCGTCGAGCATCTCGGCACGTTGCTCGAGGTCGCCGGACTCGAGCCCTTCGCGGAGCCGACGCGCAGAGCGCTCGCGCTTGCGTTGATCGCGCTGCTGTGCCTCGTCAACGCGCGCGGCGCTCGCGCCGGTGCGAGCCTGCAGAACGCTGCGATGGCCGCGAAGATCCTGGGGATCATGATCTTCGTCGGGCTCGCGGCGGCCGCGGCGCTCGGTTGGTTGACGCCGCGCGTCCCGCCGACCTCGCAAGCGCTGGGCGCCAGCACGTGGGACTGGGACGGCGTCGGCGCGGCCCTGTTCGGGATCCTGTTCACGTACGGCGGGTGGCAGAACGTCGCCTCGGTCGCCGGTGAGATTCGCGACCCGGGCCGCAATCTGCCGCTGGGCACGTTGCTCGGGACCGCAGCGGTGGTGTTGCTTTACCTGGCGCTGAATCTCGCGTTGGTGACGGTGCTGGGCGTCGATGGAGTCGCAGCGACGCGCACGCCGGTCGCGAGCGCCGCGGGCGCGCTGGTCTCGTGGGGCGAGCCGCTCGTCGCGGGCCTGGTGATGCTGTCGACCTTCGGCATCACGCAGGCGCTGCTGATGCTCGCGCCGCGCATCTACTTCGCGATGGCGCAAGACGGCGTGTTCTGGCCCATGTTCGGCCGCGTCCACCCGCGCTGGGGCACTCCGGTCGCGGCCATCGTGCTGCAGGGGCTGTTCGCCGCGGGCCACCTGTTCCTGGCGGACAACCTCGGCGAACTCGTCGAGGTGTGCTCGATCTGCGATTGGGTGTTCTTCGTGCTGTGCGGCGTCACGCTGTTCGTGCTGCGCCGCCGCGCGCCCAACGCCGAGCGTCCCTATCGCGCCTGGGGCTATCCATGGCTTCCCGGTGTGTTCGTGCTGGCCTCTGGCGCCTCGCTCGTGCGCATGGCGATGAGCGCCCAGCTCTCGCCCCTGCTCCAGGCCGCCGGGCTGTTCGCGCTCGGCTTGGTCCTCTACTTCGTCTGGCGCCGCCGCTCACCAGCGACGCGCGATGCGCAGTAGGTTCTGGCAGACCGCGCCGTCGACGGGCTTCGAGAAGAAGTAGCCCTGCGCGAAATCACAGCCGACATCGCGCAGCAGTTGGAGCTGATCGGCGGTCTCGACGCCCTCGGCGATCACCTGTTTGCCGAGGTTGCGACCGATCATCACGATCGCCCGCACGATGCGCGCGTCGTCGCCGTCGATGGCGCGCTCGACTCCCAGGTGCTGCACGAACGAGCGGTCGATCTTGAGCGCGTCGATGGGGAAGCGCTGCAGGTACGAGAGCGACGAGTAGCCGGTCCCGAAGTCGTCGATCGAGAGCCGCACGCCGAGTTGCTTGAGGCGCTTGAGCGTGGACGCCGCCGCCTCCGGGTGTTCGAGGATCGCGCTCTCGGTGATCTCGAGCTGGAGCAACTCCGCCGGCAGGCCCGTGTCGGCGAGCACTTCCGCGATCACCGCCGCCAAGTCGGGCTGCGAGAGCTGCTTGCTGGAGAGGTTGACGCTCAGGCCGCAGGCCGTCGCGCCCGACTTGTTGCGCCAGCGATTCGCCTCACTGCAGGCCTCGCGCAGCACCCAGCGGCCGAGCGGCTGGATCAAGCCGGTCTCCTCCGCGACGGGGATGAATTCGGAAGGATCGACCAGACCGCGCTCGGTCGAGCGCCAGCGCGCCAGCGCCTCCACGCTGCTGATCACGCCCGAGCCCAGCGCGACGATCGGCTGGTACTGGACGAACATCTCGTTGCGCTCGACGGCGCGACGCAACTCCGCCTCGATCTGGAGCTGGCGCAGCACGTGCGCGTGCATCGCCGTGTCGAACAGCGCGTGCCGCGCGCGACCGTGGGCCTTCGCGCGGTACATCGCCGTGTCGGCGTCGCGCAGCACGTCCTCGGGACGCTGGTAGCCCGTCGTCGAGCAGGCGATGCCGATCGACGAGCTGATGAAGATCTCCTGCCCGCCGATGTCGAACGGCGCGGAGAGTTCCTTCTGGATGCGCTCGGCGACGGTGGTGGCGTCGGAGATGTCCTTGATGTCGTCGAGCAGCACGGTGAACTCGTCGCCGCCCAGGCGCGCCACGCTGTCGCCGGGCCGCAGCGAGATCTCGAGTCGTCGCGCGACCATCACCAGCAACCGGTCGCCGGCCATGTGCCCGAGGCTGTCGTTGATGACCTTGAAGCGGTCGACGTCGAGGAACAGCACCGCGAAGGCGTAGTCCTTGCGCCGCGTGGCCCGTCGCAGCGCGTGGCGCAGACGGTCGAGGAACAGCGCGCGGTTGGGCAGGTTGGTCAGCGGGTCGTAGAAGGCGCGGTGCGCGAGCTGCTCCTCGGCGACCTTGCGGTGCGTGACGTCGGTCAGCGACCCGCCGAACTCGAGCGCCTTGCCGTGCTCGTCGCGCGCGGCGAGCCCGCGGCACACCACCCAGCGGTACACGCCGGTCTCGTGCATCACGCGGTGCTCGTTCTCGAAGTGGCTGGTCAGCCCCTCGAGGTGGGCCCGCAGCGCGGAGAGCACGCGCTCGCGCTCCTCGGGGTGGATGCGGTCGACCCACTCGTTGATGTTGTTCTCGATCTCGTGCTCGGCGTAGCCCAGGAGCTCCTTCCAACGCGGCGAGAAGCGCACCTTGTCGTTGGCGATGTCCCAGTGCCACAGCCCGTCGTTGGCGGCGTGCTCGACCAGGGCGTAACGGCGGCGCTCGGCCGCGAGCGCATCGCGCAGATCGCGGTCGTCCTGCACGCTGAGAATGGGGGGGCTTTCGCTCATGTTCGTCGACAGCGAGCGACGGCGCGGACAAAAGTAACGGCGGAGCGGCGTCGAGCAAGCGCTCGCGTCGGCGATCTTCGCCTCACGACGCTCGCGTGAAGCGCGCGCGCCAGTGGCGCGTCGGCGGATCGTCGGCGGTCGTGATGTCGGCGAACTCGCTCTGCGTCAGGCCGAACTCAGCGAACCGCTCCAGCTCCGGTCGGGTCAGCGGCCAGGGAAGTTCGCCCGGCGGATCGGTGAGTTCGCGCGCGCGAGAGATCGCCAGCAGGTGGCCGCCCGGCGCCAGTGTCGAGGCCATGGCCGCCATGCCCGTCGCTCGGAGCTCCGCGGGCAGCGCCTGCAGCGTGTAGATCTCCAGCACGAAGTCGAACGCGCCGACCCACTCGCGTGGCAGCGCCAGAAGGTCGCCGACCTCGTAGCGCACCGAGCTGGCGGGCCAGAGCCTGCGGCACCACTCGACCGCCGTCGGCGCGATGTCGAACGCGCACACCGCGGCGCCGGCTCGCGCGAGTTCCTCGGCGTCCTCGCCCAAGCCGCAGCCGACGACGAGCGCGCGCCGACCCGAGACGAGCGCGCGGTGCTCGGCGAGCCACTCGACGAGCAGCGGATGGCCCTCGCGGTCGGCCCAGGGCACGTTGGAGAGCTCGCCCGAGGCCTGCTGGTAGAGCTGTTCGAACCAGCCCGTCGCGTCACCGCGCGCGATCGACGCGCGGGCCAACGCGCGCGCCCGCTCGCGCGCCTGATAGCGCTTTGCGTCCATCACTTCGCCTCCGCGAGCAGCGTCTCGATCAAGCGCTCGAAGTCCTGGCGCAGCTTGGCGTGCGCCGCGCCCGTCGCGGGCCCGCTGAAGCCCTGGTGCACGGCGCGCACGACGCCCTTCGAGTCGACGAACAGCGTGGTCGGGTACGCGCGGACCTTGTCGAGCAACGGAAAGCGCTCGGAGGCCTTCTGCTTGTCGGACACGCCCGCCACGAGCAGCGGGTAGCGGATGCGGTGGTGCGCTGCGTACTTGCGCACCTGGCCTGCATCGCGCGCGAAGTCGCCGGTGAGTTCGAAGGCGAGCCCGAGGATCGACAGGCCGCGCGCGCCGTAGCGCTCGTGGAGTTCGGCGAGGTAGCGCGTCTCGTCGTTGCAGTTGGGGCACCACGTGCCGAACAGCTGCACGACGCGCGCCTTGCCAGCGAACTGCGCGTCACCCAGCTTGCGCACGACGCCGTCGAGGTCAGGGAACGCGAGTTCGTCGAGCTTCACGCCCTCGCGCGCCTGCGTGAGCCCGAAGGGATCGGGCAGCGCGGCGTTGTCGTCGCGCACGGCGGTCCACGTGTCGTGCCAAGAGTCACCGGACCAGAAGTCGCCCGCGAGCGAGCCGTCTTCGAGCAGCTTCGCCTTGAACAGGAACGCGTGCGCGCCGTCGAAGCAGGAGAGCTCGATCTGCTCGCTCTCGAACGCGAACCTCCCCGAGAGGTAGCGATAGTCGCCGAGCGTGGTGAGGATGGTTCCGGCGAATCGCTCGAGTGGGGCGACCGGGAATCCGCAGCTCACGTACACCGGGTCGAACGCCGCGACAGCCGGCGTCGGATCAGAGGCGAAGCTGACGGCCCAAGAGCCGAAGAATCCGCCGTTCGCAGGCTGAATCTCGCCGCAAGCGGCATTGAGCCGACTGTCGACGGGTACTCGATCGTCATCGCGCTCGGTAGCGCGAACCGCGCTCGCGCCGAAGCGCAGCTCCGTCCACTTGTCGGAGCCTCGGCGCTTGCGCCACGTGCCTGCCAGAGTCAGTCCGTCATCTGTGGCGAACGCCGTGATGCGAGAGTCGTACGGATCGAAGTCCAGCGCCAGCTCGCGCGTGTCGCGCGACCAACTCACGCGCGCGACTGGGACCCGTTCGCTGTCGTTTCGCACGGCCGTGGTCGTGTTGGAATCCGCGTCGACACCGAACTCGAGCTCGAATCGAAGTCGGCCCCCGCGAGTCTCCAACCACGCATCCCACGGCCCGCTCGGGAGATGGGTCCAGTCCGGCGACGGCGCCCCCTGAGCGATCAGCAGCGCGAGTGCGAGGTAGAGCATCCGCCAGAGGCTACTTCTTCCGGCCGATCGCGCGCAGTTGCGCGGGCGTCAACATGCTCGCGAGCGTCATCTGACCTGGAACCGGCTCGCCCTCGAGCCAGGCCACGCCGCCCTTCTTGAAGGGGAAGCCGCGCGCGAGTTGGCGTTCGCCGGTGACGAGCCAGGCCACCAGCTCCGACACGTAGGGCTCATGGCCGACCAGAGCGACCGAGGGTTCGTCGAGCGCTTCGATCAGCGCTTTGCTCGGAGCGCGCGCCAAGAGGCTGGTGACGCGCGTCTCGCCTTCGACCAGCGCGTTCATCAGGTCCGCGGTCTCGACCGCGCGCAGGAGCGGGCTGTGCAGCAACAGGTCGAGCTTCACGTCGAGGCGCTTCAGCCCTCGCACGACGCCTTCGAACTTGCGCTTGCCGGCCGAGGTCAGGGGACGCGCCGAGTCGCGCTGACCCTCGACCGGGTCGGCGGCGATCGCGTGGCGGACGACGAGCAACTTCATGCAGGGAGCTCCAGGATTTCTCGGCGCGTCGCACGCCAGGCGTGCAGCGCTCCGGCGCTGAGGGATTGGACCAGAGAAGATGAGTCGGACGTCGCTGAGGCCAGCGCGCTGGATGCGGGTCGTTCGACGCGGGAGATCCAGGTTTCGCGCACGAGCGCATCGTTCAACGCGCCCAGGCTGTCCTGGAGCGCGCGGATCGCCGTGCAGTCCATACCCAGCCATTCGCGCGCGTAGCGCAGCCGTCGGAGGGCGCGTCGCAACGCGTGGTGGCGCTCGAACTCGGCGGGCGCGTCCAGCAGTTGCTCGCCGCGGCGGCGCACGCGCTCGGCCAGTCGCTCGAGCGGCGCGCGGGCGCGCTGCGCGGAAACGCTGGGGACGTTCGCCAGTGCGTCGAGGAGCGCCTCGCAGCGCTCGGAGGCGAGAACCTCCAGGAACGCGGCTCGCGCAGCCGTGCGTTCGGTGCTGAGCGACGAGACCGTCTGCGCGTCCAACTCGCCGGCGGCGCTGCTCTCGAGCAGCACGTCCAGATCGCGCAGGTTCGACGCCGAGCGCCGCAGCCAGCGCAGGTCATCGCGCAGGGCTCGCCGCCGCCCGAGCCGCAAGAACACGTCGAGGCGGGCGCAAGCAACGCGCAGCCCGTGGACCGCGCGCGAGTCCTCGGCGTCGCGGGCGCGCGCGACGTGCTCCTGCAGAGCGATGCGCACTGCTGAACAGTCCACCTCGACGGCGTCGGAGGCGGGCTCGAGTTCGCGGTGCGCGGGACGCATGGCAGCAGTCCAGAATAGTCCCGTTGGAGATCTTTGCGTTTCGCGCGCGAGGCGTAGCCGGCGCTGTGAAGGCTGCATAAGGACAGCGCGCTTCGCGGTTCGATGCGCAGGGCGGACTCGAGCCGAGCGCGCTCGCGCGCTGGCATCCTCGGTTCGCCCCGAACATCCGAGCCGCAGGAGGCTATCTTGATCGACGCCGGGCGCTTGCGGCCGCGCTGCGATCAGCGCCCGACGACCTCATCCCGCTCGCCGACGGATCGATGCTGCTGCAACCAAGCGCCCTTCACGTTTCGCCCGCCGCTCTGCGCGCCCTCCGGCGCCTCGCGTTGCTCGTCCTGCTGCTCACCAGCGCGTTGAACGTCGGCTCGGCGAGCGCGCAGGACGACACGATCGCGTACTTCAAGAAGTACTTCAAACAGTACAAGGACGCGCCTTCGCGCGTCGAAGCCGTGCGCTCGCTCGAAGGCGTCGAGTCGTCGGCCGTGGTCGACGTGCTGACGCCGGTGCTCAAGCTGCCCGAGCCCGACGTGGTCCTCGCTGCGATCACCGTGCTCTCACGCTTCAAGACCGATGAACCGCGCGTCGCGGTGTTCACGGCGCTCGGCGCGAGTTCGGATGAGGTCATTCGCTCCGGGCTGCTCCAGGCCGCGACGATCGGCAAGTACAGCGGCGGCGACGAGGTCCTCGCCAAGCTCCTCACCGACAAGTCCTGGGAAGTGCGCCGGCGCTGCGTCGAAGCGCTGTGCGCGGCCGCGGCCGCGGGCGTGGACGCGCAGATCGCTCCCGCGTGCGTCGACACCGAACCTGCCGTGCGGTGCGCGGCGCTCGAAGGGCTGGCCGGACTGAAGAGTCCGCTCGTGCTCGAGCCCGCGCGCGCGGCGCTGTCCGACGAAGTGTGGCAGGTGCGCGCGAGCGCGATCGCGGCGCTCAAGCGCGTGCGCCACCGCGATTCGATCGAGCCGCTGCTCGCGCGGCTGGCCGTCGAGGAAGGCCGGCTCGTCGCGGACATCGGCGATGCGCTCAACGAGATCACCGGACGCAGCTTCGGCGCGCGACTGGAGGGCTGGCAGCAGTTCTGGGGGCAGTACAAGGACCGCTTCCAGATCCCGACCGACGAGGAGCTGGCCAAGCTGCGCGAACGTCAGAAGGCCGAGGCGGCGAAGTACAAGCCGCAGGGCGGCTCCACGAGCTACCACGGCATCGACACGCCCAGCCGCCGCATCGTGTTCGTGATCGACTGCTCGGGCTCGATGGAGAACCTGGTGGTCGAGAAGGAGCGCTTCCAGGACGGCGGTTACCCGTCCATGCTGCGCATCGACATCGTCAAGACCGAGCTGGCGCGCACGATCGAAGCGCTCGAGCCGTACGTCGAGTTCAACATCATCTCGTTCGCCACCGCGGTGAAGCCGTGGAAGAAGGAGCTGGTCAAGGCCAACGTGCTGAACAAGTCCGGCGCGATCGACTGGGTGCGCAAGCTCGAAGCGATCGGCGGGTCGTCGAAGGAAGACCTGGCTCAGGCGGGCTTGACGGCTTCGGCCAATCTCGACGCGGGCAAGACCAACACGCACGGCGCCTTGGTCGCGGCGCTCGACGCCGGCGGGCGCGGGACCAAGGACAAGAACTACGTCTGCGACGTCGACACGATCTTCTTCCTGTCGGACGGCCGACCGACCGTGGGCGACTATGTCGATCCCAAGGACGTGCTGCGCGAGGTCCGCAACGCGAACTCGCTGCGCAAGGTGGTCATCCACACCATCGCCATCGGCGAGTTCCAGAAGGACTTCATGCTGCTCCTGGCGCAGGAGAACGGCGGCGTGTTCGTCGACCTGGGGCGCTGAACCCCGGCGGCGAGTTGACCGGCGCCGGAGCGCGTCGTATCTTTCCCGGCCCTCTAGGGTCGGGGTGTGGCTCAGCTTGGTAGAGCGCTTGGTTCGGGACCAAGAGGTCGGAGGTTCAAATCCTCTCACCCCGACCACCGTCGCTGCGCGCGGCGGTGATCTGCGCGGGTCCCACGGGGACCCGCAAACGTTTCCGGCGCGATGCGCCGACGGAACCTGCAATCGTTTCCGGACCCATGCGTCGGCGGGGGCAGCGCCAGTCGGATGAGGCCGGGGTGGCTCCCGCGGGCTGACGCGAGGCGGACACGGCGCTCGCCCCATCCAAGGAGCGCGACGCCACGAGCTCAGCTCGAGGCGCGTCCCGAGTCCGGTTGCTCGCGCACGGTGGGCAGGCGCCACACGAACCACGCGCCGTAAGCCGCAGCCGCCACGACGAGCAACTGCAGCGGCCACGAGAGCTGTCCGAGCAGCAGGCTGATCGAGACCCCGATCGCAATGCCGATCAGCGCCACGCGCTTGGTCCCTGCCCGCAATCCGCGCTCGCGCTCCCAGTCGCACAGGAGCTGCCCGAACAGGCGCGAGGCCCGCAAGCGCGCGTCGAGGCGCGGCGACGAGCGCACCAGGCACCAGCTCGTGAGCAGCACGAACGGCGTCGTCGGCAGGCCGGGCAGCGCCAGGCCCGCGAGGGCCAGGGCGAAGCACAGCCCGGCGAGCGGCAGGTACAGCGGATTGAGCGACGGCGGCAAGCTCACAGGTTGTAGTCGGGATCCTCGAACAGATCGAGCATCGTTCGAGAGCGCTGGAGTCGACGCTCCGCCGGGGTCCCACGCCCGGCGCCGCGGCCGGTCGACACGACGGCTGCGCGAGCGTCCCGCACGTGTCCGCGCGCCGCCCCAATCGTCCGCATCCGCGCGTTTCGCGGCGCGCTAGAGTCAGGGGAGCCCACGCGCTGTTCTCCGGGCCCGGCCCGCACGCCGGCGCCCTGACGCTGTGCGGCTCGCCACTTCCCGATGAGCCGCCCGCATCGACAGTCGACGCTCCGCTGGCAAGCGGGGGCCGTTCTGTGGCTGGCGAGCCTCTGCCCGGCGCGAGCCCAGGCCGATCTCGAAGACTTGCGCGACGAACTGCGCCAGTCCGCGACTGCAGCGCGCTATCCGGCCTTCCTGGCCGCCCTGATCGGCCTGAACAGCGAAGCGGAGCTCTCGGGCTCGAACCTTCGCGACGAGTCCGATCCGTCGACCGAATTCCAGCTCTTCACGGTTCCCTGGAAGCGCGAGTTGGGCGAGGGCTGGCTGGGGGCGAGCTGGCAGCTCGAGGCGACCTTGGGTTACTCCACGGCGCGGAGCCAGGCGCGCGGCGTGCTCGAGGACTTGGATCCGCAGCTCTCGACCGACGTCGACTCGCGCTTCCAGATCTTTGGCGCGACGGTCGGCGTCGGCCCTCGGCTCGCGCTCGGAGAGCGCTACGAGCTGACCACCACCCTCGAACTCGGGCTCGCCTACGTCGAGAACGACACGCGCTACGGCGGCCGAGGAGCGCCGCTGCTGGCCGCGCTCGCGGACGGGATCCTGTTCAACTGGCAGGCGACCTACGCGCTCAGCGGACTCGGTCTGGCGCTCGAGCGTGAGCGCTGGCTGTGGAGCGGCCTCGCATTCGAGCCTCTGCTGCGAGCCGACGTGCGCGTGTCGACCGCGCTCGACGCCGACGATCGCTCGCAGGAAGGCTCGGAGTGGACGGGCTGGTGGGTGGCGCAGATGCGCATGCGCGGCCCGGCCCCGGTGCGAGTCGCGGGCACGCCTTTGGATTGGAGCACGCACCTCTCCTACAAGCGCTTCGCGAACGAGGCGGCCGAGTTGCTCGACTTCGCGGACTACTTCGAAGTGGGCTTCGTATTGACCGCGCTCGAGCTCGAGTCCGTGCCGCTCGTGTCGAGCGCGAGCCTGCACGGCGCGTTGATCCTCGGCGAGGACATCTCGGGCTGGTCGCTGGGTCTCGGCGCTTCGTTCTGACGCAGCGCCTGCAAGGCTGTGCCCCGGCTCGGGCCGCGCGCTAGCTTGAGCCCGATGGCCCAACTGCTGCTCACCGCGCTCGCGCTGCTCGCCGGCGCGCAATCCCAACCCACGCGGTCCGCCGCCCCCGGCGACGCGAGCCAGGTGCTCTGGCAACGCTCGCTCGACGACGCCCTGGAGCTCAGCCGCGCGCTCGAGCGGCCGCTGCTCGTCGCGATCAACGCCGACGGGGAGTCGGCCAGCGAGCGCATCGTGCGCGAGCGCTACCGCGATCCCGCTTGGGTCGCCCACACGCGTTCGTTCGTGTGCGTCGTGGCGAGCGTGTTCCGCCACACGCCGCGCGACCACGCCGACGACGGCGAACGCGTGGAGTGTCCGCGCTTCGGCGAAGTCACCTGCGCCGAGCACGCCGCGCTCGAACCGGCGGCGCACGCGCGTTGGCTCGCCGGGAAGGTGATCGAGCTGTTCGGCGAGACGACGGAGCGCATCTCGCCGCGGCACGTGCTCATTTCGCCGCAGGGCGAGGTGCTGTTCGATCGCTACCTGCTGTTCGAGATGAGCGAGCTCGACGCCGAACTCGCGCACTGGGCCGAGCGCTTCCCCGCGCGAGCGCCCGTCGCCGTGCGCGCCTGGGACGGCGAGCGTGCGTTCGATCCGAGCGCTCGCGCGCGTCTCGCCTCGGAAGACGCGCTCGCGGCCGGTGAGGCCGGACTGCGAACGTTCCTCGAGCGCGCGCGCGTCACGCGCTCGGCGATTCCGCGCGGGGCGGCCGAGTGGTTGTGGCGTTTGGGACCCGCGTTGCCGGGATCCGAGTCGGCCGAACTCGCGTTCGTGCTCAGCGCACCCCACGGCGAACTCGAGGCGGCGCGCTCGTGGATTCGCACGCAAGTTCGAGACGGCGGCCCGACTCGCACCGAGGCGTTGGGCGCCTTCGCGCGACTCGGCGCGGGACGCGCGGCCGATCGCACCCTGTTCCGCAGCTTCGTCGGCCTGGGCAGCGACGAGGAACGTCGTGCGGCGCGCGACGCGTTCGCGAGCGTCGAGGGCGAACTCAGCGCCGAGCGCTTGCGCCGCGCGGAGTTCGGCGCGGGCTCGTTCTCGCTCGACGCCTTCTTCGCGCGGATCGAAGGCGCCTCACCGGAAGCTTCTCGCCGAGTGCGCGAGCGCGCGCCGTTGCCGCCGGCCGAAGCGCTCGAGATGCGTCTGGTCGAGTTGGAGTCGCTGCTGCGCTCCGATCCCGAGTCGGCGAGTCATCGGGCGGAAGCCGGTCGCGCGCTGCTGGCTCTCGCGCGGATCCGCATCGCCGAGGGGGCGAACGCGGGCGTCGATTTGATGCTCAACGACGCACGCGAGCACCTCGCGTTCGCGTCGGATACAGGCACGGTCGACGTCGAGCTGCTGCACGATCGCGCGCGCACGGCGAACTTGCTGACGCGCTTCGACGAACAAGAGCGACTGGCGTTGCAGGCGCTCTCGCTGCGCGCCGCCAACGGCGACGACGGGTTCTCCAGCGCCAACTCGGAGACCCTGCGCTGGCTCGCCGACGCGTGCGCGCGACGACTGGCCGAACGCTCGGGCGGCGATGCGCTCGAAGAGATCGGAGCGCTCACTCGCGGAGCCGCGGCGTTCGCTCTCGCGGCGGAGGCGCAGGACGCGGACGACGGCGACTGGGTGAGCCTCGCCTCGTACTTCGGAGCGCTGGGGCGCGCGGCCGAGAGCGAGCGACTCGCGTTCGAGGGCTTGCGACGCTTTCCCGCCTCGCAGGCGTTGTGGGCGCAGCTCTACGAAGCGTGCGCGACGCTCGGACGGCCCGCGCGCTACGCCGAAGCGGCGGAGCAACTCGCCGACGCGGCCTCGGACTGGCCGGAGCCGCGCTGGTACGCGGGGCAAGCGTGTCTGTGGCTCGCGCAGTGGGATCGTCGCGGCGAGCGACCTGATCAAGCGATCGCGAACTACGCGCGCGGCGAGCGTCACTTCGCGCGCGCGCTCGAACTCGCGCCGCACTTCCGCGAGACGTGCGAGCACTACCTCGCCATGTGCGCGCTCGGCCGGGGCTTCGCGCACCTCATGGCGGATCGCCGCGAACGAGCCGCCGAGTGCGTCGTCGAAGCGGCGGGGATTCGCGCACAAGCGCTGCTCCAGCGCGACGGCCTCGAGCGCGAGGGCGTCGATCTGATCGACGGCGTGCTCGAACTGCGCGCGAGCGGTCGAACGCCGGTCGACTCGCGAGTCTGGCTCGCCGCGCTCGAACGCGCCGATCCGGGCAACCCGTACTGGGCTCGCTCGATCGGCGACGGGCTGCTGCGCGAAGCGATCCGCGCCTACGAGCGCCAACGACTGGACATCGGCGACTGGCACATCCAGCAGGGGATCGAAGCGGCGCGTTCGGCGCGGGCGCTGGCGGCCGGTGAGGAGTCCGACGCCGCGCTGGCGCAGGTGCTGACCGTGTTCGCCGAACGGCTGGCGAGCCACGCGGGTCCGTTCGAAGCGCAACGCGAGGCGCTCGCCGAAGCCGCCGCGGCGCTGGGCATGGAGTCGCCCAAGGACGACTCGCGCGACGCCTGGGACGAGCTGCGACAGCGACTCCGGGAGCGGCTCGGACCGGCTCGACCGGTGTTCCGAGCCGGCCGATGAGGCCGCCGGGCAGCCGCCAGAAAACAAAAAAAAGCCTTCGCAGGATGCCGGGGATGAGTCATGCTCCGACTGTCGTCCCACGGTTCGCGCGCGTCGCGGCCGACGACGGAAGCGGTCCGGGTCAGCCAGGCGCCAGGGTGCGCCGCTCGGATCGACCGCCACCAAGGCCAGGCGAGGGTTTCCCGCCGGCGATCTCTGGCAGGCGCTTCTGGCGGGGGATGTAGCTTCGGACTTCGAAAGAAGCTCGGCGCCACGACCCCGCTCGGAATCCTGAGGAGTATCGCCGATGAGAAGGTCTCGCGCAGGGGCTCCGAGGACGTGTGGCCGCGGGTGCTGCCCGCGCAAGCGTTGACGGAGTTGCGCCACCTCAGTCGGTGGAGTCGGCAGGCCCAGGCTCGTTCGAGCTGGCCGCGCTGAACTCGCTGAATGCGATCCGGGCTCGCCCGCGGATCGCGCGCGGCGCTGACGGGCGAGGGGTTCGGGCTGGTTCGAACGGCTCGAACAGGAGTCGTTCTGCGCCTCCTGGCAGCGACCGGCACGGACCGGCGTAGCGACGGGCGGGACGCACAGGCGAGGTTTGCGGGGCTTCGGGCCGGCATGGCTCAGCCTTGCAACGCCTTCGCGCTGACGGACACGGACACACGAACCCATGACGATCCCCGGGCACGGCGTGCTGCGGGGCGCGGCAAGCGCGCAAGTTGTTTGCGCCGACCGCGCTCCCGGCGCATCGCGCCGCGACCCCGCGAGCGAGGGCGACTTCGCTTCGCGCGGAACACAAGTCTCTGAACAAGAGCCTGCTCAACGTGACTGATCGACCTTCCGACAAGGACTGGCAAGAGCTTCCCTTCGGCGCTTTCGAAGCGCCGCCCGGCTACACGCCGCCGATGCCCAAGAAGGCGCCGACGGCGGTCGACAAGCCGCCGGTGCTGCTGCCGGTGAGTGAACCGCCGGTCGTCCCGCCGCGCCGCGACGATCGCCCCGATGCGGGGCGGCCCGATGGTCAACGCGGCGATCGCCGCGGACGCCGCGGACGCTGGCGCGATCGCGAGCGTCCGGCTGGAGGCGAGCGCGACGGCGCTGCGCCCTCACCGACCGCGGAGCGAGCGCCCGGCGCGCCGGCTGCGCCCGCGGGACCCGGTGACGCGACGCGCAACGATGCTCCCGGCGCCGCGGATGCGCCGCGCTTCGAGCGCGATGGACGTCGCCGCCGCCACCGTCGCCACCGCCGGCATCGAGGCGATGACGTCGGCGCACCGCTGGGGGATTCGCCCGCGCAGGGCGATGGCCCCGAGGGCTCGGAGCAAGGCGAGCTGCAGGAGCCGGCGGACGGCGCAGAGCTCGGCGCGCCGA
This sequence comes from uncultured Planctomycetia bacterium, assembly GCA_938003765.1. Taxonomy (GTDB): domain Bacteria; phylum Planctomycetota; class UBA1135; order UBA1135; genus WYBT01. The sequence continues at coordinate 53,707 of CALKYE010000115.1, forward strand.
GCGAAGTCGGCGCGGAGGACGCAGCGAACGGCGCGGCCTCCGGTGATCCGCGCGCGCGCAACTTCGGCCCGCAGGGCGGTCGCGCCGAGTCCTGGCGCAAGCGTCGCCACGAACGCGGCCAGCCGCAGAACCAAGGCGGCCCTGGCGCGCCGCGTCCGCCCGCTCCCGTGCTCTCGGGCTGGTTCGTCGCGGAGAAGGGCGGCTTCGGCTTCCTGCGCCGCGAGGAATCGCAGTACCTCCCGAGCAAGGAAGACATCTTCGTTCCGCAGCACCTCGTGCAGCGCTGCAAGTTGCGCGACGGCTCCTTGGTGAGCGGTCCGTGCGGCAAGGGCAACCAGAGCAAGCACCAGTTGCTCAACGTCGACACCGTCGATGGCAAGGACCCGCGCGAAGTCGCGAACGTCGTCCCGTTCAAGAAGCTCACCAGCATCGATCCGGACTTCCACTACGCCGTCGGCGACATCCCGGTCGGCGGAGAGAGCGGCGACGTCTCGATGCGCGTGCTCGACGTGATCTGTCCGGTGGGCCGAGGCTCGCGCGGACTGATCGTCGCGCCGCCGCGCTCGGGCAAGACGATCCTGATGCGCAAGTTCGCGGCCGCGATCACCGAGGGCTATCCCGACGTGCACCTGATGGTGCTCCTGATCGACGAGCGCCCCGAAGAGGCGACCGAGTGGAAGCGCACGACCAAGGGCCAGGTGTTCGTCAGCACCAACGACGAGGACACCAAGAACCACGTCGAGCTGGCCGAGATCGTGTTCAAGCGCTGCCAGCGCCTGGTCGAACTCGGCCAGGACGTGGTGCTGCTGCTCGACTCGATCACGCGCCTCGCGCGCGCCTACAACAACCACGCGGGCACGAGCGGCAAGACCATGTCGGGCGGTCTCGACTCGCGCGCCATGGAACGGCCGCGCGCCTTCTTCGGCATGGCGCGCAACACCGAGACCGCGGGCTCGCTCACGATCCTCGGCACGACGCTGGTCGAGACCGGCTCGCGCATGGACCAGATGGTCTTCGAGGAGTTCAAGGGCACCGGCAACATGGAGATCGTGCTGTCGCGCAAGCTCGCCGACCGGCGCATCTTCCCGGCCATCGACATCGAGCGCTCCGGCACGCGCAAGGACGAGAAGCTGCACAGCGCCACGCGCCTGCGCCGCATCCACACGCTGCGCCGCGTGCTGCTCAAGATGAACTTCGTCGAGGCGATGGAACTCCTGATCTCGAAGCTCGAGGACGTCGAGAAGATCGACGACTTCTTGAAGCGCTTCGAGACCGATCCCGAGGCGTAGCAGCCCGCGCGCTGGGCGCGCGAACGCGGCCACGGCTCGCAGCGCAACTTCGGCCGTGACTCTCGCACAGGTCCGCGCGCCGCGAGGCTCGGCTGGGCATCGAACGGAATGTGAATTTCGCTCGACCGTAGGACGGAGTCACGGCATCAACGGGAGACCATGAGAGTCCTCATCACCCTGGCGCTTCTGACCTCCTCCGCCGCGGCGCAGACCACCTGGTACGTCGACGCTCAGGCCGTCGCCCCGGGCCTGGGGACACCGGTGGAGCCGTACACCTCGATCCAGTACGCGATCTCGCAGCCCTCGACGCTCAGCGGTGATCGCATCGTGGTGGCGCCCGGCGCTTATGCGGAGCACGTCGTCTTCGGCTCGAAACGACTCGCGCTCGAAAGCACCGGCGGGCCCCGCGTGACCGTCATCCGCTCCGTCGCCGACGGCGCCGTCGTCGATGCGCGCTACTTCGGGCCGGGCGGCCCGGTGCGACTCGAAGGGTTCACGGTGCAGGGCAACCCGAGTCACAGCACGATCGGCGTGGACCTCGCCAACACGCTGATGCGCCGCTGCATCGTTCACGGGCATCGCCAGCTGCCGGGGTCCTCGCTGGGCGCGGGGGTGCGCTTCGACGACTTCAGTTCCGTGCTCGCGTGCACGATCGTCGACAACTGGCGGGGCCTGGCCGAGGCGGGTTTTGGCGGGGCCGGCGAGGTCCGCGACTCCATCGTGGCCGGCAATCCGGGAGGTGATGTCGCCGTGGATCCGAAGGTCGTGACGTTCGCGTACACGCTCGTCGAAGAGGGGCTGTCCACGCAGAGCGGTCCTGGCAACCTCGACGGCGACCCGTGGCTGTGGAGCACGGAGTTGTTCGACTTCGCTCCGGCGCCGGGCTCGGCCGTCATCGACTCCGGCGACCCGGCTGCGCCACTGGATCCGGATGGCTCGCGCAGGGACATGGGCGCGCTCGCCTTCGACCCCGGCTACGCACCTGCGCCGAGCGTTTACTGCACTTCCAAGCTCAACAGTCTGGGTTGCGCGCCATCGATCGGCGCCGTGGGCTCGGCCCGTGTCAGCGGCTCGCCCTTCGTGATCACCTGCAGCGCCCAGCTCAACCAACGATCGGGGCTGTTGTTCTACGGCTACCAGCGACAGGCTCTCGCGTACCAGGGCGGGTGGCTCTGCGTCCGCGCGCCTGTGCGGCGAACTCCGCTGCTCCAGTCGGGCGGCTCCACGGGCGGCAACGATTGCACCGGCTCGTTCAGCTTCGACTTCGACGCCTGGCTGCAGTCGGGCGTCGATCCGGCGCTAACGCCCGGCGCGATGGTCTTCGCCCAGTACTGGTCGCGTGACTCGGCTGTGAGCTTCGGCACAGTGCGAAGCGACGCGCTCAGCTTCGGCGTCGGACTCTGACGAGGCCGCGCCGCGCTCTCGGCGAAGCGCTCGACAAACGCGCCGGCTCACGCGAGTCTCTGGAGGTGGGGATCAAGTCCGGCTCTTTCGTGTTGGCGCTGATCGTCGCGCTCGCGCTCGCGCTGCGCCTCGCGCCCATCGATCACGGCGCTCCGCGTGGCTACGTGCCCGACGGGCACATGGTGCGCAACGCCCTGGGCATGGCGCAGGAGAAGGATCCGATCCCGCCGATCTCGAAGTACTCGACCTATCCGTACCTCGTGCCGTACCTGCTGCTGCCGATCTATGGCGCGGAGTACGCGGTGGGGCGCGTGACGGGACGCTGGAGCGGTTCGGGCGAGTTCGGCAACGCCGCGAAGGAGCGTCCGTCGATCGTGCAGATCCCGGCGCGCGCGCTGATGGCGGTGTTCGGCGCGCTCACGGCGTGGGCCGTGTTCCGCGCTGCGCGTGCGGCGCAACTCGAGCAGGGCGCCTACGTGGCGAGCTTCCTCACGGCGACGAGCTTGCTCAACGTGCAGCTCTCGACGCACGAACGGCCTTGGACTGCGGTGGTGTTCTTCGGCGCACTCGCCGCCTGGCGCGCCATCGAGTACGCGCGCAGCGGTCGACGCCGCGAGCTGCTGTGGTCGGGGCTGGCCGCGGGCCTGAGCTTCTCGTGCCATCAAGCGGGCCTGGCGTTCCTTGCGCTCCCCGGTCTCGCCTGGCTCGCGAGCGGCCGGAGCTGGCGCGGCGAGGACCTCAAGGCGCGTCTCGTCGAAGGCGTGGCGTGCGTTGCGCTGTTCGCGCTCGTCGCCGCGCTCGTCGGACATCCGTACCGCCTCCGCTACGGCGCGACGCCGGCTGCGAGCATCATCGGCGGCGGCCAACACGCGACACTCGACCTCGGCGCCCAACCGCTGGCGCTCGGCATCTCGTTCTCGTCGGCCGCGCGTCTGTCGCGCACGCTCCTGGGCTACGACCCCGCGCTAGTCCTACTCGGACTCGCAGGCCTTGTCTTCGCGCTGCGCCGCCGCGAACTGCATGCGACGATGGCGGGCTGCGTCGTCATCGGGCTGTTCGCGCTGTTCAATCCGAGCGACCACGTGCGCTACCTGATGCCCGCGTGCATGTTGCTCGCGCTCGCCGCGGGAGTCTTCGTCGAACGCTATTGGAGCTCGAAACCGCTGCGTTTCGCGTCGTTCGCGTTGATGGCGCTCGCGCTTGCTCAGGCGGTGCGCTTCGACGTCGTCCTGCGCGCCGAAGACACGCGCAACGAGTTCGAGCGCACGCTGGCCGAGCTCCCCGCGGGCTCGATCGTCGCGATCGATCACTACGGACCGACGCCCGAGCGTTCGCGCGCTGCGCTCGAACGCACCTCGCGTCTGCGCGAGCTCTACGGGCGCGAAGCGCACCGCATGCTGTACTTCGAGGCAGGAGTCGAGCCGCCGGGCGGCGCGGGGCTCGACGCGATCGGGGTCGAGGACCTGTTCGGCGTCGACGCGAAATCGCTCGAGTACGGAGTGAAGGACGACGAGCGAGTGCGCGCGTTGGGATCCACGCCGCGCGAAGTGCTCGCCGCGCTGGGTGTCACTCACCTGGTGCTGGCGAAGCGCCGGCCGGGCGGGGAGACGCGTCCATTGGAGGCGCTGGTCGACGGGCAGACTCCCGTGACCGTCCTCGATCCCTCGGCCGAGTCCGACGATCCTTGCGACGAGGCGTACCTGCCGACGGAGATGGACTTCCCGCTGCACGCGCTGTGGGAAGTCCGTCGGCCCGGGCCGCGGCTCGAGCTGTATGCGTTGCCGCGCTGAGCGCGATGGGTAGCCACGCTGCGCGCGATGGGCAGATCGGCGCTGGGGAGGTGCGCTCGCACTCGTGATGGAACGACGGGACTTCCTGAAACTCGGCGGGTCGACCGCGCTGTTCGCGGCCGGAGCGGGCTGGTTGCTGACGCACGCGGAGCGCATTGAGACACCGCTCGACCGTGCGATGGCCCAGGCGCGTCGCAACGGCAAGCCCGTGCTCGTGCTCGTGGCGCCTCCGCCGCCCGTGGGGCGGGCCGAACTGAGCAAGGCGTTCGCTGACGCACTCGACTTCGGCGGCGACGAACTCCTGCTCGCGGTTCTGCTGGCCGAGGTCGTCTGCGCGACTGCGGAGCAGGTGTTCGAGATTATCGGCGTCGCCTCCACGCCGAACGACGTCGGCCTGATCGAGATCGAGGGCGAGGCTCTCCACTGGCGTCGCATCGACTTCGACACGAGGCCGGTGTTCGTGACGGGCGCCGATCCCGACGTCCGAGACGCTCGCAACGCTGAGGCCCTGCGCTCCGCGCTCGTGGGTGACGATGCGCTGTTGACGCGCCGCGCGCAGTCGGTGCGTTCCGCCCGCGGCGACGAGCGCATCGCAGCGCTCGATGCACGGCTCGAGACGACGCGGCGACGCCCGTGGAACTGCGCCGCGCGCTCGAACACCTCGACGAGAACGGCGTGCGGCTCACGGGCCTGATCGTGACGCGCCTGCGTTTCGAGCGGTTGCTCAACGGCTCGCGCGAGGCGGGGGAGTGGTTTGAGCGCGACCCCGCGGGCTTCACCTCGGCGTTGAAGCGCTACCAGGACCAGCGGCCGCCGACTGCGGCCTTCCCGCAGGACGAGGCGCGCGAGTTCGAGGCCTGGCGCTCGAGCGCCACGGACGCGAGTTGATCCGCCGGCTCGGCGGCCGAGAGCTCCAACTCTGTGTGTGGCCGGCGCAAGTCGCCGCGGAGGTTGCGGTCCAGCCCGTTGCGCGCCATGAGCGCCTCGCTCGCCGCGCGCTCGATCGACACGCGCCCGTCCGCGTTCGTTCGCCTGCGATCCAGGAATCGGACCCCCGGCGTCTCGCAGCGCCCGTCCGCGCGCGCGGGAGGCGCTGGAACGTGCCTTGCGCGTCGCGCCCCAAGTCACGAGTTCCGCGCAGCGGCCGCGCCGGAAGCGTGAGAAGGGTCCCCGACATGAACTGCCTCACTCACTGCGCCTCGGCGCTGCTCGCTCTCTCGCTCGGCTGGGGCGCCTCGGCGCAGGCCGACTGCCAGTCCGCCTGGCCGCTCGGCGCGAACGCCAACGACAAATGGGGTGCGAGCTGCATCGACACCATCCTCAGCATCGCCCTCCAGCGCGAGGTGGCCGACGACTTCGACTTCACCGGGGTCGATCGCGGGGCGCTCGGAGCGCCGCGCGTGGCGCGCGCGCAGTTCGACGCTCAAGCGTGGTTCCGCGATCCGCCCGCGCCGCGCTCCACGAACTTGTCCGACGCCGTGCACTTCGTCCTGGCCCCCTGATTCGCTGCGGAGCACTCCCATGAACACGAACTCTCGCGTCCGTTGGCTCGCGCTCGTCGCGTCGCTCTCCACGCCTGTTGCATCAGCCGACTGCGTGACCGTGTGGAACACCGGCTGGGTGAACGACACGCTCGGCGGCAGCTACTCGTTCAATGCGCAGGTCGATCGCGAAGTGGCCGACGATTTCGACTTCCAAGGCCCGATCGTGCGCCTCGTCGTGAAGGGACACGGTCCGTTCCCTTCGCCGCTCGCGGCCTACGACGGCGTGTGGGTGCGCTTCTACGCCTGGACTCCGAGCGGTCCCGGCGCGTTGCAGCGTGAGACCTTCCTCGCCGCGGGCGATCCGAACCTCTCGGCGCTCGCGACGCCCGAGACCGTCGACGTGCGGCTGGCGACGCCGTTCCAAGCGAGCGGCAAGCACTTCGTCTCGGTGCAGATCGTCTTCCCGCCCAGCGGCGGCTACTGGGAGCCGTGGCGCGGCTCGAGCGCGACGCCGATGCTCTCGCACGCCTACGTCCGCGACCGAATCGCGGGCGCGACGTGGGCGGCGCACGTGGACTTCCTCGGCGCGACGATCCTGCGCGACATGAGCTACGAGGTGATCGGTGACGACGGCGTGAGTCTGTGCAACGACGTCGAGGAGCTGCCCACGCCCGTTCCGAGCCAGGAGTACTCGATCCTGCGCGACATCGACGTGCGCACCACGAACGACGCCTGGGCCGTGGGGCACTACAGCGCGGTCGTGGCGGGCTCGAGCGAGAGCCGCGCGCTCGCGATGCGCTTCGACGGCGCGAACTGGGTGCAGACGCCGATCCCCAGTCCGGCGCCGTACCCCGGCGGCGGCAACGTGCAGTTGTGGGCGGTCGCCGCGCTCGCTGCGAACGACGTGTGGGCCGGCGGCACGCAGCGCATGCAGGTGAACGGAGGCTGGGTGAACCAGCAATTGCTCGTCGAGCACTGGGACGGCGCGAGCTGGAGCGTTGTGCCCGCGCCTCTTCCGCCGACGAGCATCGGAGCGGGCTACGGCGGCGCGCACGTGTACGACATCGCGCCCATCGCGCCGAACGACGTGTGGTTCGTCGGGCGCTGGGTGGGGCCGTATCCGAACACGACCTCGACCACACCCGCGTTGACGATGCGCTGGAACGGTTCGGACTTCGAGCTCGTGCCCTCGCCGGTGATCGGCGCCAGCATGGCGCTCAACTCCGTGAGCGCAGTGAACGCGCAGGACGTCTGGGCGGTCGGCTCGCTGTCCTCGGCGACGACGCAGTATCCGTACGTGATCCGCTGGAACGGCTCGAGCTGGAATCACGTGCTCATCCCGCCCGCGGGCGTGATCCAAGGTGTCGTGGACGTCGCGGCGATCGCATCCAACGACGTGTGGATCAGCGCGTACAAGTTCACGGTCACGACGCCCGCGCCCGTGCTCCTGCACTACAACGGCGTGAGCTGGACGCAGAGCACTCCGCCGGTCGGCGCCTCGGCGATCCACGCCGTGAGCTCGAACGAGATCTACCTCGCGAGCGATCGGCTGCACCGCTTCGACGGCAGCACGTGGACCGAGCTCAGCGGCCCCAACTGCGTCTACGGTCCCTCGTTCGCCGCGCTCGACAGCGCAGGCGGGCTCGTGATGGCGGCGGGGCGTCAGCTCGGCGCCGGTCTGACTCCGCTCGTCGCGCGCAAATCACCGTCGGGCTGCAGCCAGTACTCGTACTGCACGAGCTCCACCAGCGCGGCCGGCTGCGTCGCCTCGATCCGCGGCGTCGGAGTTCCGAGCGCGAGCGCCTCGAGCGGCTTCACGCTCCAGGTGGACGAGGTCGAAGGGCAGCGCCAAGGGCTGATCTTCTACAGCGCGGCGGGTCAGCAGGCTCTGCCGTGGGCCAGCGGGAGCACGAGCTGGTTCTGCGTGAAGGCGCCGACGCAGCGCATGCCGCTGTCTTCGAGCGGCGGCGCGATCGGCGGCTGCGACGGGCAGTACGCGCGCGACTGGTGCGCGTACATGAGCGCCAACTCCGGCGCGCTCGGCAATCCACGCGCCGCGGGCCAGAACTTCGACGCGCAGGCCTGGTTCCGCGATCCTCCGGCGCCGAAGTCGACGAGCCTGTCGAACGCTCTGCACTTCACGCTGGCGCCGTAGGGCGCATTCACTTCACCTCGCCGAGTTCCTTCGCGAGCTCGGCGAGCTGCGCCTCGATCGCGGTCTTGCCGCGTTCGTCGCCCAGGCGCTGCGCCAGCTCGGCGGCGCGTTCGAGCGCGGCGTGCGCACGCCGCAGAGCGCCGCTCGAGCGCAGCGCGCCGGCGAGCGTGCGGATCGCGTTGTACTCGTCGCCGACGCGTTGCAACTGGCGGTAGATCAGCGCGGCCTGCGACAGCGGCGTGACCGCCTCCGCGTGCTTCTGCTGCGCGGCGAGCACCTGGCCCAGCGCGGAGAGTCCCATCGCCTGACCCCACCAGTCGCCGAGCGGCGCGGCGAGTTCGACGCACTCGCGCGCGGCTGCGGCGGCGTTGTCGTGCTCGCCCGCTTTGAGCGCCTTGCGCGAGCGACCGAAGGCCGCCTGGCCGCCGCGGAACTGCCGGCGCTGCTCGGGCGTCCAGCCGATGAAAGCGCTGGTGTAGTCGGTGAAGATCGGGTCGCCGCTGACCTTGGTCGCGAGCTTTGCGCCCCAGAGCGCGCGAACCTGTTGCTCCGCGATGGCCTGTTCGTCCGGCGCCTCGGGGTTCTTTTCCCAGACCGCGAGCGAGCCTTCGAGATCCGCGTCGATCGTCTCGAGCACGTCGCCCGGATGCTCGCGGAAGAGCTTCTCGCAACCCGCGGCGTCATTCTTCGCGTGCAGCGCGACGAACGCGGCGCGCACGTCGACTTCCTGGAGTGCGGTCGAAGTCGGCGCGCTCGAGAGCAGCGCGGGCGAGGGCGGCGTCAGGAGCGCGACGGTGGCCAGCAGGTTCAACATGGGCGTTGTGCGGGGGACTCGAGCAGTTCGAAGTAGTAGAGCAACGTCAGCGCCGTGAACGCATCGGCCAGCTTGCCGGCGCGGAGCAGCGCGCGCACCTCGTCGCGCGTGAAGCGCCGCGCGAGGATCTGTTCGGAATCGTCGAGCGCGAGGCGGTTGTCGAACTCGCAGTCCAGCGCCGCGAAGGCGTGCACGTAGTGCGGACTGATGCCGTTGGTGGGGTAGAAGCCCGGCAGCTCGACCAGCTTGCCCGCTGTGCAGCCCGCCTCTTCGCGCAACTCGCGCAGCGCGGCGTCGCGCGGGTCTTCACCCGGCGAAATGCGGCCCGCGGGGATCTCCCAGTGCGTCTTGCCGTGCGGGTAGCGGTACTGCCCGATCAGCACGATCGAGCCGTCTGCGAGCACCGGAAGCACCACGATCGCGTCGGGGATCTCGAACACGTGGTACTCCTGCAGCTTGCCGCTGGGCAGGATCACCATGTCGCGGCGCAGCGCGCACCAGTGCGAGCGGTAGACGTCCGCGATCTCGTGCACGCCGAACGGCGCGAACGGCGGCGGATCGTCGGGAGTGGGGGGAGTGGGAGTGCTCACGCGAAGCGGCGCATGGTACGGGCGAGCGCGTTCCGGCGCCTCCCCTCGGCCGCGCGCAGCGATCGAGACGTGGCGCGACGCTTGGACGCGCGCGTGGCGCGAGAGCGGAGCGTGACGCGCACGTGAAGCCTCAGCGAGTGCGCGTGGGCCGGCGAACTCGTGCGCGAGCGGTGGCGAAACAAGAACGCGTCCCCGTCGGCTTCCACGCCGGCGGGGACGCGCTGTCTTGGAGAGCGCTCGTTCTGCGAGGCGCTAGTGCGCCGCGTGGCCCGCATCGGGCCACAGTTCGCGCCAGTTGCGCGGCGTCGGCGTCGCCCCCGCGAGCCGCTCGAGCAACGCGCGCGGCACGCGCAGCTCCTCGTAGGCCGTCTCGGCGAGCGCCTTGCCGCACGCTTCGACGACCGAGTCGGCGTCGAGGTGGTGCAGCGCGAAGACCTGGTCGGGCCGGCCGCACTTGGAGAACTTGCGCACCGCGAGCGTGGTCTGCTTGACGCCCACGATCGAGCCGATGTTGTCGACCAGGCCCGCCTCGCCGTCGCACATGGCGACGATCGGCACGCGCCGGCCGGCGATGCCGACGAGCTCGCTCTCGTGGTCGAGCGCACGGGAGACGACGTGCAGATCACCGTCGATCGCGAGCCGCTCGCGCAGGTGCGTGTAGCCGTCCTGCTCGCCGAGAATGCCCAGGAGGAGCTCGGGGCTCGAGATCACGATCACGTTGGCGAACACGCCGCGCTCCAGCAGCTTGCGCGAAGCGTCGACGGCTTCGGTCGCGACCGAGCCCATCGCGAACACGTGCACGACGTTCTCGCCCGGCTCGTAGCCCGCGTAGCCGCGGTAGTCGACCAGGTAGTACGCGCCGGCGAGGCAGTCCTGGCGGACGCGCTCGAGCAGCTCGCTGTCGGGCCGCGCGGCGATGAGCGATTCATCGAGAGCTTCGCCCCACTCGGCGCCGGCGCCCTTGGGCTTGAGCGGCGCGGTCAGCGCTTCGGGCGCCTTCGAGGCCGCGTGCGCGCGCACGCAGTCGAGGAGCAGTCGCTGCGAGATCGCGCGCGTCACTGCGCGGATCAACACGCCGCGCCGGCCCTCGTTGCGGTCCTCCATGTGACGCTTGATCGCGTCGGAGAGGATCCAGTCGACCTCGAGCGCGAACAGCGGCTCCCAGGTGATGAGGTTCGGCACCTGGATGTCGCTCTTCCACGAGTGCTGCGCGCCCTCGGCCGAGAGCGTCACGCCGCTGGGCGTGCCCATCACCACGAACTCGGCGTTCCAGTACAGGTTGTAGTAGAGCTGGTCGAGCGCGCGTTTGATGAAGAAGTCGTACACGGTCA
>CALKYE010000116.1 GCA_938003765.1 uncultured Planctomycetia bacterium
GGCTCCTTGCCGAGAATGCGCAGCGCGCCGTCCACTCCAGGCGTGATCGACTCGATCGTCAGGAGCGCGCCCGCAACGGGTGAGCCGCTCTTGCGCCGCACGACGCCGCTCAAGCGCAACTCGCCGCGCGGCGGGTCGAGGAGGATCTCCAGCGAGCGCGACTCAGCGGCAGGCGGCAGCGTGGGCGTGAACTCCGCGCGCAATTTGCTCTGCCCGTCGTACATGCGCAGGCGATGGACGCAGGGTGCGAGACCGGCGAACTCGAACCGGCCGTCGGCAGCGATGTCGCAGCGTGAGCGGGTCCTGCTGGTGCGGTCGCAATCGCTCCAAGGTTGCGCCTCGATCCACCAGCCCGCGAGGGGTGCGCCCGATGGCACGCGCACGATGCCGTGCAGCCGCCCCTCGCCGCCGTCGAGTTCGATCACGTGGCCGTCGTCCGCGTTCTTGGGGATGTCGAAGGTCCAGCGACGTCCGTCGAGCGCGAGGACCTCCGCCGTCCACTCCGAGGTCGAGAGGTCCATCGGGATCACTCCCTGCGGGCTCAGCTCCTCCCACGCTTGTTCGCCGAAGCGCGCGCGCCATCCGGAGTAGTCGCTCGTTCCGCGCGCGACGACTAGCGCGCGACGCACAGCGCTCGTGCCTCGCACCACCAGCTTCACGCGACGCTGCTCGCCGTCGCCGAGCACGAAATCCTCCTTCACTTCGGCCGTGAAGCCCGCCTCGGTGCTGCGATGCGGCGCGAAGACGCTGCCTGGCAGCGAAGGCAGGTGCTCGAAACGCGCGATCCCGCGTTCGTCGGTGTGGCGACGCTCCGCACGTCGGTCGGACGCGTTGAGGCCCACGACGTGTCCCGCCTGCGGTGCGCCATTGCGATCGACGACCTCGACTTCGAGACTCGCCTGCCGCGCGAGGTCGATCTCGAGCTCGTGCGCAACGGGGTGCTCGACCACTCGCACGTGATTCGCCGCGCCGTGCTTCACTTCGAGCAGGTACACGCCTGCAGGCGCATGCAGGACGAAGCGGCCGCTCGCGGTCGTAGTGGCATCGACCAGCGCGCGGTGAAAGGCCGTACCCGGTGTCCACCAGATGCTCGGCGCGTGCGCGTGCAGGCTGACGCTGCTTCCCTCGAGCGGCGCGCCAGCTTCGAGCACGCGCCCCGAGAACGCGGGGGTCGTCTCGCGTTCCAGGCGCAGCACGATGGGCTCGGGGCTCGGGCGCTCGGGCTCGTCGACGAGCTCGGCGCGATAGCCTGGCGCCCAGAGCTTGAAACGCGCGAGTCCGGGGAAGCCCGGGCGTCCCGCCGCGCCGGGCAGCGTGAGCAGTCCGTTCGGTGCGTGCGCGAGCGAACTCCAAACGGCGAAGCCCGACTGCGCGTGGTGCGCGAGCAGGTGGACCCACTCCAGCGGCGAACCATCGCTCGCGTCGAGCACGCGCACTGTCGCCAGCGGCTGCAAGTCGACCTGCCACTCGCTTTCGTCGCAACTCAGGAGCCAGTCCATGCTGAGCGCCCACCCGGGGCTGAGGACGCGCACGTACGCCTGCGCGCCCCCGACAGCGACAGTGAATCGTCCGTCCCTGTCCGTGACGACGCGCCTGACGCACACGCCATCGCGCGGCGCGTCCTCGGCGCTCGGCCCAGCGGTGCTGATCGCCAGTTCGAGCGGCGCGCCCGAGTAGGGTTGCCAATGCACCGTGCAACGGCCTTCGATGCGTCGTTCGGGCCACAGCTCGACGCGCGACGGCAGCGCGTTCGCGTCGACGGGGCGATAGCGCGTGGCGTAGCCGTCGAGCGCGACTTCGAGCAGCCACTTCCCTTCACCTCCCGACAGCGTGGCGCGGCCGTTCGCGTCGCTCGTCGCGAGTTCGAGCGGGGCGGCTTCACCGGGCACGTCGAGCGCCAGCAGCGCCGCTCGCCCAGCGAATCCCTCGTCACTGGCGCCGACGAGCGCGGGCCAGTCGGCGTGCGTGCGCGGCTCGAGTCGTCCCTGTGCGCTCATCGCGAACTCCTCGGGCCGATCGCGCAGCAGTTCGCGCACGTTGGTGCTGCGGCCCGCATGTCGAGCGAGGCTCGCGCCGCTCAACGGCGCGCGGGTGAGCGCGTCCACGACCTCGATCACGTGCGCCGAGGTGTTGGGCGGGGGCGACGAGACCTCAGCGCGTTGCTGCGGCGTCGCTGGAGGTCGAGTGGCGGCATCGAGCTCAGGAGCAGTGGTCGGCGGCGGAGTTTCCCGTGCGCTCGACTCTGCGACCGACAGCGGACCGTGCGCCGGCGCTCCGCCTCGACCGTTCAAGAACCACAGCACGGCCGCCAACGCGGCGACGACGACAACGACGGCGAGTTTCGACATGACGAGCCCTCCCACGAGTGTTCCCCCGGCCGTCACAGGCGCAGCGAGCAGCGCCTGTTCCAGCACGTGCGCCTTCACCGCGGCGAGTCCGCGCGGCGCTATGACGGCGAGCGCCAGCGACGATGCGAGCGCCGCCGGCAGCAACTTGCGCAGCTTCTCCAGGCCGCGGTGCAGCTGGACGCGCACCGTTCCCGAGTCGCGGCCGAGCACGTGCGCGACGTCTCCCGGCGCCATGGCGTGACGCAGCGAGAGCAGTACGACCTGTCGATAGGGCTCGCTGAGCTGGTCGATCGCGCGCGCCACCTCGCCGTGCAGCTCGCGCCGTTCCGCGGGCGCCGAGGCGTCTTCGGCGAGCCGCTGCTCGAGTCGCGCGGGATCCACGACCTTCCGCGCTGCTCGACGCAGCTCGCGCGCCTTGTTCGTGAGCACACCCGCGAGCCAGGGCTCGATCGGCCGCGACGCGTCGACGCGCTCGCGCTGCTCGATCAGCGCCAGGAAGGTCGCCTGTACGAGGTCCTCGGCCGCGCTCGCGTCGCCGACGAGGTGGATCGCGAGCTTCAGCAGTCCCGGCGCGGTGCGGTCGAAGAGCTCGCCCAGCGCCTGGGCGTCGCCGCGCTGACGCCAGCGCTGAAAGAGTTGCTCTGCGTGCTCCATCACCCCTTCCTGACTCGGGCGCCCGCGACGTTACAGCGGGCCGCGGAAATCGAGCGCGGCGCTCGGACCTCGACTCGGGCGGCGTCGGACCGCTTGGCGAGTTCGGCCTTCCGCTGCAAAGTAGGCGCTCGCCATGAGATTCCCGCTCGCTCCTCTCGCACTGGTCCTGCTCGGCGCCGCAACGCCGCTCGCCGCGCAAGGCGGCTACACCTCGGAGAAGCACCCGGACCTGGGTGTCGATCTCCCGCGCGCGCGCGACTACGAACAGGTCCCGACGCAGCCCGACGAGGAGCAGGTGGTCCTCTACTACGTCGAGAAGGCGCCGAAGGACCCCAAGGCGGCGCGCGGCCAACGTGCGGAACTGCGTGTGGTGTGGATCGACTTCGTGCCGGATCCGCCGCCGCCTCCTCCGCCCGAGACGCCGCCGGAGTCCGACGAAGAGGGCCGCTCGAAGGCCAAGCCGATGGACGCGAAGCCCGTGGCGCCGCCCAAGCCGCCGATCACCACCTTCGAGCGCTTCCTCGAGCAACGCACGCTGTGGGCGCTGGGCCGCGCGGAGCCGGGCAAGACTCGTTCGGGCTATCCGGGGCGCGTCGTGCGACTCGTTCCGCGCGACGAGCGTCTGGCCGGCTCAGTGGGCGAGGGTTGGGCGTACGTGTTCGAGCAGCCGAACAAGCGCACGATCGCGTTCATCGGCGAGTGCGCGCCCTCGGCGCTCGAGGAGCAGAGCAAGATCTGGCGCTACATCGCCGAGCACGCCGAGTTCAGCGAGCCCGAAGGCGCCGACCTCTCGAAGATCCAGGCCAGCTACCGCAGCTCGAAGCTGCGCGGCGTCGAGTTCCGCGCGAAGGCGCGGTCGCAGCTCGTGCGCGGCTGGAAAGCGGTCGACACCGAGAACTTCATCGTCGTGTACCACACGCCCGACCAGCCGCTGGTGCGCGCGATCTGTGCGGACATCGAGGCCATCCGCAAGGAGTACTTGAAGCTCTTCCCGCCCGCCGGACCGATCGAGGCCGTGTCGGTCGTGCGCGTGTGCAAGGACCGCGGCGAATACATGGCCTACGGCGGCATGCCCGGCAGCGCGGGCTATTGGAACTCGCGCAGCGAAGAGCTCGTGTTCTACGACGCCACGGTCAAGGAGAAGGGCAAGCGCGAGACCGGCGAGGAGAACACGTTCATCGTGCTCTACCACGAGGCGCTGCATCAGTACATCTACTACTCGGCCGGCGCCGTTCCGCCGCACTACTGGTTCAACGAAGGGCACGGCGACTACTTCTCGGGCGCCGACATCAAGAACGGCAAGGTGATCCGGATCGGGCCCAATCCCTGGCGCATCGGCTACATCCAGCGGCTGATCGAGCGCAATCAGATCATCCCTTGGAAGGACATCGTCGCGTTCGAGCGGATGCAGTTCTACGACCCTTCCAAGATCGGGCAGTGCTACGCGCAGGCGTGGTCGATGATCTACTTCCTGCGCAACTCGCCGCAGGCGCTGAAGCACCCGCAGTGGTCGAAGATCCTCGACACGTACTTCGTGGCGCTCAAGGAGGACTACTCGCGCCGGCTCGACTTGCTCGAGAAGCAGGGCAAGAAGGATGACGAAGCGCTGCGCGCGACCGCCGGCGAACAGGCGCGCGGCCACGCGCTCACGGTTGCGTTCAACGGCGTCGACTACACCGAGCTGCAGTACGCCTGGCG
>CALKYE010000117.1 GCA_938003765.1 uncultured Planctomycetia bacterium
TGTTCGTCGGCGCGGGCACGCGCTGGCCGGGCGAGCTCACCAAGCTCTCCCATCCAGCGAACGGCCTCTACAACGCGGTGCGGAGCAGCGTGAAAGGCGCTTCGTGCGGCTGCGCGACGGTATTCGGCGCCGCGGAGTCCGCACAGGCCTGTGGAACGGCATTGCTCACCGACAAGCCGCTCGATGGCACGCCGGGGCTGTCCAACCTGCACGGCTACTTGTCGGCGGGCTGGAGCACGCTCGTCTTCTGAATCCCTCCGACGGCGGGAGAGCCTCGCGCGCTCTCCCGCCAACGCATCCGCGCGCTTCGACGACCATGACGCACAAGTACCTGGAACTGGCTTTCACTCCGGCAGTCCTCGCGGCGCAGAAGCGCTCCTACGGCCGCGCGGCGAAGTTGCGCGGCGAGTCCGAGCGCGACGTGCTCGGTCCCGCGGAGCGCGAGTTCATCGCGGCGCGCGACAGCTTCTACCTGGGCACGGTGAACGCCGACGGCTGGCCGTACATCCAGCACCGCGGCGGCGAGCGCGGGTTCCTGCGCGTGCTCGACGAGCGCACGCTGGCCTTCGCCGACTTGCGCGGCAATCGCCAGCTCATGAGCACCGGCAACCTGGCGGACAACCCGCGCGTGTCGCTGTTCCTGATGGACTATCCGCAGCGCGCGCGGCTCAAGGTGTGGGGCGAAGCGCGCGTGTTCGAGGCCGCCGACCACCCCGAGTGGATCGCGAAGGTCTCGAGCGGCGCGGAGCGGGTCCCGATCGAGCGCGTGTTCGTGATCGACGTCGCGGCGTTCGACTGGAACTGCCCGCAGCACATCACGCCGCGCTACAGCGAGGACGAGGTCCGCGAGGTGCTCGCTCCGCTGCGCGAACGCATCGCCGAGCTGGAGCGCCAGCTCGCCGCCCGCTGAAAGCGTCAGCTCTCGCGGTCGCGCGCGGCGAGGAACGCCTGCATGTCCGCGGCCAGCGGACTGGTCACCTCGACGCGCTCGCCGCTCGTGGGCTGGTGGAACACGAGCCGGTGGTGGTGCAGCGCCTGTCGCGGCAGCTCGAGCTTGACGATGTCGTCGGGAGTGAGCTCGCCGTCGTTGTAGCGCTGGAAGTACTCCTCGCCGTAGCCGTAGAGCTTGTCGCCGATCAGCGGATGCCCGATCGCCTCCATGTGGACGCGGATCTGGTGCTGGCGGCCGGTGTAGAGCTTGCACAGGACGAGCGCGCAGCCGCGGTGCCGGCTGAGCACGCGCCATGCGGTCTTGGCTTCGTCGCCATCGATGCGACAGGCCATCTTGAGGCCGATCGAACTGCCGCGCGCCGAGCCGATCGGCAGTTCACACAGGCCGCTTTCGCTGCGCGGATGACCCTGCACGATCGCGAGGTACTCCTTCTCGACCTCGTGCTCCTCGAACTGACGGCGCACTTCGGCGTGCGCCTGCGGGTGCAGTCCGATCAGCACGATGCCGCTCGTCTCGCGGTCGATGCGGTGGCACAGCCGCGGACGCGCGCTGCGCTCGATCTTGTCGGCGCCGTAGCGCGCGTGGATGCGCTGGATCACCGAGTCGCTCATGTGCCGCCCCGAGGGGTGCACGGGCAGCATCGGCGGCTTGTCGACGGCGAGCACGTCGCGGTCCTCGTACAGGTTCGAGAGCTCGTCCTCGATCGAAGGCGTGACCTCGATGCGCAGCCCCTCGGGCACGACGACCACGACGCGACTCTTGTCGCGCAGGCGCCGGCTGGCCTTGCGCTCCTGCGCCAACTCGCCGCTCCCGCGCGGCTTGTCGGGCGTCGTGAAGTCGACGTAGACGTAGCCCTCGTCGATCAGGTTCTGGATCGAGTTGCGCGAGCGCCACGGCATGTGCAACGCGAGGAACCGGTCGAGCCGGATCTCGACCTCCTCGGCGCGCATCTGCAAGTCGCTGGCGCGCACGAAGAGCTCCACCTGCTCGAGCGGTTTGGAGAGGTCGCGGTCTTTCGGGAGCAGGCGCATCGAACACGCCAGTCTACGCCGCGCGCGCCGTCCGCTGGGTCGCTCGCCTTCGAGCGGCGTCGCGAGCGCGAATCGACGCTCGGCGCGGGCGCTACGCTGACGCGCATGATCACGATTCTCGGCGCAGGGTTGCTCGGTTCGGGTTTCGCGCGCGGGTTGCGCGCCAAGGGTGAGTCGGTTCGCGTTTGGAACCGCTCGCACGAGAAGGCGCGCGCGCTCGCGTCCGTCGGCGCCGAGCCGAGCGACGATCCCGCGTCCGCAGTGCGCGGCGCCGCCCGCACGCACGTCGTGGTGTCCGACGACGACGCGGTGGACCAGGTGCTCGCCGCCGCCGCGCCGGGCTTCGCACCCGGCGCGTTGGTCATCGACCACACGACGACTTCGACGCGGGGCGCGCTCGAACGCACGGCCCGCTGGCGCGAGCGCGGCGTGATCTATCAGCACGCGCCGGTCTTCATGGGCCCGCAGAACGCGGCGGAGGCCACGGGCGTGATGCTGCTCTCCGGCGACCGCGAGAGCGTGGCGCGCGTCTCACCGTTGCTCGCGCCCATGACGGGCAAGCTCGTCGACCTCGGGCCGCGCGTCGACGCCGCTGCGGCGTTCAAGCTGCTGGGGAACCTGTTCCTCATCGCGCTCTCGGCGGGCTTCACGGACATGCTCGCGCTCGCGAAGGCGATGGACGTGCCTCCGGTCCAGGCCGCGAGCCTGTTCGAACACTTCCATCCCGGCGCCTCCGTTCCCGCGCGCATGAAGCGCATGCTCGACGCGGACTACGACCGCCCGAGTTGGGAGCTCGCCATGGCGCGCAAGGACGCGCGCTTGATGCAAGCGGAGGCCGATCGCGCCGGCATCGCGCTCACGATGCTGCCAAGCTTCGCCGCGCTCATGGATCGCTTCCTGGCGAGCGGACACGCGCACTCGGATTGGACCGTCGTCGCCAAGGACCTCGTCGGCCCGCGGTGACGCGAGCGGCGCGCCGGTCGACACGCGGCGCGCTCGTGGACAGACGCTCGAGCGCGCCTACGGCCGGAAGAGGAATCGCACAGCGCTCGACAGAGCCGTACCAGACGCTGAACCCGGATCGCGGAACCAGAACTGCGCGTGCAGGTTCACGAACGGAGGGATCGCCAACGCGCTCGTGTACGCGCTCGTCCAGCGGAAGGAGAAGCTGCCCGCGCAGCCAGTCGATCCACCCACGGTGCTGCTCGTCTGGAGCGGCGTGCGCACGAACGGCGGAGCGACGCACAGCACGCCGCCCTGGAACGGCGCAGCAGCCGGCTGCTGCCCCCAGAACATGTGGCCGTTCCGCCCCTCGGGCACGTTGAAGGCGTGCAACTCGAACAAGCCGCTCGAGAGGTAGGGCTGCGCGGCGCCGGCGACCACATAGGGCGCGCAGGCCGCGCCAGTCAGGTCGGAGAGGCAGTACGTGAGCGGACCGACGGACGGATCGCCGTAGTAGGGCTGCGCGCCTAGATCGGCCCGCGTGCCGTCGAGGTCCGGCGCGGCGGTGGGATCGCCTGCGTCGATGCACGGCGAGCCAGCGGTGAGGTACGGCGTCAGGAGGAGCCCGAACTGGAACAGCGGGTCGGCGGCGATGTTGCCGACACCGGGAGCGCCGCCCTCGACGTCGCTCCAGGTCGCCGCGCAGTTGGACAGCGTGCTCGCCGTCGGGAGATTGCCCCACACGATCGAACCGGTGAGCGTCGCATCGGCCGCCGCTGCGCCGACTCCGGCGTTCGCATCGCACTCGTTCGCGTAGAACGTGCAGGAGCTCGCACTGCCGCCGCGCATCGCTCCGCCTTTCGCACCGCCGGCCGGGCCTGACAGCGCGCGGTTCCTCACGAAGGAACTCGACTCGAGGCTCGCGTTCGCGCCAGCCGAGCACCACAGCGCGCCCCCGGAGCCATCCAAAGCCGCCAGACTCTGCGCGTAGTTGTCGACGAAGTGACTGCGCTCGACCGACAGGCTCGCGCCGCCGTCGACGTGGATCGCGCCGCCGCGCGCGGAGCTGTTGTTCTCGAACTGACAGCGCTCGATCAGCGCCGTTCCGCCCGCCAGCGCGAGTCCTCCGCCGAGGTGATCGTCCCAGGATGCGTTGTCGCGCACGGTGCTGTCGACGATGCGCACCGTCGAAGCGCTCGCGAACAAGCAGCCGCCATCGTCGGCGATCGCACGGTTGCCTGCGAGCGAGCTGTTCGAGATGTCGAGCACTGCGTTGAACACAGCCAGCGCTCCGCCTCGGCCCAGCGCGGTCCACGACGAGCGCACCGCGCACTGGTCGAGCCGCAGCGTCGAATCTGCGGCGTACAGCGCTCCGCCGTCGCCATCGGCCGTGCAGGAGTCGATCGTCGTGCGCACGAGCTGCAGCGTTCCGTTCGCGACCACGGCCGCTCCGCCGCCCTTGAACTGCAAGCTTGTCACGCCGCCGCAGGCCACGATCAAGCTGTCGCGCACGAGCCCGACGCTTCCCGAGCACACCACGCCGCCGCCTTCCGTGAAGTCGCCGGGATAGCCGCCGATGATCGTGAAGCCGCTCAGCGACGCGCCGGCCGACTCGCCGTCGACGAACTGCACGGCGCTCTGCGACAGCCCCGTAGCGTCGATGATCGATGACGCGACGCCCGCGCCGCGGACCTGCACCGACTTGCCGAAGTAGCGCACGCTCTCGCCGTAGACCCCCGGTCCGACCACGATCACGTCGCCGCTGACCGTGCTCGGCTGGAGGAGCGCGTGCTGAATGCTCGCGTACGGCTGCGCCTGCGTGCCGGCGCCCGGCGGAGCGGCGAACGCGTCGACATACCAGGTGGTCTGACCGAGCGCCTGCGGAGCCAGAACGGTCAACAGCGCGAGCCAAGACAGCGATTGCGAGCCGTGAGGCATGGGAATGTGCGCGGGAAGCAGGGTCGAGCAGCGAGACGCCGAGCGCGGGTCGTGGGCCGGCCGACTCGTCGTCGCGAGCAGAGTCTTCAGGTTCAGGAATCCAGAGTAATCGAGCGCCTGAACAGCGCTGAGGCGCGGCGTCGCCACACGCGACGCAGACCGCCGGAGGAAGCGCGAGCCGCTTCCGCACAAATCCGCGAATCGCGGTGACACTTGGCCTCCCCGTTTCGAGGACGGGCCATGCACGACACGCGGCTCGAACGACTCTTCGAACAGTTCCGAAGGCACGGCGACGTCGCGGCGCTCGGCGAGGTGTTCGACGCGACCTCGCCCGAGCTGCTGCGCGTGGCGATGGCGCTCGTGCGCGAGCCGACCCAAGCCGACGACCTGTTGCAGCAGACATTTCTGACGGCGATCGAGCGCGCCGGTCGCTACGAGGCGGGCAGACGGCTCGTGCCATGGCTCCTCGGGATCCTGGCGCACCACGCGCGCGAGCAACGCCGCGTCGCGCGCCGCGCCGTGGACGCGGAGCGAATGCTGCGTCCGGCGCCGCGGACACCGCAGGAAGCGTTGCTCGACGCAGAGATCGAGCAGGCCCTCGCGCGCGCCTTCAGCGAGCTCTCCGCGCGCGATCGTTTCGTGCTCGAGGCCTACCTCGTGCACGACAAGGGCGCGGCCGAGATCGCGCACGAACTCGGCGGCTCGCCCGGCGCGGTGCGCATGCAGATCCACCGCGGCCTCGAGCGTTTGCGCAGGGTCCTCCCGGCGAGCCTCGCGATCGGCGCAGCAGGCGCGGCCCTGTCGACGCGCGGACTCGAGACCGTTCGCGCGACAGTCCTGAGCGCCGCCGAACGCGCCGTCGGATCGCTCGACCCGCACTCAAGCGTGCAGCGCCCCGTCCGCGCGAGGCCGCAACTCCAGACGTTGCGTGTGCTCTCGAGTAAGCAGGCGATCGGAACAGCGCTGGCGCTCGCGTTGTGCGCGTTGTTGGCGACTTGGTTGGGTCTGGCGCGGGGGGCGCGCGTCGACACCAGCAGCGAGAGCGCGGATGCGGGTCGAACGGCGGCGCCCTCCGACCCGCTCCAGCGCGGATCCGATCGCGACGAGTTGGTCGTGGCCGCGCGCCAAGAGGTGGGGAGCGCCGCTTCCGACTCGGCGCGTGACCCGCAGCTGGGCGCGCTGCGTGGACGCTTGCTGGAACACGACGGCGCTCCGATCGCGGGCAAACGCGTCGATCTGCTCGAGCTCGACGAACGGGCGGTGTTCAAGCGCCTGCCGATCGGTGGCGACGTCGCCTCGCCGCCGCTGTTGGTTGCACAAACGACGAGCGACATCGACGGCGTGTTCGTGCTGAGCGGCGCGAAGACGTTCCGCGCGCTGCATGCGCTGGGGATCGACCTGGGCGGATCGCGTCCGAGCGTGCGCGTGCTCGACGCCGCGTTCGCCGCTGGCGAGTGCGTCGACATCGGCGACATCGTGCTCGCGCCGACCGGCGTGCTGCGCGGGCGTGTCACAGATCCGCACGGCCTCCCCATCGCAGGCGCGCGTGTGCGAGCAGGCCAGCTCTCGGAATGGATCGCGCAACTGGGGCTGTACGAACTCGGGCCCGACACCGCGATCGGAGAGCTGCGCGCCGTCGGCGAGGGCGAAGCGCTGCAACTGCGCTCCTGGTTCGAGGTCCCCGCATGGCTGGCGGAACTCGAAGAGCTGCTCCCGCTGGTCGCGACGCGCACGGACGCACGCGGCGAGTTCGTGTTCCCACACGCCCCGGCGACTCGCTTGAAGCTGCTGATCGATCGCCCAGGCCGCGCAACGGTGCTGGCGGCGACTCCAGAGTTGGACGACGGCGATGAGCTCGACGTCGGCGCGCTCACGCTCGACGACGGACGCACGCTCGCCGGCCGCGTGCTCGACTCGACCGGACGACCCGTCGTCGGCGCGCAGGTGCGCGGCGGACGCGCAGACGGAGATGGCTCGACTGCAGTGTTCGGACCGCTGCACACCACCGATGCAGGCGGACGCTTCCGCATCACGGGGCGCTCGACGTTGGCCGGGAGCATCGTGATCGCGCGACGCGAGACGTCGTCGCCGTGGACGATCCGCTTCGCGGAGGGCGAGTCGATCGAGCTGCGACTGGGTAGCGAGTTCGAGCTGCAGGTGACGCTCGTCGATCCGGCGGGTGCGCCGATCGAGGCGCCAGCGTTCGAACTCACCCCAGGCTCCGAGCCCATCCCCCTGGGCGCGTTCACCGCGGCGCGCGCCACCGTCCCCGCGACGTCACTGGGGAACGGCCGCTGGAGCCTGGGGATGCGGCCGCGAGGCGAGTACGTCCTTCGCGTCGGCGCAGCAGGCTTCGCGCAGAAGACGTCGACCTGCCTCGTTCCCTGCGCGACGCCGCTCGAGCTGGTCCTCGATCCGACGGTCGCGACCGAAGTCCGCGTGGTCGCGGAGAGCGGCGGCGCGCCGATCGCCGGCGCAGTCGTGACCGTCGAGAGTTCGAACGATCGCGAGGGACACATCGCAACGGGGACCACAGACCCCGAGGGAGGCGTCGTGCTCGAGCTTCCGGCGCGCGCGGAACGGAGGATGTTGCTGCGAGCCCAGCACTCGCGCTTTGCTCCACGCGCAGCGCCGTTGGGCGATCCGCGCGCGCCGATGACGTTGGAGCTCGGCGAGGGCGGCGCCGTCGTCGCCCGCGCTGATCGCGCTGCGTTCGGCGGTCGACGTCACACGCTGATTCTGCAGCACCGAGGCGTCGCGCCGCTCTTGGAGGGCGGCTTCCCCATGTTCGCGGCGTTCGGCGTCGATGGCGTTGCGAGGCGAGACCGCCTTCCGGTCGGCCAGTGGACTTGGAGCGTCGTCGAGTCGCTCCTCCCCGGCGAAGCGCTCGCCCATTCCGGTGAACGGGAGACTCAGTGGATGATCGCGCGCGGAGAGTTCGAGTTGCACGAGGGTGAGACCCTCCAGCTCGAGGTCGGCGCGCCTGCGGCGTCCCGGCAGCGACGTGGCTCGGCCGCCGGCAGCGTGTACGGCAGCGTGCGAGTGAACGGCGCGCCAGCCGACGACGTGGATCTCTACCTGACATCGATGACCGCCGGCGTGTTGTCCAACCAAGTGCAGACGAAGCCCGACGTCGGGGCGTTCCGGTTCGAAGCCGTCGAGGCCGGCAGCTACTTCCTCACCGCGGCTATCGCGCGCGACGGGCTGTTCAGCCAACTCGGTTCACAGCGGTTCGAGCTCTCGCCTGGTGAACTGCGTGAGTTCTCCCTCGAGTACTCGACGCGCGAACTCGAAGTCGAGGTGACGAGTGAATCCGGCGCGCCCGTCGCCGGCGCCGAAGTGTCGCTCTCGACTCTCGATGGCGGCCCGGCGTGCAACGCCAGGACCGATCAAGACGGACGCGTGGTCATGCTGGCGTCTCGCGAGGGCAAGCTCCGGCTCAACGCGTTCCATGCCGAGTCCGGCTCGAACTCCACGCTGATCGAGCTGGCGGGCGGCGGCCCCCACCGAGCAACGCTGCGACTCGAGCGCGGTGTTCCTTGCTCAGGCGTCGCACGCTTCGGAGCGGGCCTGCAGCCGCCCAGCGCTCCCGTACCGCTGTTCGTGCGTCGCGCGGACGACACCACGCACGTCGCGCAGGCGTCGCTCAAGTTCGAGCGCGGCGAGGCGCGCTTCGCGCTCGTCGGGCTCCAGCCGGGGCGCTACTCCGTGCGCCCGCACTACGACGGCGAGTGGCGGCCGGAGGTGACGCTCGTCGTGCCGGAAGGCGGGAGCACCACGCTCGAACTCGTGCTCGGACAGCCTGGGCCGGCGCAGCCCAAGCGGTGAGACGTGCGCTGAGTCGCAGATCTCGCCGCGCCGTGCGCCCAGCGCAACGGCGAACAGCACAGGGGCGAGCGCGCGCCCGTCCCTGTGCTGCTGATGACGATCAACCAGTCCGCGCGACGCCGGCGCTCACGGTCCGACGAAGTACTCCAGCGCGTTGCTCATGAAGGTGGTTGCGAGCGCGCCCTGCGGGTCGCGGCCCCAGTACTGCACGTTCACGCGCTGGCCGATCTGCGAGAGCGCAGCCGGCGCGGTCACGCCGAGCAGCCCGTCGGCGTAGCTGTTCATGTCGAGCTGGAACTGACCCGAGCAGTCGTCGACCGTCGGCGGGTTGCCGCCGGAGTTCGCCACCGGCGTGCGCACGACCGGAGTGGCGACGCAGAACGTGCCGGCGCCGAAAGGAACCGCGAGGCGTCCGCCGAGGCTGAAGAACATGAGCCCCGCCTTGTTGTTGGGCGCGTCGTCGCAGGTCACGACGAAGCCCGAGTTCTGGCTGGCGCGCGGCCAACCGCTCGAGCTCAGGCTCGGCTCGCAGCCCGCGCTCGTGACCGACGACGTGCAGTACACGATCGGGTCGGGCTGCATGACGCGCAGGAACACGTCGGACTTGCCGTTGACGTCGCCCTGCACGAGGTTCGAGGCCGCGGCGTCGAACACGACCAGACCACCGCCTTGCGCCAGCGCGGGACGGCTCGACCAGGTGTTGGGCTGACCGCTCACGCCCGTCGGCCGCGACGCGAGGTGGGTGACGCCGCGATCGAGATCGCGCACGTACACCGCGGAGAACGGGGCCGCGTCGACGGCCACGTCGGGCGCGCTGCTGACGAAGGCGACACTGCGACCGTCGCCGGAGATCGCGGGCAACGTCGGCCCCGACGAAGTGAAGCCGCCGGCGACGCTGCGGTTGACGAGCTCGGTCACTCCGGTTTGACGGTCGTGCACGAACACGTCCTGCACGCCGTTGCCGTCGCCGGCCACCAGGTTCGTCGACGCGCTCAGGAACGCGACGTAGCGCCCGTCCGCGCTGATCGAGGCCTCGTACGACGCGCCGTTCGACAGAGCGCCGCCGAGCGGATCGGAGATGTTCGCCACGCCGCCCGACACGAGATTGCGGACGAACACGTCCTGCACGCCGTTGAAGTCGTTGAGCGTGATGTTGGAGGCGCTGGAGTGGAACGCGACGAAGCTGCCGTCGTCGGAGATCGAAGGCGCGCCCGAGGCGCCGCTGGCGACTCCGAGCGCGCCGCGGGACGCGCACGTGATCGTCCCCGTCTGCGTGTCGCGCACGAACACGTCGACGAAGGCGTTCACGCCGAGCGGGTTGAGGTCGTCGGCGCTGCTCTGGAACGCGACGTAGCGGCCGTCGAAGGAGATCGAGGGGTTGTTCGAAGTCCCGTTCGCAGCAGCCAGTGAGCCGGCCGCCGTGCTCACGCGGGTGATCAGGCCCGTGTTCAAGTTCTTGAGCAGCACGTCCGTCGTCCCGTTGCCGTCCAGCGCCACGAGGTTGGTGGCGTGGCTGGTGAAGGCCACGAACTGGCCGTCGCCGCTGATGCGCGCGTCGAAGCTGTCGTCGTCGCCGTTCAGACCCGTGTGCGTGCGACTGACCATGGTCAGCGTCGCGGCCTGGCGGTCGAACACGTAAACGTCGGTGTGGCCGTTGACGTCCTGCGGCAGCAAGCCCGCGTCGGACTCGAACGCGATGTAGCGGCCGTCGCGCGAGATCGAGGGGCTGCGCGAGAGTTCGGTCGGGAACTGGCCGAACGAGTCGCGGCTGATCAGGGCGGTCTCGCCGTTGGTTCCGGCGCCGCTTTGGGCAAGCGCTGCGGCGGAGAGCGCCAGTGGGGCCAGACAAACACGAAGAGAGGTGGAGACGAGAAGTCGCATGGAAATGACTCGGAGGAGCGCGAATGGTGAACGGGGCCGCGCCAACAGCGGCCGGCCGCCCGTATCAACGGCGGCCGCGCCGAGGCATTTCTGGCCTTCGCGCGGCTCTGCGCCTCCCCCGCTCGCCCCGCACCTCGCTCGCTCGACCGCGCGGCGCGGCCGGCCGTGCTACTCGCTCATCCGACGCGCCTCGAGCACGCGCCAGGCGACGATCGCGCCGAACTCGTCCAGCGCGGCGACCTGCACCACGGCGAGCACGTCGTGGCCGTCGAATCGAACGGCGCGCACGGCGTAGCTGTGACCCACTCGCGCAGCGGCGCTGTTGGACAGTGCGCCAGCAGACTCCAATTGCCGCTTGAACTCGGCCAGGCTGGCCTGCTCGGCGTCGCGGACTTCACTTGTGTAGGCGCCCTGACGCGGCGGGAAGCGAAACTCTGCTGCAACTCGACCGGCTGCGCCCGCGAGGCGTTCGAGATCGCGCGCTTCGACCGACTCCAGCGCAACTGCGCCGAGGTCGAGCACGACACCGCGTACACCGCCGTCGAGCCCGGGATGGAGCCGCACGGAGTCGCGGTGCTCGCCTTGGAAGCCCAGGTGCGACTCCGCCGAGGCGTGATCCCCGTCGAGCAGCGACAGCGCCGAGCCCTGCAACGGACCTCGCCCGATCTCGGTCCACTGCCCCAAGTACGGCGTCAGACGCGCGAGGCCGCTTCCAGCAGCGCCGCGCAACGCTCCGAAGCGCGCTTCGATGTCCGCGGGAAACGACTCGAACATGCGCGTGTTGGCGGCGGCATGCGTCCGTGCGAGCTCCGCGCGCAGCTCGGCGTCGCTCATCTCGAGCAGTTCCGCGGGTGCGGGCGCAACCTCGTCGCGCAGCAGGCTCGGCCGCCAGGTGGATCGTTCGGAGTCCGACGGCCAGCGCTTCAGCTCGCGCCACGCCAGCGTGCATCCGTCCGCGTCGACGCGCACGACATGGAGCGCGACCAGGAGATCGAACTCGCGCGCGGAGCGAGTGCGCAACAAGTAGCTGCGTCCGGCGCGCGCCGGCGCGCGGGCGATGAGCGGCGAGTGCGCGAGCTCGCCCTCGGTGGCTGCGTCGAACCGCTGCGATTCGAGGCTCTCCGTCACCACTCGTCGTACGGCCGCATCGAGACTCCAGTCGGCCTGCCCCTCGGAAGGCTCGACCCACAGCGCGTCGTAGCGCACCGCAGTCGCCGCGTCCGCACTCGGCGGCGCGACAGTCCCGAGCTGGTTCAAGGACGCGGCGCCGACGTCGACGATCGCGCCCTCGCCGGCAGCGCTCAAGTAGCCGCCTTCGAGCGCGATCTGCGGCCAGCGATTGAAGTCGTGGACGCGCTCGGTGAACGAGTAGTACGCGCCGCCTTGGCGCATCCAGGGCAACTCGAGCTCGGCGAAGCGCTCGCGCTCGAGCAGGCGGACGAGGCCGGCGCGCGATTCCCGCGTCAGCTCTTCATGGCCTCGCGCATCGTCCGGATCGATCTCGAGCGCGCGGTCCAGCAGCACGATCTTGATCTGACGTACTCGTTCGAGCAGTTGCGCGAGCGAAGCCTGCTCCAGCGCGAAGGCCGCCTTGGCTGCGGGTTGGGCGAGCTCGCGCTCGACTCTCGCTGGCGCGTCGGCGTTCGCGCGCGCGTCGGTGACCGCTACGAGCGAAGCACTCTCGGCCTGTGACGCACGCAGCGGCGCGGCGGCGGAGTCCGCGTCGACGGGCTCGGAGCGCGTAGCGAGCCACGCGAAGGTCAGCGCGCCGGCCGCTGCGATGCTGACGGTCCACGCGATCCAAACCGACGCGCTCGCGCCGGCGCCAGTGGCCACCTCGCCAGCGTTCTCCGCGTCGAGCAGCCCCAGCAGCGCCGTCGACCACGCGCGACGGTCGCCGTGCTCGGCGTCGAGCTTCGTGCGCAGTTGCGCGAGCGCGCGCGACAGTTGCGCACGCACCGTCCCGGCCGGCGCGCCGCAGCGCTGGGCGTACTGCGTGGGCGTGAGGCCGTCGTAGTAGACGGCCACGACGACACTGCGGTACGGCTCGTCGAGCGCGAGCACCGCCGAGACGACTCCGTGCTGCAACTCGATCTGCTCGAGGCTCGTCGAACTCGACGCCGTGGCCTCGGGGCGCGCCGCCGTTTGCTCGCGAGTGGTGCGGCGCCGCTCGTGGCGCGCACGATCGACGGCGCGAGTTCGCAGCACGGTCGATAGCCATCCGCGCACGCTGACCGTGGACGGCGGTCGGCTCAGCGCCGCCACCATGGCGTCCTGCGCCAAGTCGTCAGCGCTGGCGTCGTCGCGCGTGAGGCTGCGGGCCAGCGCCAAGACGAACTCGCGGTGCTCGACCAGGGCTTGCGGGGTCAGATGAGCTGAATTGGCCATTGTCCAGGTTCCTCTCGGGGGGCGCCCTGGGAACGACAGGCTCGCCGAAGCGCTGCACGCTCGGCCGGTGAATCTTGGCGAGTTTCGCGCGTCGCCGCTCGCTCGCGCCTCGTCCGCATCGCCCCCCGGCTCATTCAGCTCGTGCTACCGTCGGTTTGATCCCCGACTCCGACTTCACACTCGACTGCAGTCCTTCCGCCCCATGTGGAAAACCGTCGCCTCTCGTCTGCTCGCGGTCGTGCTCCTGGGTTGCGCGCCCCTCCTCGCACAGATCGGCGCGACGCCGACGCCGACGCGAACGGGGCTCGTGGAACGGCCGAAGGATCCGGCGCTCGAGTTCCTCGAGCCGTACGGACTGCACAACTTCTCGACGCACTACATCCGAGCGCTGCAGTCGCTGCTCACCGCTCGTGAGAAGTACGCGCGCAAGGAGTACGCGAGCGCGCAGGCGACGCTCTCCAGCCTGTGGGCGAGCTATCCCGTGGGCCACCCCAGTTGGGGCAACCTCCCGTTCAAGCCCTTCGGCATCAACTTGGGATTGCCTGCGTGCTACTACGAGCTGCGCATGCTCAGCGACATGACGCAGTTCCGTCTGGCGAACCCGGGCCTGCCTCCCCCGCCGCGCACCGTGCGACTCACGGTGCTCGTCGTGGGCGCGAGCTCGGGCATCGAGCCGCGCAATCTGACCGAGCT
Source organism: uncultured Planctomycetia bacterium (assembly GCA_938003765.1). Taxonomy (GTDB): domain Bacteria; phylum Planctomycetota; class UBA1135; order UBA1135; genus WYBT01. The sequence continues at coordinate 13,654 of CALKYE010000117.1, forward strand.
CACGCAGGGCGGCGGCGTGGCCGTGACCCACACCATCGACCCGCGCGTCGCGCAGAACGGGTATCGCGCGGTGCACGAGTCGCTGCGCGGGTTCAACGAGTACGTGCTCGCGATGACGCAAGGGCAGCTCGGCGTCGAGACGCACATCCTGCCGCTCCCGACGGTGTCGCTGCCCGTGCACGCAGGCGTCGGCAGCGGCGGCTTCTACTACGCCAGCCTCGTCGAAGCCTCGTCGGTGTTCGCGCACGTGCCGCCCGCGGAGCTCGCGGCCACCGACTGGTGGTGGATCCTGTATCCCTCGCACGTGCCCGAGCAGTACCCCGACTTCCTCAACACCGAGTTCATCACCGGCGGCATGGGCGTCGGAGCCGACGGCTCTTCGCCGTTCTTCATCATCGACGACCGTTGGATCGTGCGGAAGCCGCCGCACCTGGGCAGCGGTGAGTACTCGGACATCGAGCGCAGCGTCTACTTGCCGCAGTGGTTCCAGCACGAGTTCTTCCACCACCTGTTCCGCATCTACGGGCAGTTCGGCCTCGAGAGCACGCCGCACCAGTGGTTCAACCTGGCCAACTGGCCCTCCGACTTCGTCGGACGCTACGAGGCGGACTACTACCACGAAGCGCTCTACAAGCGCCTGCAGACGGCGACTCCGCCGCTGAAGGTTGCGCTGCGTTATGCGACGACGGGCGCGCCGTGGGCGCAGCTCAGCGTGAACGACGTGCTCGGCGCGTACCGCCGCTCGCCCGTCCAGAACGCCTGGCACACGGGCGACATCCTGTTCGTGGGGCAGCAACTGAGGTGGCGCAACTCCGCGCCGGTGAGCTGGAATCTCCAACCCGACGTGCTGCAAGGCGTGCTGAACACCGGCCCCGACTGTCCGTACTACAGCCATCCACTGGGCCGCAAGTTCAACATCGTGCTCGAGCGCGACGCCATCGGCGATCTGACCTCGCAGATCGGCGGCTTCATGTTCCTGGGAGAGTTCTACGAGCGACTGTGAGAGGCGCAGCGCGGGACTCAACGTCGAAGCGGTGACTTAGCATGAGGCGAGTCATGCGCACACGCTGGATCGCCTTGGTCGCGTTGGCGTTGCTCGCCATCGGATGGTGGGTGCTCGGTGACCGCCGCGCCGCGCGCCCCGCTCAGGTGGCGAGGCCGAGCGTCCACGAGCCGTCCGTCGCGGAGGCTGCGGAACGCGCACCGGCGACGCTGGAGGATGGCGAGAGGACTGCGACACGGCGCGCAGCTCCGGTGCAGAGCAGCGAGAGCCCGAAGGCCCCCGACGCGACGACCGCCGACGCGCGGGGCGGCTTGGCGAGGCTCTACGGAGTCATCCACCCCGATCCGAGTCGCGAGGGCCTGCTCGACGAGGAGCTGAGTGTGTCCGCGATCGATGAGTTGGGCGCGCGCGTGAGCGCACATGCGAACGCTCAGGGCGAGTACTCGATCGGCGAACTGCGCCCGGGTCTCTACTGGGTGCGCGCCAGCAGCCGCAGAGATGGTGATGCTCACGCACAAGTGGAGCTCGCGCCGGGCGAACGCGAGCGGCGGCTCGATCTCGAACTCACACTTCCGTTCGAGGTGTGGGTCAAAGTGATCGACCAGCACGGCGCGCCGCCGGAGGTGCGCGTGGGAATGCTCGCGGTCGCCACGCGCGAGCGGCCCGGCGAGTGGATCGACGAGGTGCGCGGGAGTTTCAACAACAGATTCGGAGTCGGTCAGTACTGGCAGAACGGGCTCGCCAGCGAGCGTCGCGGCGACGAGTACTTGGGCCGCGTGATCCTTCAAGGCTCGCCGCCGGTGTGGATCAGCTTGCTGAGCTTCCAGCGCGTGCTCGCGACCCGGGAGGTTCACGCGGGAGAGCAGGAGGTCGTATTCGAGCTGACCGAAGACACGCTCACCGCCGCTCGGGGAGGTCTCCGGGCGCGTTTCGTCTCCGCGCAGACTCGCGAGCCGCTGGCGCTGGCTGGGGTCAGCCTCCACAACGTCGGCATGCGCATGACCAAGCTCGATGTCGATGGCCGCCTGGAAGCCCCCGAGCTGTCTCCAGGTTGGTGCGCCGTTCGAGTGAACGCGAGAGGACTCGAGAGGAGCGAGCTGTCGGTGCGCATCGAACCCGGAGTGGTGACGGACCTGGGCGAGATCGAGTTGCAACCGGAGCGCACCATCCGCGGCGTCGCCGTCGACGAGGACGGCGCCGGGCTCAGCCTGACAGTCTCGCACTTCGCGCTCGACCCGGCGACGCTCGAGCGAGTGCGGGATGACGCTCGATACTCCGCGAGGAGCAGCTCCAACGGCGAGCTTCACATCGGTCAACTCTCTGCGCGCTTGTACGAGCTGCGCTTCGAGTCGACCGACAGCGAGCGGGCGCAGACGACGGTCTTCGTCGACCTGCGCGAGGGAAGCGTCGACGACCTGCGCGTCGTCGTGCCGCGCGGCGTTGCGCTGGTGCTCAGCTCGGACGAGCAGCGCTGGCGGGACGTGCGCTTCGAACTGGTCGACGCGCAGCAGCGACGCGTGCTCTCCTCGCGCCTGTGGAGTCCCGCCCCCAGGGAGGTGCGGGTCGCTCCAGGCGCCTACAGCCTGCTCGTGCGCACCTCGGACTCGGGCGCACCGCAGCGCCACGAGCTGGTCATCGGGACCGAGCCGGTGACGCTGCGGCTGCCGTGAGGCGATCGCGGACCTGGGCGCGCCCGCGTTCCCGCCGCGACTGTGCGATGATCGCGAGCTCGCGGCGCACGCCGACACACAGCGGAGACTCGTCCCATGCAGCTTTCGATCAACTCGCACGCAACCGCACGAAACATCCTCTGCTGGGCCGTGGTCGGCCTCACGACCGCGTCGCTCGCGCAGGCGCAGACGCCGCGCAACGTGGTCGCGCCGCCGTCCGACATCACCAACGGCCTGCTGCGCTTGCCCGATCCCGCGAGCACGCCCAGTCGCTCGAGCGCGAGCGTGCTGCCGGTTCGCTTCGAACAGCAGCTCGACGGACGCTTCGCCGCGGACTTCGAGCTGCCGGTCGAGGGCGAGGGGCGCTGGTCGATCGCGTTGCTCTCCCCCGCTGCGGCGAACTGGCGCATGCTCGCGGCGCCGCGCGGAGGAGTTCTGCGCCCGATCGACGAGAGCTTCGCGCTCGAGCGCACGGTCGAGCTCGCGGGTGACGACCTGCCGGGCTGGGTGGTCGTGCGGCGCGACCTGCGCGGTGCTCCGGCGGGCGCGTGGCGCGTGCGCATCGAAGCCGAGCGCGCAAGCGACGTCGTCGAGGGCTGGTTGTTCACGCGTTCGTCGCGCGAGCTGCTCGCCGAGGCCTGGGTGACGACGCACGAGCTCGTGCGCGGCAAGCCGATCGCCGTCGTTGCGCGCGCGAGCGGGCGCGAGCTCGGCCTCGTGCGCGACGCGCGGCTCGTCGTCGAAGTTGACAGCGCGACTCACGAGCTCGCGCTGCGCGATGACGGCGCCCACGACGATGGCGCTGCGGGTGACGGCCTGTTCGGCGCGTGGCTCCCCCACGACGTTTCGGGCTCGATCTCGGCTCGCGCGGAGCTGCGCGGCGTCACACGCAGCGGCCTGCCCTTCCTGCGCACCGCGCAGCTCGCGTTGAGCGTGAGCGAGCCCACGCTCGAACTCGACGGCGCCGCGCGCGCCGAGCCCGGCGACGCCACGACGTGGCGCATCGAGTTGAACGCAGCCCCGCTGCTTGCGACTCCTCCGCGCGTGCTCGTCGCCGCCGAGGTCTGGGGCTCGACGCCCGCGGGTCCGACGCCACTGTGCTGGCTCGCGCGCATCCAGACGCCGAGCGTCGACGGGGCGCTGTGGACGCTCGAGCTCGACTTCGACGAGCGCTGGCTCGATCTCGCCGGCGCAGCGGGCCCGCTGGAGCTGCGCAACGTGCGCGTGCAGGATCCGGACTCGTTCAACGTGCTCGCGCGGCTCGAGCGGGCGCCGATCGGCGCGCCACGACTCGCCGCGCGCTCGCCGCAGAGCGCGAACGGGAGCTCGAGCACGTCGCCGAGCGCGCTGCTCGCGAGCCTCGGTACGCCCATCGGTCCGCTGCCGCCCTTCGGCGAGGTCCCGCTGCGCCCCGCGCTCATGCTGGTTCACGGCTACTGCTCGAGCGGCGCGATCTGGCCGCCGGCGCACTTCAGCGAGCCCAAGCTCGAGTTCCTCGACCCCAGCGCCAACCGCACGCACGACCAGTTCGCGCAACTGATCGCGCAGCGCGCCGCGAGCGCACAGCTCTCGTCGTTCGGCGTCGTCGCGCACAGCCAGGGCGGTCCCGCCTCGCTGCACCTGCTCACCTTCTATACGAGCGGTCTCGACGTCTCGACCGGCGGCCGCCGCATCCAGAGCGTCGCCGCGCCCTATCAAGGAACGCCGCTCGCTTCGTTCGGATTCCTGGCCTGCGGCAACAACGCGAACCTCACCACCTCGGGGTCGAGCACGTGGCTCGCGAACATCCCGAGTTGGGCGCGCGCCGAGGTGTTCACCTGGACCACGTCGAACTCAGGCAGCGCCTGCAACGGGCTGGTCGACTTCCTGCTCACCAACCCCGAGGACGGCACGGTCGAGAAGACGCGCGGCGAGCTTCCGAGCGGGAACAACATGGGTCACGTGACCGGTTGGTGCCACACGACGGGCATGACCAACCCTGCGAACTACACCGACGCTGCGCGCAACGCGCTGATGAACGCCGAGGCTGCGCGCTGAGAATCGCTCACCGCACGCAGGCGCTGAGCTACCCTGCGCCGCTGGGAGTGCGTTGAAGAAGTGCGTCGAGCGCGATTCCGACCCAGGCGCGTCGCAGCAAGGAGGAGAACGACAGGCGAGTCCAAGTGGACTCGCGCGAGTTCTCCGACGCCGCGGCGGCGCACCGGGCCGTGGAAGCGCGCCGAATGATTTCTTCAACCGGCTCCTGGCTCAGCGCTGCGCATGAACGACTTCGGAGGACTGCTCAAGGACCTGGCCCTGGTCCTCATCACGGCCGCGGTGGTCGCGGTCGTGTTCCAGCGGCTGCGCCTGCCGACCGTGCTCGGCTACCTGCTCGCCGGTCTGGTGGTGGGCCCCAACGTGCCGCTGCCGCTGTTCGCGCACGTCGAGTCGGTCCGCGCGCTGGCGGAGCTCGGCGTCACGCTGCTGATGTTCTCGATCGGCCTGGAGTTCAGCGTGCGCAAGCTGCTCGAGCTCGGCCGCTCGGCGCTGCTGGTCACGGCGATCGAGGTGGCGCTGCTGTTCTGGCTGGGCTTCACCGTCGGCAGCTTGTTCGGCTGGGCGCCGCGCGAGTCGGCCTGCCTGGGCGCGATCGCCGCGATCGCGAGCACGATGGTCGTCGCCAAGTTGCTCGGCGAGCGCGGCGCCGAACCCCGCGTGCGCAACTTCGTGCTCGGCGTGCTGGTCGTCGAGGACCTGATCTCGATGATCCTGCTCGCGCTGCTCACGGCCACGCTGGCCGGCGCCGGCGTGAGCGCGTCGCAGTTCGCGCTCTCGTCGCTCAAGCTCGCGGGGTTCCTGACCGCGCTCGTCGTCGTCGGCCTCGCCGCCGCGCCGCGCCTGCTGCGCTGGGTCATGGGCACGGGCAATCGCGAGGTGATCCTGCTCGCGGCGATCGGCGTGTGCTTCCTGTTCTCGCTGCTCGCCAAGAGCGCGGGCTACTCGATCGCGCTGGGCGCCTTCATCGCCGGCTCGGTCGTCGCCGAGGCGGGCCACGGCCGCATCCTCGAGCCGCTCGTGCGCCCCGTGCGCGACGTGTTCTCGGCGATCTTCTTCGTGGCGGTCGGGATGATGATCGATCCGGCGCTGGTGCTCGAGCACCTGCCGCTGGCCGCCGCGCTCGCCGCCGTGATCGTGCTGGGCAAGCTGCTGGGACTGTCGGTGGGCGGCGTGCTCTCCGGCGCCGGCTTCGGTCCGAGCTTGCGCGGCGCGCTGTGGCTCGTCCCGGTCGCGGAGTACCAGTTCCTGGTGGCCGAAGTCGCGCGCCAGGCCGGCGTGCGCAACGGCGACCTGCACTCGATCGCCGCGGCGGTGTGCGTGATGACCGTGTTGATCACGCCGCTCCTGCTCGCGAACTCGGAGAGCATCGCGCGCGGCCTCGAGCACCTGCTCCCGCGGCGCCTCGCGCTGTTCGAGACGCTCTACGGGACGTGGATCGACACGCTGGCGGCGCGGCGCATGGGCCCCAACCGCCGTCCCCTGCTGCGGCTGGGCGCGTGGATCGCCGTCGACGCGGGCGTGATCCTGAGCGTGGTCGTCTCGGCCTCGATCTGGCGTCGCGAGCTGATCGAGCTGGTCGAGAGCACGTTCGGAGTGGGCCGCCGAGTGGCCGACTTCTCGATCCTCGCTCTGGCGGCGCTCGCCTGCGCGCCGCTGGGCCTGGGCGTGCTGCGCGCGTCTCGACGCATGGCGCTCTTGATCGCGAGTTCAGCGCTGCCCAACTCGCCGTCGCCCCAGTTCGACCCGGCGGCGACGCCGCGACGCGCGCTCGTCACCGCGATCCAGATCGCGACGCTGCTCGCGGTCGGTGTCCCGATCCTCGCGCTCTCCGCGCCCTTCGTGCCCTCGGTCGGAGCGATGGCCTTCGCGCTCGTGGTGGGCACGTTGTTGCTGCTCGTGCTGCGCCGACGCGTCGACGACCTCGACGGGCACTTCCGCGCAGGATCGCAGGTCGTGCTCGAAGCGCTGGTGCGCGAGAACCGCTCGGCCGCCGCGCCCAGCGAGCCGCACCAGCTCGAGCAGCTCAACGCGCTGCTCCCCGGCCTGGGGAACTTCACCGCCGTGCGCGTGATCGAAGGCGGCGACGCCGTGGGTCGCACGCTGGAGGATCTCGACCTGCACGCGAGCTCCGGCGCGAGCATCGTGTGCGTGGCGCGCGGCGGCAGCGGCTGGACCAACGCCGCGGGCGATCAGAAGCTCGAGCGGGGCGACCTTCTCGCGCTGACGGGCACGCCGGAAGAGATCGCGCTCGCCATCGAGCAGATCAACGCGCCGCGCGCGGTTCAGCCCACGAGCGGGCGCACGAACACGAAGTAGACCGCCGTCGCGCCCAGCGCGTACTTGCCGGTGAAGTACAGGCGGCGGTGCTTGCTCTTCAGCTCGATGAAGAAGTACTTGATCGCGAACACCACCGGCGTGAGGTAGTTGAGCGCGCCGCGCGCTTCCTCAGGTCGGTTGTGGCTGCGGGTGATGCGGAATCCGTAGCGATTCATCAGCCGCACAAACCCGCGCATCACCGGCGTGTGCAGCGGTCGGGTGAAGTCGGCGAAGAAGATGATGCGGGTCTGGTCCGTTTCGTTCTCGGCCCAGTGCACGTAGGTCTCGTCGAACACCACGTCCTCGCCGTCGCGCCAGGAGTAGAACTGGCCGTCGATCCAGATCGCGCACTTGTCGGAGTTGGGCGTCGACAGGCCCAGGTGGTAGCGCAGCGAGCTCGCGAACGGATCGCGGTGCTTGCCGAGCTTTTTGCCCGGCGGAAGCATCGTGAACGCCGCCGCGTTGATGCACGGGATCGAGTTCACGAGCTCGACCGTCTTGGGGCAGAGCTGGCGCGCCGAGGGCAGGAAGTCGTGGTACCACTTCAAGTAGAAGCGCTTCCAGCCGCGCTTCTTGAAGGCCACGAAGGCGAGGTCGTTGTGCTTCTGGTCGTACTCGATCTCACCGGCCTGGTAGAGCGCCACGGCCTCGTCGCGGATGGTCTGCCAGTTCTCGCGCAGCTTGGCGAGCTCGGGGAAATCGCGCACGTCGAGCACCGGCCGGCGCGACGCCGCCGAGAACAGGTACATCAGGCAGTTGTAGGGCGAGAACAGCCCTGAGTGCTCCGTGAGTTGGCGCGTGAAGCGCAGGCGCACCTTGCCGCGGAAGTGCACGTAGCACACGCAGCACAGGTACACGTACGCCGCGAGGAACGGAGCCGAGATCAGCGTCGCGGGATTGAAGTTCATGGGCAGCGCGTAGGCGTACACGAGCGTTGTGCCGAGTGCGCTCCTCGTGGACTGGGGCGAACGCTACTGACGCGCTGGCTCTCTTGCGAGCGCCACGGGTGCGTAGTTTCGTGCGAGCTCCCCGCGGAGACTCGAAGGCTCACTGCGCCGTGAGCTGGAGAGTCACGGGCTGGGTGTCGCCGGCGCGCACGGTGGCGTTGACCTCGGCCGCCTCGCCGTTCGAACCGCCCGCGCGCACCCGATAGGCGCCCGCCGGCAGCGGACCGAGGTTCCAGACCTCTCCTTCGACCTTCCACTGCGCCGCGCCGAGGGCCCAGTCGAAGCCCGCGGAGTCGAGCACGACGATCTTGCCCTTGAAGGACACGCCTTCGGGCGCGTTGCGCGTGATCGCCAGCCGGCCGCCGCGCCGCAGCGAGACCTCGACTTCGCGCGGCTCACCGCTCTGCGCGCGCACGGCGCTCGACACGCCGACGGCGTCGTCTAGACGGGCCACGACGATGTGCTCCCCGCTCGCCAGCCCCATGATCGTGCACATCCCGGCCCCGTCGGAGGTTCGATCGCCGAACGTGCGTCCGGCGGCTCCGCCCTCCGGCGAGCGCGCGCTCACCACCGCGCCGATCGCCGCGCCGCCATCGAGGCCGCGCACGCGACAGCGGATCCCCCCGCCCGGCTCGACGCGCAGCACCAGGTCGTCGCGCGCCGCCTCGTCCGCGACCTCGACGCCGTCGACCACCAGCGCGCCGAAGCGCGGCTCGCCGAAGCCCCCGTCGTCGCTGATCGTGAGGCGGTGCTCGCCCGGAGTCAGGCCGCGCAGCTCGAACTTGCCCTCGGCGTCGGTGTGGACGTTGGCGTTGGTGGCGCCGCGCATCGATTCGTTCGCGGAGCGAACCAGCGCCAACTGGATCGAAGCGCGCGCAACGGGCTCGCTCGAGGCGTCGATCACGCGCCCGCGAAGGCGGCCGTCCATGAACTCGATGTCGTGGACCGTCGGCGCGCCGTCGAGCACCTCGACCGCCGAGCCGAAGGACACGCCGCTGTCGCGCAGACTCGCGTTCACCGAGTAGCGCCCGGGACCGTCGACCATCAGCGAGTAGCTGCCGTCCGCGCCGCTCTCGGCCTGGCGAAAGAACCCCGAGCGCGACACGAACAACCTCGCACCGACCGCGGCCTCGCCGCCGATCGTCACGCGACCGCGCAGTTCGAGCGCCTGCGCGCTGGGCGCGCCGAGCACGACCTCGACCGTCCGCCCCGCCTCGACCGTCACCGTCGTGTGCAGCATGAGCAGCGCCTTGCCCTCACCCGGAGAGCCACCCCTCGAGTGCGCGCTGATGCGATGCTCACCCGGCCGCACCCGCTGCAGTTCGAACGCGCCGTTCGCGTCCGCAGTCGTCTGGTTCCAGTCGCCGCCCTCCTTGCTCGAGATGCTCACGCTCCACGTCACGTCGCTGCGCAACTCGCTGGCGTGGATCGAGCCGCGAATGGTCCCGCCTTCGCTCAACTCCAGTCGCAGGTCCTCGCGCTCCTCACCGGGCGCGACGCGCAGCTCCAGCCACTGGCTGGCCGCGAACTTGGGGTGCGTGGCGCGGAGCTTCACGAGACCGTTCGGCGCGTCCTTGAGCTCGAACCGACCTTGGTCGTCCGACCGTCTCATCGAGTGTTCCGGGCCGATCCGGCGGATCTTCTGCTCACGCTCGACTTCGACGCTTGCCTCAGCGAGCGGCTTGCCCGTCGGGTCGACGACGATGCCCGCCAGTCGCGAGGCGCGAGCGAGACGGATCGTCAGCTCCGGGCCCGAGTACGGCGTGTCGACGGACATCGGATCACTGGCGGTGTAGCCCTTCGCGTCGGCGATCAGGCTCCAAGCACCGTCGCCCAGCCCTTCGAGGACGAAGCGGCCGTCGTCGGCTTCGATCTTGCGCATGGGACCGGCCTCCACGCGGCCGAAGACCACTCCGTGCGAGCGCTTGACCGCCCGAATCGAGAACTTCGTCACCGGAGCGCCGCTCTCGTCGATGACGATGCCAGAGACGGACTCGCCGGGACCGAGCACCAGCGCGAGCTCCGCGCCGACCGCCACGTCGCGCGCCTCCGCTCGCCACTTGGGCCCCGAGAGCTTCGACTTCGGCGCTTCGACGCCCTCGGGCCGCGGGCGCGAGGCCTCCGGCGCCGTGGCGATGACCTTGAACGGTCCTGCGCCGAGTCCGGTGATGCGGAAGCGTCCGTCCGCATCGACTCGATGCCCCTTGGGCTCGCCGAAGAAGACCCGCGTCGCTTCGCGCGGCTCCTCGACTTGCACCATCGCGCGCTCGGCCGGCGATCCGTCGTCCCAGGTCACGACACCCGCGACGAAGCCTCCGGAGTCGAGCACGACGCGCAGCCCTTCGCGCGTCGCGCCGTCGGCGAGCTCGCCCAGCTCGAGCGTCTTGTCGAGGCAGCCCTCGCGCGTGAACTCGAGCTTCAG
>CALKYE010000118.1 GCA_938003765.1 uncultured Planctomycetia bacterium
GCGGCGGGGTCGCGCGACCAGAACTGGCCGTAGATGCGCTCGCCCGCGACGAGGTTCGAGTACAGGCCGCTGCGCATGCGCGCGCCGAAGTCGAAGGTGTACGAGCCCGAGCAGTCGTCGACGCCGACGTTGCCGCCTGAATCCGTGCGACCGGTGCGCGCGAGCGGTGAGGCGAGCCACAGCGAGCCGCCGCCGAGGACCTTCTTCTTGCGCCCGAAGGCGTAGAGGAACACGCCGTCCTTCTGGTTGAGCTCGTTCGTCGCCGTGATGAGGAACGGATCGCTCGAGGCGAGGCTGGGCGCGCCGCTCGCGGTGACGCTGGGCGAGCAGCCCTGGCTGTTCACTTGCGACCAGCCGTAGGCGACGGGCTGCCCTTCGTCCACCGGCAGGAACAGCGCGGAGATTGCACCGGGCTGGTGGAGCACGCTCACATCAAACGGATTGATGTTGGGCGCATAGCGCAGGAGCTGCGCCACCGGCGGCTCGTGCACGTGCATGTTCTCGACGCGCAAGCGCACGCGGTGGCCGGACGGAAAGGTGTACGCGTTGGGCTCGAACTCGAGGTTGAGCTCGACCACGCCGCCGGGGTGCGAGGTCGTGAAGTACGAGGTGCTCGTGACGTAGCGCTCGACGTCGAACTCGTCGACGTCCCACAGGGTGACGCCGAGCTGCCACTGCGTCGTTTCCGTGTCGATGTAGAGCTGCACGCGCGGCGAGCCGGCGAAGCTCAGCGGCGAGGCCAGCGGCGGCGAATCCCAGCGGATCTGCTGACGCGGGATGTGCGGCTCGATCAACACCAGTCGGAACTGGGTGTTGAGCAAGTCGTTCGCGTCGAACGGCCCGATCACGGTCTGGATGAGCTTGTCGGCCGGCTCGGGGAACTTCGGCGGGACCGGCGCCAGTCGCTGACTGTCCGACAGGTAGAGCGGATAGTCGTGGCGCCCCGGCGGAGGCCAGCTCTCGCTCTCGCGGTGCGTCCAAACGCTGTTGACGTCGAGGTAGGTCGGCTCATCCGAGGGCGTCTCGGCGTACGTCAGCCAGGGCCCCGCGTCGACGCCGTTGAGCTCGCCTTTGAGGAAGCGGTCGAACCACTGTCGACGCCACAGATTGCGTCGGTCGCGCTGTTCGATGTTGGCGGGCGTGCTGTGCCCCACCGATCCGACGTACAGCTTCTTGGGCGTCGTCGGCGGGATCTGCGCCATGCGCGCGAAGAGCTGCGAGGTCGGGAACCAGAAGTCATCCCAGCAGCCCATGGCCAGCACCGCGCTCGTCATCGTGCTCGCCTGCGGGCCGACGTCGCGCGTGGGGTCGGACACGAGCGCGTTCCACAGCGCGCTGTCTCCGGTCAGAACGGCGTGCGTCATGCTGCCCACGACGGCCGGGTCGTAGCGCACCTCGCCGGTGATCAGGAACGACGTGCCCAGGTTGGTGTGCACGCCCACGCCGTTCGGCGCGAAGATCGGCGCGAAGCCGGGCGTCAGGTTCTCGACGGCGATCGCGCTGATCTGCGGGTAGACGCCGGTGCGCCAGGGGTTGCTCTCGATCGGCTGTCCGCTGAACGACGCGGTCGAGAACGACATGATCCCGCCCTGCGAGACACCGCCGAGGCCGATGCGCGTGGAGTCCACCAGGTCGGGGAAGGTCGCCTCCGCCCACTCGATCAGCTCGACGACGTCGAAGCGCTCGCGCTGTCCCCACAGCGTCGCCAGGCCCGTCGAGGTGTCGTGGCCGCGCACGTCGTACGCGATCGTGAAGTAGCCCGCTTCGGCGAACTCGCGCGCCACGCCGTTGAGCGAATAGCGCGAACCGTTGAGGCCGTGCGTGAAGACGATCAACGGCCAACCGCACGCGCCGGCGGGATCGCGGGGCCAGCGCGCGATCGCGGTGGTGGTCTCGCCGTCGGAGAACATCACCGGCCAGTCGACCGACTCTTCGATGGCGAAGGCCGGTGCAGGCACGGGGGGATCGGTGCACTGCGCAAGCAGCGCCAAGGCGTACGCGGCCGGGGGGATCATCGTGGGGAACGGCTCGGTGCGGAGCAGCGACGGGGCGTCCGGAGTCTAAACGAGGTCGCCGAGGAGCGCAGCCGCGCGCCCGAGAGGCTCCGCCGCGGGGCGACCCTCGATTCGACGTGTGCCGGAGAACGTGAAGAGCTTTCCGCTCGATTCGTCGAAGGTCGCGCCGGGGATCCGCCGGCTGGCCGGGGGCGAACGCTGCGGGCCCGCGCGTCCCTGGCCCTCGAGTTCGAGGAATCCGCGCGGCGTCACCGCCGAGCGACGAAGCGCGACAGTGCGCTGCGGCTCAGCCGACCGACACGCCGAACAGCCGGCCGATCGCGAAGGTCGCGGCAGCGGCGGCGGAGCCGATGAAGGTCATGCGAAGGCCGCTCGCGAACACGCCGCGGCCGGTGAAGAGCGCGAGCGCGCCGCCCACCGCGAACAATGCGAGCAGCGCAACGCCCGCCGTCGCGTAGAGCGCTTCGGATCCCGTGAGGAACAGGTGCGGCGCGAGCGGAAGTCCGGCGCCGACGGCAAAGGCCAAGAACGAAGTCCACGCCGCGCCCCAGGGCGAACCCAGGTCGTCGGGGTTCAGGCCCAACTCCTCGCGCGCGAGCGTGTCGAGCGCGTGCTCGGGCGAGAGCACCAACTTGTGCGCGAGCGCGCGCGCCTGCTCCAACTCCAGTCCCCGCGCCTGATAGATCAGCGCCAACTCCTCCGCTTCCGCTTCGGGGTACTCCGCGAGTTCGCTGCGCTCCAGACCGATCTGGTGCTCGAACAGTTCGCGCTGCGAACGCATGGAGACGTACTCGCCCGCGGCCATCGAGAAAGCCCCCGCCAAGAGTCCGGCCACGCCCGTCAAGAGCAGTGTGCGCGGCTCCGCACCTGCTCCGGCCACGCCCAGGATCAGGCTCGCGTTCGAGACCAGCCCGTCGTTGGCGCCGAACACGGCGGCTCGCAGCGCGCCGCCCGCGCCCGATGAACGGTGGCGCTGGCCGAAGTCCTCGCGCGAGCGCGGCAACGCGTGCTCCGCCGGCGCGCGCGACGAGTAGGCCGACAGTCCGCGCACCTTCAGCGCGGCGAGCACCGGCAACATGCGGCGCGGTCCGAGCTTGCGCGCGAGCGCGGCGACCAGGCGCACGCGCAACGTCGGTCGATACGGCTCAGGCGGCGGAGAGCACTGCGCCGCCCAGTGAGCGGCCTGCGCCGTCGCAGCGCTGCCCAGCCCGCGCAAGAGCGACTGGATGCGTGGCGAACTCTCCGCGTCTGCAAGCGCGCTGTACAGCCACGCCGACTGCTGCTCCTCGCGCCACGATTGAAGTGCGGACATGGGTTTCGCTCGCCGCTGCTCTCTCGCGCAGGAGCTTAGAGGAGCAGCGACTGAGAACTCTGGGGTCGAAGTGCGCAGAGCGCGCGTCCGCGCCGCACGCCCGTCGAGCTCACGCATCGACGGCGCGCGCAGCGCGGCGCAGCTCCTCGAGGCGAGTCAGGTTCCGTAGGCGCTCAGGAACAGCAACAGATCCGCCGTGTTGACGATCCCGTCGTCGTTGAGGTCCGCGGGGCACAGCCCGCCGCCGCAACACGAAGTCCCCATGGCGCCGAGGAGGATCAGCACGTCGGGAGTGTTGACCAGTCCATCGCCGTTGAGGTCGCCGAACACCGTCAGGCCGTTGAACTCTCCGGGAGTGGGCTGAATCGTCCACTCGAAGCGGCCTGAGCCGTCGATCGCGCGCGCGTAGCTCGCGTCCTCGGGATTGCGCTTGTAGCGCACGAAGTCGACGAGCTCACCCGTGCTGCTGACGAGCAACACCTGTCCGCCGGAGCGCGACAGCTTCGGGAAGCCGTGCACGCCGGCGACGTTCTCGATGGCCGGGTCATCGTCGACGGAGCCACTGCACACGCCCGAGTTCTCGCTCGGCTCCTCGTCGCACCACGCGAGCAGCGTGCCCATGGGGCCGATGACCGTGTTCTGCGGGAACTCGAAGCCCTGACCGAGGTCGGCGGGATCGGAGACCAGCTCGTAGCCCGACAGGTCCAACGCTGTTCCGCTCAGGTTCACGAGCTCGACCCAGTCGTTCGTGTCGCCGCAGGGATCCTCGACGCGGCGCTCGTTGATCGCGCACAGCTCGTTGATCGACAGCGCCAGCGGCGAGCGCGCCCGTGCGACGAGGAACTCCTGCGCAGCCGCGCCCGCGCGCGCGGGCAGAACACTCGACGCCGCGCCCCCGAGGCCGTTGTGACGCGCTTGGACGAAGTACTCGACCGTGTCGAACTCCGCGAACGGCCAGTCGCCGAGCGCAGCGTCGAAGCGATAGCCCCACACGCCGTTGCCTGCGATGCCGTCGTCTTGAGCGTCGCCCGCGTCGGTCATGTCGCGCCAATGCCAGCCGTGCGCTGCTCGATAGAACAGACGCACGGAGAGGTCGCCGGCGCCTGACGCGTGCACGGTGACCTTCACCCAGCCGCCGCCGTCCTCGGGGATCACCGGTTGCACCGGCTGATGGCACAGCGTGTGGACCAGCGGCGCCGCCGCGGCGACTTCGGGGTGCGCGAGCA
>CALKYE010000119.1 GCA_938003765.1 uncultured Planctomycetia bacterium
CATCGTGCTGACGAAGACCTCGCGCGCCGCGAAGGCGCCGAGCAGGCCGACGCCGATCTTCCAGTCGAAGCCCAGGGGCGCGACGGCGGGCTCGATGAGGTGGCCCAGGCGACCGCCGTAGCTCGAGCGCAGCGCTTCGCCGGCGCGTTCGTTCTCGAGCTCGGCCACGCGCGCGTCGCGCTCCTCGCCCGCGGGCAGAGAGCTCTCGACCGCGGCAATCTGCGCGTCGAAGCGCTCGTCGATCTGCGCGTCGCGCGGGAAACTCAACAGCAGCCACATCGCGACCGTGCAGGCGAGGATCACCGTGCCGGCCTCGGTCAGGAACACGCGCGTCTTGCGCCACATCTGCGCCAGCACGCTGGGCCAGTGGGGGAGTCGATAGGGCGGCAGCTCGAGCAGCAGCGGCACGCTCTTGCCCTTGATGAGCGTGCGGCCGAGCACTGCGGCGACGACGAGCGCTACAGCCGTGCTGAACACGTACATCGCCACCATCAGCAGCCCCTGCACGGGGAGCACGCCGAAGATGCGATCGGGCGGGAACAGCGCGGCGATCAGGAGCGAATACACCGGCAGGCGCGCCGAGCAGGTCATCAGCGGCACGACCATCATCGTCAGCATGCGGTCGCGCTGGCGCTCCATCGTGCGCGTGGCGAGGATCGCCGGCACCGCGCACGCGAAGCCCGACATCATCGGCACGAAGGCGCGGCCGTGCAGGCCGATCGACTTCATCAGGCGGTCCATCAGGAACGCGACGCGGGCCATGTAGCCCGAGTCCTCCATCACGCCGATGAAGAAGAACAGGAGCAGGATCTGCGGCAGGAACACGATCACGCTGCCCACGCCTTCGATCAGGCCTTCGGCGACGAGGTCGTTGAAGAAGCCCGGCGGCAGCACGCTCACGACTTGTTCCTTCACGGCGCCGACGACGGTCTCGATCAGACCGATCAGCGGATCGGCCCACGAGAACAGCGACTGGAACACCAGTCCCATCACCACCAGGAACACGGCGAAGCCCAGCGCGGGGTGCAGCAGCAGGCGATCGACGCGGTCGGTGCGGCTCTCGCGCACGCTCGCGCGTTGGCGCAGGAACTTGGGCGCGCGCTCGTCGATCCACGCATAGCGGCCCTGGATGATCTCGGCCTCGATCTCGCGGCCGTCAGCGGCGGCGGCGCGGCGGCGCGCCAGCACGGTCTCGCGCAGATTCGCGGGCGCGTCGGGCAGCTCGTCGTTCTCGTCGAGCGAGAGCAGCGCCCACAGCGCCAGCGCATCGCGTCGGCGCGGATTGTCGAGCTTCCAGATCGCCGGCAGCTCGCGCGCGACCGCGTCGACGTCGGCGCGCAGGCGCGGGTCGCTCGGGATCCAGCGGGGGCCCGGGCGCGCGCGATCGGGGCTCGCGAGCAGTTCGTCCAGCGCGCCGCGCAGCGCATCGACGCCGTCGCCGTGCTGCGCGCTGATCGGCACGACACGCACGCCGAGTTCGCGCTCGAGCGCCGCGGCGTCGATCTCCTGCCCCAGCTCGCCGAGCATGTCGACCATGTTCAGCGCGATCACGAGCGGGATGTCGGTCTCGATGATCTGCAGCGCGAGGTAGAGATTGCGCGTGAGCTGCGAGGCGTCGACCACGAGCACCACCGCGTCGGGCCGCTCGAGCGGATGAAGGCCGCACACGGCCTGGATCGCGATCTGCTCCTCCGCGCTGCGCGCAGTCAGGCTGTACGTGCCCGGCACGTCGACCAGCGTCACCACTCCACTGCGCTCGAGCTTGACCTGGCCCGTCTCGCTCTCGACCGTGACGCCCGGATAGTTGCCGACCTTGGCCGAGAGCCCGGTCAAGCGGTTGAACAGCGTCGTCTTGCCCGTGTTGGGGTTGCCCGCGATGGCGACGCGGCGCATCGCGAGCGTCGGGGATGCTGCGGGAGGCGTCACGGTGGGGAGGGCGCGCGCGTGTTCGCGCGTCGCGCAGCTCTCAAGCGCCCGCTTCGACCGCGAGGCGCCGCGCTTCGCCGTGGCGCACCGACAGTCGGCAGCCGCGCACTTCGACTTCGAGCACGCCGCCTACGTCGACGCGCCGCACCAGGCGCACGAGCGTGCCGGGCAGGAGGCCCAGCTCCATCAGGCGACAGCGGAACGCGCGATCGCCGCCGATGGAGACCAGACGCGCGGTCGAACCGGGGCTCAGGAGGTCGAGGGAGGTCATGGGGAATCACCCAGTAGTTGAGACTGGATCTCAACATATTCGGCCGGACGCCGCTCTGGAGTCAAGTGGCCGCTCTGCGAAGCTCCCCGCTGGCGCGCCGGGTTCGGGGCCCGCCGAGCACCCGCGAAATGGGGCGGGCTCGCCTCGCTGGATAGCCTGATGGCGTGGCCCAACGACCCGTTCTGATGGGCGCCCTGGTCGTCGCGGCGATCGGCGCAGTCGTGGCCTGGCGCTGGTCGCTTCGGAGCGGCTCACCAGGTCCGGCCGCGCAGCCCTCGCTCGTGGGCGCCCAGTCCGCTCCCGAAGCGCCCGCCGAACTCGCTCTGCCGAGCGCCGTCGCTCCGTCCGAGCCCGCGGCCACACTCCGCGCGACGGCGCCGGAGCCAGCGGCGGCGCCGGAGTCCGCGCCGGCGGCCCCGCCGAAGATCGAACTTCGCGCGGCGTGTCGCGCCGCGAAGGAACGCTTCGATCTGTGTCAGGAGAAGCTGCTGGAGGATCCCGCCGTCGCGGCGCTGTCCGTGGTCAGTCTGTCCATTCTCGCGCAGCTCGAGCTCGAAGGGCGTTTCGAGCCGCTGCCGGACAAGTTCGCTGCGCAGCTCGGCGACCCGGAGGACGGCGTCTACCGGATCCCCGTCGGCGACCGCTTGTACTCGTTCGAGTCGGCCGAGTTCCCCGAGTACGCGGCCCTGACGAAGCTCATCGAAGCCCGCGCGGAGGTTCGCGCCTCCGTGGTGGCGGAGCTGCAGCCGGGCCAGGCTCCTCCGCTTCCGTCGTACGAACCGCTTCCGGCCGAGCTGCTGACGGCGGTTGAGAAGCACGCCGCTCGAGCGACGCAGTAGCGGCGACTCGAGTCAGTCCAGAGCATTGGCTCGCGCGCGCGACGAGCTGACCGCAACGTTCGAGTCCGCCGACACCGTGCGCTGAACCTGTGAGCTGGGCGCCGCGCGCACAACGCTCGACGAGGCCCTCTCGCTCGACCGCGCGATCGACGGCGTGGACGAGATCGACAGGTGACGGACTCGGCATTGACCCGCACTGTCGAGTAGCCCTACCGTCGGCCGCGATGAGCACCTTCGATCCCAAGGCGGTGGCCGGCCGGCGCGCCGCGGATTTGGTTCAAGACGGCATGACGCTCGGGCTGGGCACGGGCTCGACCGTGTTCCACACACTCGTGAGGCTGGGCGAGCGCATCCGCGCCGCGGGCCTGCGCGTGCGCGGCGTGCCGACTTCGATCGACACCGAGCGCAAGGCGCGCGAGCTGGGCATCCCGCTCGCGACGCTCGACGAGGTCGACTCGATCGACCTCACCATCGACGGCGCCGACGAGATCGACGGACGCTTCGACATGGTCAAGGGCGGCGGCGGCGCGCTGCTGCGCGAGAAGGTCGTGGCCTCGATCTCGCGCCGCGAGGCGATCGTGGTCGGCCCCGACAAGGTCGTGGAGCGGCTGGGCACGACCTTCAAGCTGCCGGTCGAGGTGGTCCCGTTCGCGCGCGCGCTCGTCGCGCGGCGCATCGCGCGGCTGGGCTGCGAGCCGATCCTGCGGCGCGCGAAGGACGGCGGCGACTACCTCACCGACAACGGCAACGAGATCCTCGACTGCCGCTTCCCCTCTGGGATCGCCGACGCGCGCGCGCTCGAACTCGAGCTCGACGCCATCCCCGGCGTGGTCGAGAGCGGCTTGTTCATCGGCCTCGCGCACGTGCTCGTGATCGGTCACCCCGACGGCCGCGCCGAGGTGCGCGAGCGGAACTGAACGCTGTTCGAGGCGCGCGCCGAGAGTCTCACGGGCTCCGTCGCACGTGCGAACACGACGGCGCCAACGGGGGACGAGCGAGCAGCGCCGCACGTACGGCGCGTCGAGCTAATCGGCGCCCGGGACTGCGGTTGGCGCGATTCAGCGGAGAGTTCGAGCTTCGCCACCCGAGCGTTGACCGCCGCTTTCAACGCAAGCGGGCCGGCCCGAGCGCGAAGCTCGGACCGGCCCGTCGTGGGGCGAAGCATGGGGATGCTGCGTCCCGGGGGTCGCCGTGGAGAGCGGCGAGGACCTGCGATCAGATCGATTCGATGAAGGCGAGCAGCGCTTCGATGTCGCTGTTCACGTTCGGGCCGCTGATCAAGTTCACTTGCACCTTCGACGCGCCCGGTGCGAATTGCTCGTGGCCGCGCACGTCGTGGAACTCGTTGAAGAACTTGAGCAGGCCGGGGAAGGTCGGTTCGCCGGGGTAGGCCGGAGAGCCGTAGACCGGGCTGATGGCTTGCGCTTCGGGATCGAGGATCGTGCGCAGCGAGATCGCCACGTGGTCGTGGAAGTACGGACCGGTGGAAAACACGCCCAGCTTGGTCGGGATCGAGAACGAGCGCATGTCGCGCTGGAACACCCGCAGCGGGCTGTTGGGGTCCTGCGGATCGACCGGGCACATGTAGCTGTTGGGGTCGTCGCGGGAGAACGGATCGGCCTTGTCCGTGTTCAGCGGAACGTACGTCTCGACGTCGATGAACCCGTCGCTGTTGCGGTCGGGGTCAGCCACGCCGTTGTTGTTGAAGTCGATGTTCACGCCGCTGTTCACGTTGCGGACCTGCGCCCCGACGATGTTCGACTGCAGCGAGGAGCAGTTCGGGTTCACCGCCGCGAGGTTCTCCCCTGAGGTGAGCAAGGGGTTCAGGAAGTCGGCGGTGAAGCCCCGCGGTGTGCCGTCGATCGCATCGACCATGGGATGGCAATCGGCGCAGCCGGCCCGCCGCAGGATCGGGTTCAGGCCGGTGTCGTTGAGCCCGAAGAACAGGTCGCGACCGAGCGCGGCCAGCGGCGTGAGCTGCCCCGTCACCGCATCGAGGTGGGGGTTGAGCGGCACCGGCAGCTTGTTGTGCATCGCGATCAGGCCGTCCTGTTCCGCGTCGCTGAACACGCCGTGGCCGCCGTTCTCTCCGCCGAACATCGGGCCGGTCTCGCCGTTGTTGAGGCGCACGCCCTTCCACAGGATCAGACCGGTGCCCAACGAGCCGCCGTACATCGGCATCGTGCTGCGCGGGCCGGCCGGGCGCTGCCAGACGTTGCCGTCTTCGCCGCCCTCGAAGTGGCACGAGCCGCACGAGTTGTTGAACTCGCCGACCGTGCCGCGACCGCCGGTGGTCTGCGCGCGCGACGCGTCTTCGAAGAGCTCGTCGCCGATGCGCTCGGGCAGCGTGTACGAGTCGGGGCCGAGCAGCGTCGGGATCTGATCGCGCTCCTTGGTGATGGCGGCGGTGGTCCAGTCGACGCGCAGGACGCTGAGCGTGCGCGTGAGCTCGTTCATCACGTAGACCAGCGAGTCGTTGTTGATCGTGCTCGGGTCGGCTTGCAGCGCCATGCCCAGCGGGAGGTCGCCCAGGCCCGTCGACGTGTCGAACGGCGCGCGCTCGACGAACTCGATGCGCGGCGGATACACCGCGGCGAGGTCGTAGACGCCGGCTTGCACGCGGTAGAGGAACAGGTCCTCCGAGCCGCGGTTGAGCATCAGCACGCCGGCGCCGTCAGGGCTGAACGCGACGCGAGCGGGTTGACCCGCGCGGTGGCCCAGGCTGTTGGTGACCGGCGCCAGGCGCGCGATCTGGATCTTCAAACCGTTCGAGAACTGCGCCGGAATGCCGCCGGCGTCGAAGAAGCGCGCCTGCGCGTAGCTGACCAGGCCGTTGAGCGAGTTGCGGTTCGGGACGGTCACCTGCACCGTGCCGTTCGGCGCCACCGGGAAGGCGAAGCGCGGGTTGACGAGCTGCGTGCCGTTCGAGCCGCGCGGGATGTTGACCGGCGCGCCGACGTACAGGATCGCGGTCTGACCCGGGGCCATGCCTTCGACGCGCAGCGTGATCGTCGCGCCGAGCAGCGGGCTCGTCAGGCCGCCCAGGCTGGCTCGACCGACGCTGGTCGCCGCTCCCGTTCCGTAGGCCGCGAACTCGGCCGGCGAGAGCGGGTGGCTCAGCTCGTTGTGCAGGCGCTTCGAGCCGTCGCCGGGAGCGTTGAAGCTGTTGTTCACCGCGTCGATGACGCTCAGCGCCGGGTAGACGCGATTGGCGAACTCGCCGGGCACCCACGGCGGCAGAGTCATGTTCACGTCGTGGTTGATGTTGTGCAGCACGTGCGGCGTGAGCGCGCGCGCGCCGTCCGGCGACAGCGCGATGTCCTCCATGAAGCGCGGCAGGCCCTGGCTGGCGATCGTCTGCACAGCGACCGGGTTGTAGAACGGGTCGAAGGGGTACGTGTTGAGGTCGATCTTGGCGGCCAGCGTCGTCCCGGTCGGCACGCCCGCGCCGTCGAGCGTGACGTCGAGCACCGAGATGTACGGCGAGCGGTTGTGCGTGACGTAGATGCGCGAGCTGTCGGCGCGGATCGTGAAGCCGCGCGGCTCACCCAGGTCGGCGATGCCGTCGCGGTTCTGGTCGACGTCGCGGGCCGTGAACGGCGGCGGGATGAAGTTGAGGTTGGTGAGGTAGACGTGCTCGGCCGCGAGGGCGAGCGTCGTGGCGTTGAACAGCTTGACCGCGCCCGTGCGGAAGCTCGTCACCGCGAAGTACTTGCCGTTGGGCGCGAGCGCCACGCCGTAGGGCTCGACGCCGACCTGCGTGAGCGTGGTGGCGACCGTCTTGCTGGCGGTGTCGATCACGCTGACCGTTCCGCGGATCTCCGAGCCGGTGAAGCCCGTCGCCATGTGCGTGGTGACCGGCACGTTGCCGCGCTGGTTGGCGACGAACACGCGCGAGCCGTCGGCGCTGAACGCGAGCGAGCGCGGGCGGACGCCCACGTCGATCTCGTGCGTCGTGACGCCGGCGGCCACGTCGACGACCGAAATCGAGTCGTTGTCGCGGTTGCAGACCCACACTTCGTTCGGATTGGTGGGATGGATCGCCACGGCGCTCACCTGCGCGTGTTGCGCGGCGGCGACGCTGGCGGCCATCAGCGAGCAGGCGATCGAAAGGCTCTTCTCGAAGGGTCTCATGGGCGGTGCAGGGGTGTCAGGCTGAGGATGCGGCGTCGGTCTCGATGCTTACGGCGCGTGACTTGGGATGCCTGGGGGCGCAAGGAAGTTCCCTCGCCCGCGCGGCTTCCGGCGCAGCCGACGACCGGGCGGCCGACCGTGGGTGACCAACGCGCGCGCCTGGAGCACCGCGCTGTCCGCAACGACCGAATCCGCCACCTAGAGACTATCCGACATCGCGCCGACCGGCGCTCAGCCGGGCTGCGACGTTCGGCGTAGCTGTGTGCGAACGCGTCGAGCCGCGGCAGCGACCCGCAGCTCGAGCGGAATTCCTTGCGCACCCTTGTTTCCAGGTCGCGCAGCGGTTTCGCGCTTCACGGAGCGTCGAGCGCCGCGCGCGGCCCGCGCGCAGGTCCGGAGCGCTTGGCGCCTGCATTGCTCCCAGTGCGGCAGCGATGGAGAACTCTCCCATTCTCCGTTCCTTGGTAGCTGGGGGTAGGCCGTCCGGCACGGGGCGGTCTACCTCTTCACCGACCCAGGAGCGTTCGACCGATGTGCGCGAGCCCGAGCGCCGCGCGCACGAGCCGTTCGAGCGCCACGTCGAGCGCGCGCGGAAGGCCAATCGGCGCGAGGAGAGCGACGCGCACTCCGCGCGGAACGAAGAGGCCCAGCGCGAGCGCGAACAAGTCGATCGAGCGGCGCCCGCGAGCGACGAGACGCAGGCGGCGCACGGCGAGCAGCCGACGAGCGAGCCCGACGTCTTCACGGCGCCGACCGTTGACGCGCTGGAAGATCCGGCGGCCGCGAGCATGCCGAGCTCCGCGGAGGCGCCTGCGACGCAAGACGCGTCCGACGGATCAGCGCAACGAAGCGAAGTGAGCGCGCACGCCGCGACGAACTCGAACGAAAGCGCTGCGCCAACTCTCACCGTCCAATCCGAGGCGACGCTCGCCTCGACGCTCGGCGCGGCGAACGCGGCGAGCGAGTTGGTCGCCTTCGACGGCGCGCCCGCGGCCGACGCATCGGCGCCGCTCCGAGGCGCCGCCAACGCCAGCGCGCAGCAAGGCGCCAACTCGCCGAACTCGTCCATGGCCGAGCCCGTATCGAGCGAGACCGTGGATGGTGCGCTCGCGGAAGTCCAGGTCGAACCGTCGGCGCAGCCGTCCGCCGAGAACGCGTTCGGCTCTCCCGCAGGCGGCGGCGAGTCGTCGAGCGCTGCGACGCGCGAGACTCCGACGTCGTCGCCGACGCCAACGCCTTCCACGCCGGTCGATGCGCGCTCGGGCGACAGCTCGAACGTCGCCAAGGGCGAAGCGCCCGCGCCGAGCGCGCCGCCCGAAGTGGATGCGCAACGCTCCGCCGAGATCCTGCGCCAAGTGCGTTTGCGCATGTCGCCGGAGCTGCGTCAGGCCGTCATCCAGCTCGAGCCGCGCGAACTCGGCCGCATCGCGATCCGCATCAGCGTCACGCGCGGCGTCGTTCGCGCCGAGCTTCGCGCGGAACAGCAAGCGACGCTCGATGCGCTCGAACGCCACGCGCCCGAACTCA
>CALKYE010000120.1 GCA_938003765.1 uncultured Planctomycetia bacterium
GCGCGTTCGACTCGCGCTCAACTTGCGACGCGTTCACTCGGCCGGATCGCCAGCGTGACGCGTTCGGCGCGGCGCAACAGCTCGAACTCGAGCTCGCGGTCGATCGCTTCGTGGTCGAGCAGGCGGTGCAAGTCCGCGACGGTCTGCAGCGGCTGACCGGCGCAGCGCACGAGGACGTCGCCGGCGCGCAAGCCGGCGCGATCGGCGGGACCGCCAGGCTCGACGGCGCGAACGACGACGCCGCGCGGCGCGGATAGGCCGAGTTCGCGTGCGCGCTCGGCGGCGAGCACGACCTCCTCCGCCGCCACGCCCAGGCGCGCTCGACGCACGCGCCCGTGCGCGAGGACCTGCCGGATCACGAACGTCGCAGTGTTAGCGGGCACCGCGAAGCACACGCCTTGTCCGCCGAGCACGATCGCGGTGTTCACGCCGATCACGCGACCGTCGGCGTCGACCAGCGGGCCGCCCGAGTTGCCGGGATTGAGCGGCGCATCGGTCTGCAGCACGCCTTCGATCGCGCGGCCGCTCTGCGAGCGCAAGGTCCGGCCGAGCGCGCTCACGATGCCGAGCGTGACGGTGCGCGCGAGCCCGAACGGCGAGCCCACGGCGATCGCGAAGTCGCCGACGCGCACCTGATTCGAATCGCCCAGCTCCACGTGCGGCAGCGGCGCAGCGCTCGCGATCCGAAGCACCGCCAGATCCGTCTCAGGGTCGTCCCCCACCACGTCGGCGAGCAGCGCGCGACCGTCGGCGAGCTCGACCTCGACGCCGCCGCTCTTGTGAACGACGTGGCTGTTGGTCAGCGCATAGCCGCCGGGCGCGATCAGCACGCCCGAGCCGTGCGACAGCGCCGCGCGCCCGCGCCCGCCCTCGCGAATCGCGCGAACGTGGAGCACGCTCGGCGCCACGCGTTCGACTACGGAAGAGACCTCGTCCGCCAAACCTCTCAGAGCGCCCATGGGGCGCAGGTCTGGGCCGCGCAGGCGCGCACTTCAAGCGCGCGTCGCGTTCAGCGCTGCACGACCGGCGTGGGCTTGAGATTCTCGTCGACGGCGACCAAGGTCACGCGTCCTTCGGTGACGTGCACGAGCTGGTCGCGGTTGCGAGCGCGCTGCGCCCACACCGACACCCCCACCGTGATCGAAGTGCGCCCGACGCGCAGCGTGTCGGTGAAGAACGACACGAGATCGCCGACGAACACGGGCTGCTTGAACTCGACCTGATCGAACGAGACCGTCACCAGCTTGCCGGGGTGGTAGAGGTGCGCCTCGGTCGCGGCCGCGAGGTCGATGTGCGAGAGGATCACGCCGCCGAAGATCGTCCCCACCGCGTTGGTGTCGCGCGGCATCATCACCAGCCGGATCGACGGCTGCTTGGTGCTCGGATAGCTGTACGACGCGCTGGAGGAGGAGTCGTTCATGGTCTTTCAGTCCTGCGCGAGCGAGCGCCGGGCCCAGGCCTGCACGCGTCGTTCGAGTTCGGGAGTCTGGCCGCGGAAGAAGTGGTCGACGCCTTCGATGACGTCGCGTTCGAAGTTGTTTCCCAGCGGCCCGATCCGCTCGTCGAAATCGCTCGGCGTGCCGAACTCGTCGTTCTCCGCGAGCAGGATGAACGTCGGTTGGCGCACCTCGCGCACGAACGTGCAGTCGAAGGCCTTGCTGGGCAGCGCGATCAGCGCCACGCGCGCGATGCGCGGCTCGGAACGGGCCAGCGAGGCCACGGTGCGCGAACCGAACGAGAAGCCCGCGGCCCACAGCGGCGCGCCGGGGAACTCGCGCTCGAGGTAGTCGAGCGCCGCGCGCACGTCGCCTTCCTCGCCGCCGTTCCCGTCGTGCGCGCCTTCGCTCGCGCCGGCCCCGCGGAAGTTGAAGCGCAGCACGGCCAGGCCGGCGTGCTGCAGGCCGCGCGCGGTGCGGAACACGACGTTGTTGTCCATCGTGCCGCCGAAGAGCGGGTGCGGATGGCACACGACCGCTGCGGCGCGCGGCGCTTCGCCCGACGGCGGAGGCCACAGCTTGGCTTCGAGTCGACCGACCGGCCCCGGGATGAAAAGCGACATGGAGCCCCGTACTTTAGCCCGCGTGTCGCGGCGAATCCTGGTGCTCCTGCGTTCGCGTCTCGCGGCAGGTCAGGGCGGCAGCGGCTTCCCGGCCGCTCCGCTGTTGATGCTGAGCTTCGTGTCGACCGCCGTGTGCCTGGTCGTGCGCGATGCGACCGGTCCGTTCGGCTTCGCGCTCGTCGTGCTGTCCGCCGCGGCCGCGTTGATCGCGGTTCCGCTGCTCGGCGACCTGAGCGCGCTGCTCACGGCCGATGAGACGGGCGATTGGGTGCGCGCCCTGCCCGTGCGGGCGAGCGAGATCCACATCGCACGCGCGCTGCACCTGCTGATCGCGCTGTTCGTGCTCACCAGCGGCGCGCTGGCGCCTGCGCTCGTGCTCGCACCCGCGGAGTTCGATCTCGCAGCGCGCGCGACCCTGTTCGCCGCAGGTCAGGCGCAATCGGTCCTGCTCGCCGGCGCGCTGCTGGCGGCCCAGTCGCTGCTGCGCGGGCGCGCGCACGCGCTGCTCGTGGCTCTGCAGAGCGCGCTGCTCGTCCTCACGATGGTCGGAACGGTCGCGGGGCTCGAACTCGTGCCGCAGATGCGTTCCTGGAGCGGCCCGGATGCCGCGCCGGCGCTGCGCTACTTCCCCTCGACGTGGTTCGCGTCGTTCTTCGCCGAAGATGCGAGCGCGCCCACGCTGCGCGCGCTCGGACTCGCGGCCAGCGCCGTGGCTCTCGCTGCCGTGCTGTTCGTTCCGGCGCCGAGCGCTGCGCAGGCGAACGCCGGGTCGACGCTCGTCGGCGCCTTGCTCGCGCCGCTGCGACGGCTGCTCGCGCGCACCTGGGTGCGCGGACGCGAGCGCGCGACGTTCGAGTGGGTCTTCGACGCGCTGCCCAAGGAGCGCGAGTTCGTTCTCCGCGCCTATCCGCTGCTGGCCGTGCCGCTCGGGTTCCTCTTGCTCGGCGGCGGCGAGCAATCGGGCGACACCAGGCGCGACCTGCTCGCGCTGCTGCTGTTCATTCCGGGCGCCTACGCGCCGTTGATGGTCGCGCACACGCCGGGGACGAGCTCGCACCGCGCGCGCTGGATCCTCGACACGGCCCCGGTCGAGCTGGGCGAGATCGAGAACGGCGCGTTCAAGGCCGTCGCCGCGCGCTTCCTCGCGCCGCTGTACCTCGTGCTCGTCGTGCTGGGCGGACTCCAGGGCCGGCTCGAGTTCACGTTGCAGCTCGCCGGCCCGGCGTTCCTCACTTGCCTGATCGCGACGCGCGCGGTCTGGCGCACCTGCGTCGTCGACCTGCCGCTCTCGACGCCGCACGAGAAGCTCTACATCAACAACGACTGGATGGGCGTGCTCGCCGTTGTGGCCTTCGCGCTGCTCGGGCTCGCCATCGCCGGCGCGCGCTTCGCGTCGTGGCCCGTGAGCTTCGGCGCCCTGATCGTGTTCGCGCTGTTCGAACACCTGCTCGACCGCCGCATGGCGGCCGGTCGCGCTCACGCGGGCGCGTAGGGGTCGCCCTCGCGCCGCATCCACTCCGCGAGTCGCGTGCGCATCCTCGCGAGCGCGTCGGCGTGCGCCGGATCGCCGGCGAGGTTGACGAGCTCGCGCGGATCGGACTCGAGCTCGTACAGCTCCTCGGGCGGACGGCGCACGAGTCGCTTCATGCGCTCGCGCAGCGCAACGTCCTCGCGCGCGGCCGCGATCCACGAGCGCCACGTGTCGCTGTGGTCGAGCACGTTGTTGGCGAACTCCTCGTCCGGCGCGATGTTGAGGATGTACTTGTAGCTCCCCACGCGCAGCGAGCGGGCCGGCGTGGGCTCGCCGACGAGGTGCTGCGTGTGCTGACCGACGATGAAGTCGCGCCAGTCGACGTTCTCTCCGCGCAGGAGCGGCAACAGCGAGCGTCCGTCGAAGTTCGGCGCGGGATCGACACCGAACGTGTCGGCCGCGGTCGGCAGCAGGTCGATCAGGCTGACCAGGCGCTCGTCCACTCTCCCGCCGGGCGCCGCAGCGGGCCAGCGCGCCAGGAACGGCAGGCGAATCCCCGCTTCGTACAGCGTGGTCTTCGCGAACGGGAACGGCTGGCCGTTGTCGCTCGTGAACACGACCAGCGAGTTGCGCGCGAGTCCGCGCTGGTCGAGCACCTCGAGCAGCGAGCCGAGGTTGCGGTCGAGGCGCCAGATCGCGTCGTAGTAGCTTGCGAGCTCGCGGCGCGTCTGCGGCGTGTCGTGCAGGTGCCCAGGCAGACTCAGCGCCTGCGGGTCGTGCGGCACCGGCGCGCCGACGTAGCTGGGATCCTCGAACGGCCCGCGGAACGGACGGTGCGGGTCCTTGAGGTTCACGACGATCGCCATGCGCCGACCCGCGAACGCTTCGAGCAACTCCTCGAACGCGCTGCGCATCGCCGCGACCTCGCGCGTGTCGCCGACGCGCTTGGGGCGCACCCAGCGCTCGAAGGCGAAGCGCTCGACGGGCTTGGTGTTGAGCTTGCCGATCATCGCGTTGGCGCAGCGCGGCGCGCGCAGCAGCTCGGGCCAGGTCGCGACATCGGCGCGCACCGGGTCGAAGCCCAGCGCGCCGTTCTTGTGCGGCATGAGCCCCGTGTACAGCGCGGAGCGCGACGGCTTGCACACGCCGACCGGCGTGTACGCATTGGCGAAGCGCACGCCTTCGCGCGCGAGCCGATCGATGTTCGGCGTGTGAACGTCCGCGTTGCCGTAGCACCCGACGTCGATCGCGCTGTGGTCGTCCGAGACGAACACGAACAGGTGCTCGGGCCGCGCGATCTCGCGAGCGCGAGCTGCTCCGGACTGGTCCGCGGCGGGATCTGCGCCGGATTCCGCGACTGGACCAGCGCAAGCGACCACGGACACCGCTCCCGCGGCCGCCAGCAACTCGCGACGGGTCCAGGCGGCGCGCTCGCCCTGCTGCTTCGACATGCGCTGCGATCCTGACTCGCTCAGGCCCACTGCGCCAGCGCCGGATCCTGTCGCGCCGCGAGCCAAGCGCGCAGCTCAGCGCGCATGGCGGCCAGACGCTCGGCGTGCTCGGGGCGCGCGGCGAGGTTCTCGAGCTCGCACGGATCGCGCTCGAGGTCGAAGAGCTCCTCCGCCGGCCGGTACAGGTACGACTGCATGCGCGCCTTGACGCGCTCGTCGTCGCGCGCGAGCGCCAGCCCGGCCTCCCACGACGCCGTGTGGTTCACCACGTTGCTCACCATCGCGACCTCGGGCGTGAGGTTGCGGATGTACTTGAAGCGCCGCGTGTGCAGCGCGCGCGCGGGCGCCGAGCGCTCGCGGTTGTTCTCCGTCTGCATCGACACGAAGTGCTGCGGCGCGCTCGACTCGTCGCCGCGCAACGCAGCCAGCAGCGAACGACCGTCGAGCGCGCGCGGCGGCGCTCCGAACTGCTCGAGCGCGGTGGGCAGCAGGTCGAGCAAGCTCGCGAAGTCGCCGTTGCGGGCGCCCGCGCGCACGCCCGGGCCCGCGGCGATCAGCGGCATGCGCACGCCAGCCTCGTACAGCGTGGCCTTCGCGAACGGGAACGCCGCGCCGTTGTCGCTCGTGAACACGACCAACGTGTCGTCCGCGCGCCCGGCGACGCGCAGCGCTTCCATCAACTCACCGACAGTTTGGTCGAGGCGTGCGACGCAGTCGTAGTACGCCGCCAGGTCGGCGCGCACTCCGGGCGCGTCCCACAGGAATCCGGGGACCGAGAGCGCCTCGGGGGCGGTGTGCGGCGCGCGACCGGGCTCCTCGTCGAAGGGACGGTGCGGGTCGGTGAGCGCGATGACGGCTGCGAAGCGGCGCTCGCCGAATGCGCCGAGGAAGCTCGCGAGCTCGCGGCGCCACACCGCGCTGTCGCGCCGGCTCTCGAGGTCCTTGCTGCGCACCAGGTGTTCGAACGGAAACTGCTCGAGCGGGTCGACGTCGAGCTTGCCGATCATCGCGGTGACGACTCCGGCCTCGCCGAGCATCTGCGGCCAGGTCGCGACGCCGGGCGCGATCGGTCCGAAGCCCAGCGCGCCGTGGGCCGTGGGGTACAGCCCCGTGTACAAGCTCGAGCGCGACGGCTGGCACACGCCGACCGCGGTGTAGGCGCGCTCGAACAACATGCCGCGCGCGGCCAGCGCGTCGACGTTCGGCGTGCGCACGTTGGTCGAGCCGTAGCAACCCAGGTCCGCGCCGCTCAGGTCGTCCGCCAGCACCACGAGCAGATTGCGCGCGCGCGCGGGCGGCGCCTTCGACGCTTCGCGCGACGTCGAGCAGGCTGCGAGCACGGCCGCCGGCGCCGCAGCGAGCAGTTGCCTGCGGTCGAGTCCGCCAGTTCGCCGGTGCTTCATCGCGCGCAGTGTGGCTCGGCTGGCGCGGTGCTCCAAGTGCGTGCGCGTCAGCCGCCGCTGTCGATTCGTTCACGCCCGACGCGCGCGAGCCCCAGCGCCTTGATCCGCGACGCGAGCGTCGTCGGCGGGATCCCGAGCCGCTGCGCCGCCCCGTCGACTCCGAAAATGCGTCCTTTGCAGGCCTTCAGGGCCTCCGCGAGCATTTCGCGCTCGAGTTCCTTCCACTCGGCGACGGTCTGCGGGCGCCGCATCGAACTGGCCGGAGCCGCCGCGCTCGACGCTTGCGCGCGAGTCGACCCCGAACGCGCGCGCGGGAGATCGAATTGGAGCGCGCCCCGCCCGGAGAGGATCACCGCGCGCTCGATCACGTTCTGGAGCTCGCGCACGTTGCCGGGCCAATCGTGCGCCACGAGTTGCGCGAAGGCGCCGGGCGCGAGGCGCGGAGGCGGTCGCTTGAGTCGAGCGGCGGCGCGCGCAACGAAGTGCTCCGCCAGGACGCGCAGGTCGTCGGGCCGTTCGCGCAGCGGCGGAACCTCGATCGGGAACACGCTGAGTCGGTAGTAGAGGTCCTGACGGAACCGGCCGGCGTCGACTTCGGCGCGCAGATCGCGGTTGGTCGCGGCGATCACGCGCACGTCGACCTTGCGCGTGCGCGTGTCCCCCACGCGCTCGAGCTCGCCCTCCTGGAGAACGCGCAGCAGCTTGGCCTGCAGCGCGAGCGGCGTCTCGCCGATCTCGTCGAGCAAGAGCGTGCCGCCGTGCGCCAGCTCGAAGCGCCCCAGCTTGTCCTTGAGCGCGCCGGTGAACGCGCCGCGCACGTGCCCGAAGAACTCGCTCTCGAACAGGCTCTCCGGGACCGCGCCGCAGTTCACGCGGATCAGCGGCCCTTTGGCGCGCGGGCTCTGATCGTGGATCGCGCGCGCGACGAGCTCCTTGCCGACGCCGCTCTCGCCGTGCACGAGCACCGTGGCGTCGGTCGGCGCCACGAGGCGGATCTGCTGGAGCACCTTGCGCATGCCGTCGCTCGAGCCGACGAGGTCGCCCGCGCCGCGCGCTTCGTGGATCTCCTCGCGCAGGTAGTCGTTCTCCTCCTGGAGGCGCGCGCGCAGCCGCGCAATCTCGTCGAAGGCGCGGCGGTTGGCGACGCTGACCGCCGCGTGGTCCGCGAACACGCGCAGGCTCTCGACATCGCTCTCGCCCAGCTCGTGTCGGTCGAACACTGCGAGCACGCCGAGCACCTCTCCCGCGAAGATCAGCGGCTGAGCGGCGAAGCTGCGGATGCCCTCGCGCGCGAACCACTCGCGATCGACGATCCAGTCCTCGTCGCCGCGCAGTCCGACGGCGAGCAGCGGTTCGCCGCTCGCGGCGACGCGCCCGATCTTGCGCACGCCGAGCGGGAAGCGCCGGAACGCCCCGTCGAGCTTGGAGGAGTCGACCGCTGGATCGCGGGGGTTGCCGGCGCTCGCGACGAGGTGGAGGCAGCGCTCCTGCGACGGACACTCCGCTCGCAACGCGCACGTCGAGCACAGGTCACCGGGCTCGATCATCCACAGGCGCGTGAGCGCGACGTGGCGGCACTGCGCGATGCCGCGGACGATCGTGTCGAGCACGACGCGCAGCTCCTGGGCGCGCGCGATGGCCACCATGACGCTGGGGAGCAGGGCGCTGTTCACCCGCCCAGCATGCGACGAACCTTCGTAGACGCGCTACGGCATGTCGTTGTCTACGCGATGTCGTAGTTGCCGGACAGGCGCTCAAGGCTCGTCACAACAACGACTTAGGATCTTCCGTCGCGCTCGGAGCGCGAGGCACGCCGTATGCGCAAGGGTGATCAGCGCCTCACGTCGAGGCGTGTCCGACTCGACCTCCTGCCAGGAGCCACCACCGTGAATCGCATCCTCCCCATCGACTCGACCCAGGCCACCCCCAAGACCCAGCAACTGCTCGCGGCCGTGCAGTCGAAGCTCGGCGTGACGCCCAACATGATGCGCGTGATGGGGCACTCGCCGGCCGCGCTCGAGGCCTACCTCGGCTTCAGCGCGACGCTCGGGCACGGCGTGCTCGACGGCAAGCTGCGCGAACAGATCGCGCTCGCGGTCGCCGAGACCAACTTGTGCGGCTACTGCCTGAGCGCGCACACCGCGATCGGCGGCAAGCTCGGTTTGTCGGCCGACCAGATCGAGGCCGCGCGTCGGGCGAGCGCGACCACGCCCCGCACCGACGCCGTGCTCAAGCTCGCGCGCTCGATCGTCGTGTCGCGCGGCGAAGTCAGCGACGCGGACCTGAAGGCGGCGCGTGCGGCGGGCCTGAGCGACGCCGAACTCGTCGAGACGATCGCGAACGTCGCGTTGAACCTGTTCACGAACTACGTGAACCACGTGGCGCGCACCGCGGTCGACTTCCCCGAGGTGAAGCCCGGTCTGACGACGGTGTCGGTCTGAGCACGACCGCAGCCCCGCACGAGCAGCAAGGAGCGACACCATGAAAGTGGCCATCATCGTGACGAGCGATCCCAAGGGCGGCGACGACGCGCTGGGACGAATGTTCAACGGCCTGGCGCTCGCGCACGAGGCGCTGCGCAAGGGCGACGAGGTCGAGGTCGTGTTCGTCGGCGCGGGCACGCGCTGGCCGGGCGAGCTCACCAAGCTCTCCCATCC
>CALKYE010000121.1 GCA_938003765.1 uncultured Planctomycetia bacterium
CGTAGATCGGCATCACGTCGGTCAGCCCGTAGCGGAAGCGGTCGCGCACCGCGGGCACGCGCGTGGGGAAGTGGACCTTGATGCGGACCAGGTCGTCTTCCTCCTCGACGGACCAGTCGCGGCCGTAGCGGCGGTCGCGTTCGAGCTTGTCCTGCTCGACCCCGCGCCACTTGGCCCATTCCGCCTCCCAGCCCGGCACTTCCTCGAGCTTGGACAGGTCCTCGGCCGGCGGCAGCTCGCCCGTGTAGCTGATGGCGCTGGTCGGGCAGACGTCGACCACCGTGCGCGCGTTGTAGAGCGTCGAGTCGTGGACCTCGTGCGCGTGCGCCTTGGCGTCCTGCCCCATGAAGAAGATCTCGGGGAAGTCCTGGCAGCAGGCGTCGCAGGCGATGCACAAATGCGGATCGACCGCAAAGCGCTCGGCCTTCTGGACGGTTTCTTGGATCGCGGAGGTCTCGCTCATGGGCCCTGTTTCGGACGGTCGGCTCGGGGCTCGGGACGCAATCTGACGTGCGCGGGAGGTTATAGCCCGACACAACACCTTACCACCGCTCCATGACGCCTTCGCAGCACGATTTTCGGCGCGGTGGGCGGCGGACCGCGGTCGGAGGCGCGGAAGCGGACCCGTAGACTCGCGCCCGCGATGCGGACGGCGACGGTGGTGTGCGCGCTCCTGGCGCTGGCCTGGACGCTGCCTTTGCGGATCACCATCGCCTGGGGCTGGGACGAGACCATGCACAGCATGCTCCCGGCGTGGCGGCTGTGGGGCTCGATCCAGAGCGTCGATCCGGTCGGCTTCTTCCGAGCGCTCCACGCCTGCGATCGCTACCCGTTCGTCTACCCGTTGGCGCTCGCGTTCCAGCAGGGCCTGACGGGTGTTTCCGAGCACGGCGCGCGCGTGTTCGGGACGCTGGTGTGGTGCGCGACGCTGCTCGTGCTCTACGTCGCCGCGCGCCGCGCCGAGCCGCAGCGCCTGCACGCCGCGTGGTTCACGCTCGCCCTGGCGGCCGCGTCGCCGCTGGCGCTGAGCTTCGCCGGCACGACCTTGCTCGAGACGCCGTCGGCCTGCGCGATCGGGCTCGCGTTGTGGAGCTGGATCCGTCGCCGCGACGAAGAACTCGACGGCGACCGGCGCGCGGAGTTCGACCGCCGCGCCGGCTTCTGGGCGGCGCTCGCGCTGTTCACGAAGTTCAACTACGGACTGCTGCTGTGCGCGGGGCTCGCGCTCGACGAGGTGCTCGAGTGGATCTCGCGCAAGCGCCTCGGTCAGGCCCGGCAGGCGTTTGCCAGCAGCGTCCGCGCCGCGTTCTGGCCGCTCGCGCTGGTGCTGTGGTGGTTCGTGCTGCCTCTGCCGATGGGGCTGGACGTCGCCTCGTCGCACCGCGCGGCGCTCGTCGAGTGGCTGGCGGGCAATCAGGACCAGGCGCCCGCGAGCTGGCGCATCAAGCTGCTCAACTCCGCGACCTTCTTCGCGCCCAACCCGCGCACGCTGCTCGTGATCCTGGTCGGCGCTGCAGCGACGCTCACCCAACTTGGCCGACCCGCGGTGCGCGCCGCGTGGTGCGTGCTCATCGCGCTCGCCGCGGGCGTGCTGTCGCATCGCTTCCACTTGCCGCGCTTCCTGATTCCGCTCGGTCCGGCGCTGTGGCTGCTCTCCGGCGTCGGCTGGGCTCGGATCCTTCCGCGCGAGCGCCTCCTGCGTTGGCCGCTGATAGCAGCGCTGATTCTCGGCTGCGCACTCGCTCCGACGTACGACTCGCTGCTCCTCGCGGAGCGGCTGGGCTTCTTCAGCGCCGATCCCGCGGTGCGCGCTTATCAGGCGCGTGAGCTCGCGACGCAGTGCGATCTCAGCGGCTCGCGCCGGCTGCGTTCGCTCGGGCTCGAGGTCGACGCCTCGCACGCGTTCTTCTCGGTCGTCAGCGCGCACATCGCCCCCAACGAGCGCGTCGGCTGGATCGACCTCACCGAAGAGGTCTCGCCCGTCGGCTTGCAGTACGGCCTCGCGCGCGCCGGCCGCCGCGAGCGCAACGTCTTCGCCAGACAGTTGTGGGACGAGAGCTACATCTCGATCGCCGGTGTCGATCCGCAGTGGAGCGACGAGACCCTGCACGACTGGGCGCTCGCGTACGACGTGCTCTTGTTCAGCGAGCCGCACCACTTGCGCGGCCGGCGCGGGCGCGAGTTCTTCGCCAGCTACGTCGAGCGCTTGGAAGCTCAGGGCTGGACGCGGCGCGCGCTGGGCCAGATCGAGATCGAGCGCCCCATGCAGCCGCCGCTCGAGGTCGCGCTGTTCAGCTTGCGGCCGGAGCTGTGAGTTCTACGCGCAGACGCGCGGCCAGCGCATCTCCGCTTCGCGGAGGGCGGCCTTCAGCGTCGCGCGGAGAGCACTCGAAGTGCGAGGCCGACTCAGTTGGGGCCGCATCTCGTTCACATGAGTTCGTCCGACTCCCGCGCGGCGCAGCGGTGATCGACGGGGCGCAGAAGAGCGTCGAACATCACGCGTCGCAGTCGGCGCCGCGCGATCCGCTCCGACGCCTCCGTTGCTCGGCTCCGCGACGCGCGCGAGGCCGCTCGCGCTCCACGCCTCAGCTCGTTCCCCGCGCAGGCTCACACTCGATAGGCTCTCCAACTCGAATGAGCGCCCTCCGCATCCCTCGCCGCCGCACCCGCGATGTCGCGGCGTGACCTCGAGGTCGTCGACGCCGAGTACGCGGTGATCGAGACGCGCGAGGGCGCGCCGCCGCCCGGCCGCACGCTCGACATCGGACCAGACTCGCCCGACGGCTGGAGCTGGCGCACGGCGCTGTGGATCGGCGCGCTCGTCGCGTTGCTCGGCGGGCTCGTGTGGTCGGACGTGCTCGAGCTCGCGTTGGCCGGCTGGGACACCTATCCGCTGATCGCCGCCTCGCGCGTCGAGAGCCTCGCCGACGCGCCGCGCGTGCTCGGCGCGAAGCTCATGGACGGCCGCTTCCCCGGCGGCGACTACTGGCGCCCGCTCGTCCACGCTTCGTTCGCGTTCGACTACGCGCGCGGCGGACTCGGCGCGCGCGCGTACCACTGGACCGACCTGATCGTCGTGGTCGCGGCTGGCGTGGCGACGAGTTGGCTCGCGCTGGCGCTGCTCGGGCGCGAGCGACGGCTCTGGGCGGCGCTCGCCGGCGCGCTGCTCGTCGCGCATCCCGCGTTCTTCGAACTCGCGCCGCTTCCGCCGCGCCGCGCCGACAGCCTGTCGCTCGCGCTGACTCTGTTCGCGCTCACGGCTGTTGCTCGCGCGCGGCTGCGCACGAGCTTCGTTGCAGCCGCGCTCGCGTTCCTCGCGGCGTGCGCGAAGGAGACGGGCGTGCTGTGCGCCGTGCTCGCGCCGACGTTGATCGCGGTCTGGTCGCCAGCGCCGGGCCTCGCGCAACGCTTGCGCGACGGGCTGCGCGCGAGCTGGCCGACGTTGCTCGCGATGGGCGTGTTCCTTGCCGCGCGCACCGCGGTCCTCGGCGGACTCGGCGGCGGCGCGAAGGCCTCGGTGGCGGATGCAGCAGGCCAGTTGGGTCGCGTCGCCGCGCGCTACGCGCAACTGCTGCTCGCGCCGACGACGCCCGAGCCGTGGACGAGCGCCTCGGTCGCGCTGGCCTTCGGCGCCGCGGCGGCCGCACTGCTCGCGTGGCGCCTCGCACGGACGAGCGGCGAGCTCTCGAACGGTCTGCGCGCGCGCGATCTCGCGCTGTGGCTCGGCGCCTGGACGCTCGCGTTGGCCGCGATCACGGCCGCGGCGGGCGTCTATCGCGCCTGGTACGTCGCGCCGTTCGTCGCTCCGCTCGCGCTGCTCGCTGCGGCGACCTGCAGTCTGCCCGCGGCGCTCCGCTCCGGTCCGTTCGTGCGCGTCGACGTCGCGCAGCGGCGCGTGGCTTCGTTCGCGGCGCTGGGCGTGCTCGTCGCGCTGTGGGGCGGCGGCTCGGCGCGCGGCGTGCGCTGGTCCGAGGTCCGCGCCTCGAGTGAAGCGGCGCACGAGCTGTGCGCGCGCTTCGACGCTCTGGTCACGAGCGCGGCGCCGGGCGACGTGGTCGAGCTCGATGCCGCGCCGCCGCAGGAGGGCGCGTCGCGGCACGGCGTGGCGACGCGCCGCCCCGTGACGCTGCGCGAGTACAGCCTCGAGGCCTACGCGCAGCTCGCGCACCCCGCGCGCAAGGTGCGCGTCGTCGTCGCGCGCGAATCCGCGCCCACAGCCGCCCCCGACGAGGTCGTGGTCGTGCTCGTGGGCCGCTCGGCCGACGGCGGCGAGTAGACTCGGCTCCATGGCAGCCCTCACGCTCAACAGTCACGAAGCGCGCCTGCTCGGAGTCCTGATCGAGAAGGCCTTCACGGTGCCCGACCAGTATCCGATGACGCTGAACTCGGCCACGCTCGGCGCCAACCAGAAGAACAACCGCTGGCCGGTGACGGACTACTCGAGCGCGGAAGTTCACGTCGCGCTGCAGGGCCTGGTGATGAAGCACCTCGCGGGCCGCGTGCAGGAGACCGGGCAGCGCGTCGAGAAGTACCGCCACAACGCGCAGAACGCGCTGGGCTTGGAAGACGGAGCGCTCGCGGTGCTGGCGGAGCTGTTGATGCGCGGCCCTCAACAGCCGGGCGAGCTGCGCACGCGCGCCGATCGCATGGTGTCGCTGCCGACGCAGGAGAAGCTGCAGGAGAAGCTCGTGCGTCTGATGGAGAAGGGCTACGCGCGCCGCATCGATCCGCTGCCGGGCGAACGCGCGGAGCGCTACGTGCAGACCTTGTGCCCCGACGCGCACCCGCTCGACGTCGCCGGGCCGGTGGCGTCCAAGCCCGCCGCTGCGCCGCGCGCGGACCTCGAAGCGCGCGTGTTGACGCTCGAGAACGAACTCAAGGAGTTGCGCGAGCGCTTCGAGGCGCTCGCCAAGTCGCTCGGCGTTTGACGGAGCGTTGCGACTGAGCCGTTGGGCGCAGCTCGCTGCGCGCATGCTCCGCGTTGCGGTTAGGGCAAGCGCAGCTCCAGCGCGTCGCTCGCACTCGCATCGTGCGCGGTGAGTTCACCCTGATCGTCGCGCACGCTGAGTCGTGCGGTCGGCCGCGGACTGAGCACGCGGAAGCGACCTTCGAGGTCGGTGCGACCCCACAGCAGCACCTGCGCCGCCGGCTCGGGCCACGCGCCGAGCGCGACCACGTCGAGGAAGCTCAGCGCCGCTCCGGACTCGTCGAGCACGCGCCCCTCGAGCCAACTCGCGCCCTGCGCGGCGAGCAGCGTCGAGCTCGTGCGATTGGCTTCGACCCGCGCGAAGCCCACGGCGCAGGCCCGCATCCCGGGCAGCGTCACGAACACGTCGTAGTCGCCCGCGAGCAGCTCGTCGAGGACGAACGGCGATGCGTAGGCGACACCGGAGGTGACTTCGCGACCGTCGGTGGGGGCGAGCACGTACTCGATCGCCCCGTCGCGGAACACTCCCGGCAGAGCGTCGGTGAGCAGCTCGACCTCGAGTCGGCCCGTGCGCCGCAGCGTCACGACCAGGCGGATTCCGTCGGCGCGCACCTCGAGCGGTTGCGACAGGCCGAAGTCGCGGTGGAAGGCCGTGAGCTCGAGCGCCGCGCTGCTGCACGCGCGCAAGCGGAACTCGCCCTGCGCGTCGGTGCGCTGACCGTCGATCCCCGCGACGGCGAGCTCCTCGATGAACGTGGTGGGCGCGAGCGACACGAAAGCGCCGGCTACGGGCGCGCCCGAGTCGTCGATCACCACGCCGAAGAACTCGTGCTCGCTCTCCAGTGCGCCGAGTTCGAGTTCGACCTCCGCGCCCTGCGGCGAAAGTTGGACGTACTCGATGCGCGAGCAGTAGCCCGACTTGCCGACGCACAGCTCGTAGTCCGCGGCGGGCAGCGCGAGCTGCGCTCGTCCGTGCTCGTCCGTGGCCGCCACGGGCGGGAAGTCGTCGGGATCGGAGTCGAACGCCGCGGCGCGCAGTTCGGCGCCGGCCAGCGGCGCGCCGCGCGAGTCGCGCACGAGCACGTGCAGCTCGCTCAGCTCGACGAACAGGTCCACGCCCGAGGGTGAGGTGAGCAGCGCCAGCGGCGTGTCGAACAGCGCTGCGGTGCGGCCGTCGACGGCGACGCTCAAGCGCAGCACGTCGACTCCAGGCGGAACGCGCGCCGCTTGCTCGAACCAGCCGGTCGTGTCGGTGCGGGCGCTGGCGACGAAGCGGCGCACGGGCGCCGCCGGAGTCGTGGGTCGCGTGAAGGTGAGCTCGAGCTGCGGATCGCGCGGACGCAGCGAAGTGGCGACTCGCCCGCGCAGCGTGACGAGTTCATCGAGCAGCAGCGTGAAGCCCGGATCGAGTCGCACCGGTCCTTGGAAGCGCTGTGCGCCCGTGAGTTCGTCGATCGCCGTCGCCAGGCGCACCTGGCCCGCGCGCCACTGTTCGCCGACGAGCTCGAAGTCGACCTCGCCCAGTGCGTTGGAGACCGACGAAACCGCGGGGTCGCCGCCCGCGCGCATCGGCGTGAGTGTGACGCGCACGCCCGCGACTCCCGACTGGTCGTGCGCGAGCAGCACCAGCCCGCGCAGCCGCCAGCTCGACGTGTCCGCGCCGGCTTCCGCGGCGAGCCCGTCTTCCGCGCTCATCGCCGCGCTGTCTTCGACCGCGGGCGCGGCGTCATCGGCAGGGGCGGGAGCTTCCGCAGGCGCGGGCGGAATCTCGACCGACGGCGCGCGTTCGTCGAGCGTGGAGGGCGGAGGGCTCTCGCTGCGGCGCATCCACCACACCACGAGCGCGAGCACGGCGCCGAGCGCGAGCACCCGAAGAAGCGTCGAAGGTCTCGAGTGCTCGCTCATGCTGCCCAGTTGAGCCTAACGCTGCCGGGCGCGCGCGAGAACGGAGTGGAGGAACCGTGCGAGCGCACGCCGTGGTTTCACCCTGCGCGAGAGGAACGTCGGACGGTCGAGACCTCGATCCCGCTCGACCACTGCCCGCGCCAGCGCACTAGGGGCGCGCTACGCGCTGGAGCTGCCCGCACCCGCTCATGGCCCACCGCGCGC
The DNA here is from genome assembly GCA_938003765.1 of uncultured Planctomycetia bacterium. Lineage (GTDB taxonomy): Bacteria > Planctomycetota > UBA1135 > UBA1135 > WYBT01. The sequence goes on from CALKYE010000121.1 coordinate 7,037, forward strand.
GGAGCGCGCCGCGTCCGACGCGAAGCGTCGCCGCCGCCCACCGCGCGCGCCAGCGCATTAGGGGCGCGCTACGCGCTGGAGCTGCCCGCACCCGCTCATGGCCCACCGCGCGCGGAGCGCGCCGCGTCCGACGCGAAGCGTCGGCGCCGCCCATCGCCCGCGCCAGCGCACTAGTGGCGCGCTTCGCGCTGGAGCTGCCCGC
>CALKYE010000122.1 GCA_938003765.1 uncultured Planctomycetia bacterium
GTTCGCGCGCACTCCGACGCGGACACTCGGCGCTCAGACCAACTCGTCGTCCTGCGACGAGGTGATGTAGAGCAGACAACCGCCGCGCGTCGACTGCACGGGGTGGATCGAATTCGTCTGGCTGACCTGGAAGTCGCCGCCGCGCAGCTCGCGCTCGCCGACGCGCAGGTCTCCCGAGAGCACGAAGCACTCCTCCACCGCGGCGTGGCGGTGCGGCGGATACGACGTGCCGGGCCCCATGCGCACGAGCATCGTCGCGGTGCGGCGCACGGGATCGACCGCGAGGCGCTTGACCTCGATGCCAGGGATCCCGATGGGCTCCCACGCGCCGGCATCCCCGGCGACGGCGTACATGCCCTCCGAGAAGCCCGCGGTCGACGCGCCCGAAGGCAGCGCGGCGTTCCAGCGGCGCCACGTGCGATCGAGTCCGCCGGCCTCGAGTTCGCGCTGCGCGTCGTGCGCACTCGCCTCGGCCGACTCACGCACACTCGCGAGCAGTCGCTCGCGAACCGACGGGGAAGCCGCGGGTGCATCGGCCTGCGCGAGGCTCTCGAGCGCCAGCGCTTCGTCGGCGCACGCCACGTCCGCTTGCGCGAGTTCCAGCTCGCGCTGGCACGCCTCGCAGTCGGCGAGGTGAGCGAGGTAGCGCTGCGCGTCGTCCGCGACGAGCGCGCCCATGCAGTGAGTCGCCGCCGTGTCACGCCAACCGCAGTCCGCGGCCTCGCACTTGTTGCCAGCGCCACTCATCGCCCTTCCTCCCAGCCCGCGAGCACTTCGCGCAGCTTCATCATTCCCAGTCGGATGCGGGTCTTCACCGTGCCCAGCGGCTCCTTCGTGCGCTCCGCGATCTGCGCGTGCGAGAGCTCGGAGAGGAACGCGAGCTCCACCACCTGGCGCTGCGCCGGCGGCAGTCCCGCGATCGCCTCGCGCACGCTCTGACAGCGCTCCTGCGCGTTGCGCTCCTGCACGGGATCACAGCCGCAAGAGCACGCGGCGAGATCGCGGTCGAGCTGACCACTCCACTCCACGCGGCCGCGCTCGCGCGCCTCGCGGCTGCGGCGGCGGTCCAGCGCGCGACTGCGCGCGATCGTGAGCAGCCAGGTCATCACCTCGCCGCGACTGGGGTCGAAGCTCGCCGCCCGTTGCCAGACCTGCAGGTACACGTCGAGTTGGACTTCCTCGGCCAGGTCGCGGTCGGGGATCAGCCGCACGACCAGCGCGAACACGACGCGCTGCGTGCCGTCGTACAAGCGCGCCATCGCGGCCTGATCGCCGCGCGCGATGTCGGCGAGCTCTGTGCGCAGCCGTGCGTCGCGCTCGGCGCGCTGAGTGGAACCCAGGGGCGCGTCCGAGCCGGACGGCGCACCTGCGGCGGTGGGACGAGCTTCCATGGAGGGCTTCACGCGAGCCTACGGCGCTCGCGCCGCCGTGGATCTGCGGGGCCCTCGAAAAAGAAGCGCGGCTGCGAACCCCTCCAGTTCTCACGCTCAGCGGCCAATCCACGCGCCGCGCGCCCGCCGTAGTCCACGCGGTTCGCCTGCCGCAGCGAGGGGCAGCGGCGATCCGACGACCCCGAACCCTCTTGGCCACCGGCGCCCACGACATCCATCCCATGAATTCACTACTTCGAACGTCCGTCACCGCTCTGGCGCTGATCGCCGGCGCGAGCGCCTCGAGCGCGAACAAGCTCTCGAGCCACCGCGAAGCGCCGTTGATCACCGAGATGCCCAAGGTCGATGCGACGGACTTCTACATGTTCACCAGCTACGAAGCCGGACGCTCCGACTACGTCACGCTGATCGCCAACTACCAGCCGCTGCAGGATCCGTACGGCGGCCCCAACTACTTCACGATGGATCCCGAGGCGCGCTACGAGATCCACGTCGACAACAACGGCGACGCCAAGCCGGACCTGACCTTCCGCTTCCGCTTCAAGAACACGCTCCGCGACATCGCGCTCCCGATCGGGCCGGCTGGCGCGCAGAAGCTCGTGTCCGTGCCGCTGCGCAACGTCGCGCCGGTCACGGCGCAGAACACCTCGGGCCTGAACGAGCTCGAGAGCTACACGCTCGATCTCGTGCAGGGCGCGTCGGTGACCAAGCTGCGCGACGCGGCCACGGGCGAGTCGAGCTTCACCAAGCCCTACGACAACGTCGGCACGAAGACCTTCCCCAACTACTCGCGCTACGCGCAGCAGTACGTGTATGAGGTCGCGCTGCCCGGCGGGCAGACCGCGCGCATGTTCGTGGGCCAGCGCAAGGATCCGTTCGTGGTCAACCTCGGCGAGGCCTTCGACCTGGTGAACCTCGATCCGCTCGGCCCGGTGAACGGCGAGGAGGACAAGCTCGCCGACGCCAACGTCACGTCGCTGATCCTCGAGATCCCCAAGAGTTTCCTGGTGCTCCAGGACCAGCCGGTGATCGGCGGCTGGACCACCGCGAGCCTGCCGCGCAACCGCGTGCTCAAGACCTCGCCCTCGTTCCAGTCGCCGACGACCGAGGTCGGCGACTTCATCCAGGTCTCGCGCCTGTCGAGCCCGCTGGTGAACGAGCTCGTGATCGGCCTCAAGGACAAGAACCGCTTCAACAACTCCGCGCCGCACCTCGACGCGCAGTTCGCCGACTACGTCACGCACCCGACGCTGCCGGCGCTGCTCGAAGTGCTGTTCGGTGTTCCGGCGCCGACGCTGTTCCCGCGCACCGACCTGGTGCAGGTGTTCGTCACGGGTGTCCCCGGCCTCACCGCCAACGGCGCGTTCGGCGAGATGATCCGGCTCAACACGCTGATCGCGCCGACGCCGGCCGCGCAGCAGTCGAACCTCGGCGTGCTCGGCGGCGACCTCGCGGGCTATCCCAACGGCCGCCGTCCCGGAGACGACGTCGTCGACATGTCGCTGCGCGTCGTGATGGGCGTGCTGCTCGATCCGGCCGTCGCTCCCGCGGGTCAGCTGCCGTACACCGACGGAGCGTTCGTCGACGCGAGCTTCACGGACGACAGCTTCCCCTACTTGCGCACGCCGCTCCCGGGCGCTCAGTAGCCAGCGCTCGTTGAGCCCGTGCTCTCCGCTCGAGGTCGCGCCGGTTCAGGAGCGGCCGACCGTGGGCGGAGAGCACGCCTCGCGCACCCGATCGAACCTTCCTCTGCGCCACTCCGCACCGCCGCTGACATGACCCGCCTCATCCGCCTCGCCATCGCCGCCCTGCTCGCCGCGCCCGCGCTCGCGCACGACTTCTGGATCGAGCCCGAGTCCTTCCGCCCCAAGTCGGAGTCGACCCTGCGCGTCGCGCTCAAGGTGGGCGACTTCGCGATCGGCGACGAGCTCGCGCGCACGGACCTGCGCATCCTCGACTTCTCGCTGCGCGGCCCCGAGCTGCGCACGGCCGTGCTCGGCCGCGACGGCGCGCTGCCCGCGGGCTTCGTGCGCACGCGCGGCGCGGGCCTGCACGTGATCGGCTACCACAGCAGTCCGTCGTTCGTGGAGCTCGAGGGCGCGAAGTTCGAGGCGTACCTGGCGGAGAAGGGTCTCGCGCGCGTCAGCGCCGAGCGTGCGAGGCTCGGTCAGAGCGAGGCGCGTGCGCGCGAGCTGTACTCGCGTTGCGCGAAGGCGCTGATCCAAGTTGGCGCAGGCGGACCGCAGGAGTTCGCTCTCATGTTCGACTACCCCCTCGAGATCTTGCCCGAGCGCAATCCGACGGCGTTGTTCTCGGCGCCGACGACGCCCGCAGCGCTTCCCGTGCGCGTGTACTTCAACGGCGCGCCGCTCGCTGGCGCGTTGCTCGGCGCGCTGGAGTTGCGCGACGACGCCCAGCGCCATCCGCCGCAGTCCCCCATCCTCGCGCGCACCGACGCCGAGGGTCGCGCGCGTCTCGAGCTCCCGCACGCAGGCCGCTGGATGCTCGCCGTCGTGCACATGGAGCGCGCCAAGGACTCCGCGCGCGCCGACTGGGAGAGCTTCTGGGCCTCGCTGACGTTCGAGGCGCCGGTCAGCGCGCCGTGATCACTCGCGGTAGCCCAGGACCACCAGCAGGCACGGGCCTCCCGCGATCACCGACAGGCCGAGCTGCTCGGCCAGCTCGAGCGCAGCGCGGCTCTCGGCCCCGGGCTGCATCCACAGGCGCGTGATCTTCTTCTCCGCGGCTTCACGCACGATGCGCTCGGTCACCGGCGGCGGCGTGATGATGCTCAAACCGCGCACGCCGTCGGGCAGCTCGGCCACCGAGCGCACGCAACTCACGCCTTCGATCTCGCGTTCGCTGGGGTGAACGCAGTGGACCTCCAGCCCGTGCTGAAGGTAAGCGCGCAACACCTTGTTGCCGTACTTGTCGCGGTTCGTCGACGCGCCGACGACGGCGAAGGGCGAGCCGTCGAGAAAGTCCCGGATGCGTGCTTGTGTGTCCATGGGCGTGGAGCTTCGATGGAGACGCGCGCCACTGCAAGCGCGGCGAAGCCACCAGCCATGAAGCGCGAAGAAAAGGCCGCTCGGATCGGAGCGCTGCTCGACGAGCTGTATCCCGACCCGCCCGTGCCGCTCGACCACACGGACGCCTACACGTTGCTGATCGCCGTGCTGCTGTCGGCGCAGTGCACCGACGTGCGCGTCAACCAGACGACGCCGCTCCTGTTTTCACGCGCGCGCGATCCAGGGCAGATGGTGCGACTGTCCGCCGACGAGATCCGCGAGATCATCAAGCCCTGCGGACTGTCGCCGGCGAAGTCGAAGGCGATCCGCGGCCTTTCGGAGATCCTGCTCGCGCGCCACGGCGGCGAGGTCCCGCGCACGTTCGAGGAACTCGAAGCGCTGCCCGGCGTCGGCCACAAGACCGCCAGCGTCGTGATGAGCCACGCCTTCGGTGTTCCAGCGTTTCCCGTCGACACCCACATCCACCGTCTCGCAGCGCGCTGGGGGCTGTCGAATGGCTCGAGCGTCGAGAAGACCGAGCGCGACCTCAAAGCGCTGTTCGCGCCCGACACGTGGAATCGCCGCCACCTGCAGATCATTTTCTTCGGCCGCGAGCACTGCCCGGCGCGCTCGCACGATCTCTCGAAGTGCCCGATTTGCTCGTGGGCCGCGCCCAAGACGCGCGCCGCGCTCGAGAAGCGACACGGCACGGGCAAGGACCTGCGCACCAAGCAGCGCGGCCCTCACGCC
>CALKYE010000123.1 GCA_938003765.1 uncultured Planctomycetia bacterium
ACCTGAGCTCACTTCAACGTCGCGCCCGACACGGCGATCGTCCACTTGCCCAGCTTGGCCTTGCGCGCTCCGCCGAACGCGGGCGGCGCCTCGGCGAACGGCGCGCGCGGCAAGCTCAGGTCGAGTGCGCCGAACAAGCGCGCCAGACCCATCGGGCGAATGTGAACGTGCTCGTCGTCGGTCGCGATCTCGATGCAGCCGCCGAAGTTGGTCGAGTTGACGCCGATCGACTGGTAGCGCTTGCGCTGGGCGCCCGCGCGGATCGGGCGCGGCGGGTAGGCGCGCGCCAGTTCCTCGAACAGGCCCTTCATCCAGGCGCGGATCCCGAACAGGACGATGCCGTCGATCAGCACGATGGCGGCGACCAGGGCGATGACTTGCGATGTGGTCATGTCGACTCCCCGAGGCGTGGCTTGAGTTGGCCGGACAGCTCGAAGTAGCGCTGGAGCACGAGCAGCGCGATCAGCTCCTCGCGCGCCGGGTCGAGGAACTGGGTCACGAAGGCGTGCGCGTGGTTGAGGATGCGCAGGGCGTCGCCGGTGTGGCGCGCGTAGTGCTCGACCTTCTCCGCCAGGTCGGAGTAGTCGTCGGCCAGCTCGACGTAGTGCCGGCCCGCTTCGAGGCGCGACTCGAGGAACCAGGTCTCGTTCTTCGGCCGCGCCATGAAGCACAGCGAGTTCGAGGACAGGATCCACTTGAGGTTGGTGGCGACGTCGTTGCCTTCGATCGAGAGCACGAACTTGTGCTCGAGCTGCTGGTGGATGCCCAGGAAGGGCTTGGCGAACTGCGGCGTGGCCCGGCTGTGGTGCGCCTGCCCGACGTCGCACAACGGGTGGTCGTGGAAGCGCTCGAGGAAGCGCAGGCGGTGCGGCTTGTTGGCGCGGCCGCGCCACACCAGCGTCGGGCGCTTGTCGACGAACGGCAGCGTGTCGTGGACGAAGTTGAAGTGCCGCGCGCGGTTGAGCTTGAGCAGCACGCTGTTGTGGTTGTCCCCCTCGATCGGGCGCGCCTTGACGATCGTGGGGGCCTCGGGGACCGCGGTCTCGTCGCCGAAGCGGTAGGCGACGCGCAAGTGGCCGGGGAACCAGCGCACGTGCTCGAGCAGGTCGAGGTGGTAGTTGCGCTGCTCGCGCATGCGCCAGGGGCGCAGGGGAGCGAACTGGACCGGGACCTCGAACGGCGTGCGGACGCGGATGTAGTGGTCGACGCGCGCTTGGATGGCGCCGCGCTCGGCTTCGCTCAGGCTGGCCAGCCTTCGAAACGCGGCCTGCCGCCGGGCCTGCCAGACCGGTCGCGGCACCGCCAGTCGGGCCGCGTGGCCCAGGAAGTACAAGAGCCTGGGGTTCTTGTGGCGCAGTCGAGCCAAGCTCGCCATTGCGAGCGAGTGTACCCTCGCCCGGCCGCGCCCCCCGGGGTCCGCGGCGACGCCTGGCGCGGAAGGAACTTCACGCCTCGCGCGGCGCGTGCGAACACGCCGAAACCAGCTCGCGCACTCCGGGTTCAACGCCCGCTGGACGGCCGAGTCCGTCCCAACGACTCCTTGGAACAACGCTTCGACGACGACGCTGGCGTGCAGTGGATGCTCGCCTACCAACAGGGCGACGAGGCCGCCTTCGACCGCCTCGTCGGCGCCTACTCGGGGCACGTCTACTCGCTGTTCACGCGCTTCCTGGGGCCCGTCCCCGAGCGCGAGGACCTGGTCCAAGAGGTCTTCCTGCGCGTGATCCGCGCCCGCGAGCGCTACCAGCCCACGGCCCGCATCTCGACCTGGCTCTACCGCATCGCGTTCAACATCGCGGTCAATCGCACTCAGCGCGCGGCGCCGAGCGCGGCCTCGCTCGACCAGCCCTTCGACGAGGACGGATCGCCGCGCGAGGTCGCCGACCGGACCAGCGAGCCGCCCTCCGACGGCATGGAGCGCGGCGATGTCGTGCAGGCGGTTCGCTCGGCGATCGCGGCCCTGCCCGAGAACCAGCGCATGGCGCTGATCCTCGCGAAGTACGACGAGCTGCCCTACGTCGAGATCGCCAAGGTGCTGCGCTCGAGCGAGAAGGCCATCAAGTCGCTGGTGCACCGCGCGCGGGAGAGCCTGCGCGAGCGACTGGCGCCGTTCCTCCAGCAGGAGCTGTCATGAATCGCGCTTGCCAGGAGTTCCGCGCCCGTCTGGCGCAGGCGCTTGGGCCCAGCGCGCAACGCGTGTTCGCGCCCGAGCTCGAGTGGCACACGCACGTGCTCACCTGCGGCGCGTGCCGCGCGCTGCTCGAAGCCGAGCAGGCGCTCGAGCACGTTCTCGCCAGCCTTCCGCAGCCCACGCTGCCTCCGCACTTGGCGCAACGCGTGCTGGAGCGTCTGGCGGAGCAGCGCGTCGAAGCGGCCCTCGACCGCACCCTCGACCTCGCCTTGCGCGACTCCGCGGACGAAGGTCGCGGCGCGCCGGCGCAGCTCGCGAGTGAGTTGCTCGCGCGTCTGGGCCCGGCCCGCGCTCAGGCCGAGCGCGAGCGCCGGCTCGAACGCGCTCTCGACAGGTTGCTGGAGAACGTTCCGCCGCCGCAGACGCCCGTCGGGCTGTCCGCGCGAGTGTTGAAGCGACTCGAAGCGGCGCGGCGCAGTTCTGCGACGCCCACTCGCACCTCGACACCACAACGCGTGCGAGCTGCGGATGAAGCGGCGGAGACGACTCGCGAGCGCGTCCGCGAGCCGCAGCGCGTCGCACGCTCGTGGGCGTGGCTCGCCGCCGCCGGTGTCGCGCTGTTCGCCGGCGCCGCTGCGTGGTTCCTCTCGCGCCAAGGCGCGGGCGAGGCGCGCCGCGACGACATCGCGATCGAGCTGCCGCCGGATTCCGCGGTGCGTGGTGACGAGATGGGTCCGTCGCGCTCTCCCGAGCCGTTCGCGCCGCGCGATTCGCGTTCGACGCCTCAAGTGGCGCAGACCGCACCCGAGTCGAGGCCTGAATCGAAGCTCGACTCCGCATTCGACTCCGCGCCTGGCGAGCTCGAGCCCGACGTCGAGTTGCTCGCGCAGCTCGAGCTGCTCGAGTCGTGGGAACTCCTCGCCGACGAGGCGCTCGATCTCGAGCTGCTCGGCGTGGACGAGAACACGCTGCTCAGCCTCCAGTCGCTGGAGTACGAGACCTCGACCGGCGAAGTCGACGACACCCCCGCGCCGAGCGCGCCCAAGAGCGGCGCCGACAACGCCCCGAAGAACGGCTGACCTCCGCCATGCTCCTCACTTCCGCTCTCCACGCCGCCGAGCACCTGCGCCGCTGCGCGCTGTGGACGCTCGCGTGCAGCTTGCTGTGGAGCGGCGCTTTTGCGGGCGTCGCGTCGGCTGGACCGCAGCGCACCGAAGTCGCTCCTCCGCAATCGGAGTCCGCGCCTGACGCGGCTTCCAAGCCGGGTTCGAACGCGCCTAAGAGCGCCGCCGACCTCGAGCGTGCGCGCCAACGCTGGCAGCAGCTCTCTCCGCAGCAGCGCGAGGAACTGCGCCAGCGCTTCGAGCAGTTCCGCGGCCTCGACGAAGGCGAGCGCGCGCGGCTGCGCGGTCGCTTCGAGCGCCTGGGCGACGTCAAACGGCGCGCGCTGGAGGCGCTGCCCGATGCGGTGCGGCGCGAACTCGACGCCCTCGCTCCGCCGCAGCGCGGCGAGGTGCTGCGCGAAGTTGCGGCCGAACGCATGTCGGAGCACGTGCACGACGTCGTCGCGATGATGCCCGAACCGCTCCGCCAGGAATTCGCGGCCGCGGACGCGCAGCGGCGCGTCGAGATGGTGCGCGAGTTCGGGCGCATGCTGCACGAGCGCGCGCGCCAGGAGCTGTTCCGTCTGGGCCGTGAACTCGACCTGCCGCGCGAGCGTGTGGAGGCGATCGAACGCCTCGACCCGCGCGAGCTGGGACGCGAAGTGCTCGAGCTGCGCCGTCAATCGATCGAGCGCGACATCGCCGAGCGCGGCTTGCCGCCCTTCGTGAGCGCGGAGGAGTGGTCCGAGATCCAGAGACTCCGCGGGCCGGAGTTCATGCGCCGCTGGGGCGCGCTGCACGGACATCGCGGGCCTCTCGACGAGCCGCGCGAAGGGCCGCGAGACGGTCCTCGCGACGGTCCTCGCGACGGAGGTCCGGGCGCTCATCCCGGCGGCCCCTTCGGCGGCCGCGGAGCGCATCCTCCGGGCGGCGAGCCGCGTCGCGCGGGTCCCGCGGGCGCCGGCGCCGAGCCCGGTGCGCGCCGTGACGCCCCGCGCGCCGAGCGTGAGCGCAACGATCCGCGCGCGCCGCGCGACACCGACAAGTCGGAGCGTGGCCGTCGGCTGCGCGAGTTGCGCGACCAGGTGCGACCGGACCCGAGCTGGTTCGTCGAACTCTCGAAGGTCAAGCCCGAGGAGCGTCGGCGCCTGATCGCCGAGCGCATCCGCGAGCGCGCGTTGAAGTTCCTCGAGCGCGCGCCCGAGTTGATCGATGCGGCGCAGCTCGAGCGCTTGCGCGCCGCGACGGGACGCGAGTTCCACGAGCGCCTGCGCGAGCACTTCCCCGACCTCGGCGAGCCGGGTTTCCTGCGCGACGAGCGCGGCCGCTCTGGTCCGCCGCCGTGGGGCGGTCCGGGTCGTCCCGAAGAGCCCGGCGCCGGTCCGCGCGGACCGGGGGGCTCGGCGCGGCCCGGTGGCGGCCCGCCTCCGAGTTCGCCGCCCCGCCGAACGAGTCCGCAGAAGCCTCCGCAGAAGCCGCCGCACTGAGCTCCGCGCGTCCGGCTCGCTTGCGCGCCTGCGCGGATTCTGCGAAGACGGCTGCGTGGGCACGCATCCGGCCGAAGGCGCGACGAGCGAGAGCGGAGGCTGGCGCGGCGAGGCGCCTGCGTTGGTCGCGGTGCTCGTTCTCACGCTCGTGGCGTTGTGGCTGCGCATGTCGGGCATCGCCTTCGCGCTGCCGTGTCAGCAGGAGCCCGACCCGCACATCCTGGGGCAGATCGAGACGCTCTCTCAGGCCGAGGTCAGCGACCGCGACCTGTTCTTCACGTCGATCTACCCGCACCTGATCGCGCGGCTGTCGCTGCTCACCGGCGCCGAGCCGGTGACGGGCGCGCCGCCCCAAGCGCCGCTCGAGGATCACCTGCGCGCCGCGAGCGCACTGCACGTGCACGTGCGCCGCGTCGTCGCGTGGCTGTCGGTGCTGCTGATTCCCGCGACGTACTGGCTCTGCCGACAGTTCCAGAAGCGTGGTCCAGCCCTGTTCGCTGCCGCGCTCGCCGCGACGAGCTTGATGAGTCTGCAGTTCGGCCAACAAGCGCGTCCGCACGCCGCAGTGGCCTCGTTCGTCGCGCTGGCCGTCGCAGCGGCCGTGCAGCTCCGCCGCCGTCCGTCGGCGCTCTCGTTCGGCCTGTTCGGAGTGTTCTTCGCCCTCGCGCTGGCCTGCCTCACCAACGCTGCGGCCGTCGTGCTCGCGGCGCTGCCGGCCTATGCGCTGCGCGAGCGCGTCTCGGGCCTCCGGCGCTGGCTCGATCCGCTCGCGCTGCTGCCGCTCGCGCTCGTCGCGCTCTCGTTCAAGCTCTTCTGGCCGTTCCTGTTCGTCGAGGCGCCGCCCGAAGCGGCCGCGAGCTCCGGCGCGCCCGAGGTCGTTCCGTCGAGCGGCCCGCTCGTGCGCTTCGTCGTGTTCGGCGCGCTGTTCGGGCTCGGAGTGCTGGGCGTCGTCGCCGACTGGTTGCGCGAGCGCTCGTCGCCGCGACTGCGCTGGGGTTCGCTCGCCGTCGCGCTCGCTGGCGCCGTGCTGCTCGCCTCGATGCGCTCCGAGACGCTCCACATCGCGTGGCAGACGATCAAGCTGTCCGACTTCTCGGGCGGCGGCTTCCCGCTGCTGTTCGCGACGCTGTGGTACTACGAGCCGGTCGCGTTGGTCCTGTGCGGGGTCGGCGTCGTGGCCTGGTTCGCCACGCCGCGCGTCGATCCGACGCGAGCGGGCGCGAAGGACCTGCTGGTCGTTCTGGCCTTCACGGTGACGTACGCGCTCGTGATCGGGCTGTTCGACTTGAACCAGCAGCGCTTCACGATGCCGCTGCTCGCCTTCGTGTACTGCGGCGCTGCGTTCGGCATGCAGGCGCTGGCCCGCGCCCTCGACGCGCTCGTCGGCAGCGCCACGGCGCGCAGGAGCACGAGCTTTGCAGCGGGACTCGCGCTGGCGACTGGCGCGCTCGCCAGCGTGGGCTACGTCAAGATGCGCGCGCGACCGCACACGCTCGAGCTCGCCGCGAACTGGCTGCGCGAGCACGCCTCGCCCGCGCGCGACTCGGTCGCGTTGCACCTCTTGTACGACCTGCCGCTCGCGCGTCTGGAGTCGAACCTGTTCGACGAGAGCGGCGCGCCGCGCAGCGTGCTCAGCCCCTGGCAGCACTACCAGCAGAACTGGATGCGCGAGTGGAGCGGCGAGCGCTGGAACGTGTCGATGCTCTACCCCGATCGCGCGCGCTGGCCGTGGATCGCCAAGAACGCGGCGGAGTACGTCGCCGGGCTCACGGTCGACTACGTGATCGCGCCCGGCGCGGCGGGGGTCGGCGCCAATCCGATGATGTCGGCCGTGCGCGAAGCGGTGCTCGCGCGCGGCGAACTCGTGGCGAGCTTCCCGGCCGAGACGCGACCGCCGAACTCCGGGATCTCCGGGCTCGACACGCCGCACTTCACGCGCTTCGTGCTCACCAAGCGCTGGCTCGGGCCGGAGCTGGAGATCTACCGACTCCGTCGCTGACGGGCGCGCGCGCTCATCGAACGGCTACCATCGCGGGCCACAAGGAGTCCGGGCCCGAATGAAAATTCTGATCGTCGACGACGACCCCAAACTGCGCGGGTTCGTGGCCAAGGGCCTCGAAACGCACGGCATCGACAGCGTGTCGGCCTCCGACGGCGCGGAGGCGCTGGCCGTGCTCGAGCGCTCGATCTCCGATCGCCCCGATCTGATCCTGCTCGACGTGATGATGCCCGGGAAGAGCGGCATGGAGTTCCTCGACGAGCTTCGCCGCCGCGGCCACGACCTGCCCGTGATCTTCGTCACCGCGCGCCGCGGCGTCGAAGACCGCGTGAAGGGCCTGCGCATCGGCGCCGACGACTACGTGCTCAAGCCGTTCGAGTTCGACGAGCTGCTCGCGCGCATCGAGGCGGTCATCCGCCGCCGCCAGAGCGTGCCGGTGTTCGAGTTCGGCGACGTGCGCATCGACGTCGCGCGCCGCATCGTCGAGCGCGCCGGGCAGCGCATCGACCTCAGCCCCAAGGAGTTCGATCTGCTGCGCACGCTGGCCGAAGCGCGCGGCCGCGTGGTCTCACGCACCGAGCTGCTGAAGGTCGTGTGGGGCATCAACTTCGACCCCGAGACCAACGTGGTCGACGCGCTCGTGGCGCGCTTGCGACGGCGCATCGACCGCGGCGGTTCGTCGCTGATCGACACCGTGATCGGGCAGGGCTATCGCCTCGTCACGCCGCGCGAGAGCAAGTGAACGACACGCCGCAGCGCAGCGTCGGAGCGGGAGCGCGCTGGTCGATCGCCGAGCGCTCGACCTGGTGGTTCTCGATCACGACGGCCGTCGCTGTGCTGGCGATCTCCAGCGTTGCGGCCTGGCACATGCGGCGCGCGCTCGATCAGTCGCTCGAAGCGGAGATCGTCACGGGCCTGCAGGCCATGAAGGTCAAGTACGAGCGACTGCCTGCGGAGGTCGACGGCCGGCCGGCCACGATCGCCGATCACGCGCGCGAGTTCGCGGAGATCGCGCGCGCGATCCAGGACGAGCGGCTCGACACGCCGATGGCCTGGCGCGTCGTCGACGGCCTGGTCGGCGCGGAGCTGGCCAGCTACGCGCACCCGAGCATCGAGCGCTTCGTGTGGCCGCTCGAGATGCCGCTCGGCGCCACGCTCGACACTTCGGACGGCTTCCGTCTGACCTACGAGCGCTTCGAGAACGACGGCGCGTGGGTCGGCCTCGCCGTCGACGCCCGCGACCAACGCACGCGCTGGCGAGCGTTCCTCAGCATCTCCGTCGGTCTGGCGCTGGTGTCCGGCCTCGGCGCCTTCGCCTCGGGCCGCATCTTCATCCGTCAGATGTGCGAGCACCTCGAGCGTCTCGCGCGCAGCGCCCGCGCCGTGCGCGACTCGCGCGAGAACGTCGCGCTCGACACCGAGAACGTGCCGCGCGAGATCGGCAACGTCGTCGCGGCGCTGGGGGACATGCTCGGCAACATCCGCATCGAAGCCGACCGCACGAGGCTCCTGACCGCGGGCCTGGCGCACGAGCTGGGCTCACCGCTGCAGAACCTGATCGGCGAGACGGAGGTCGTGCTGATGCGCGAGCACGAAGCGGAGGAGTACCGCAAGGTGCTGCGCAGCCATCTCGAGGAGCTGCGCGACCTCGGGCATGCCGTCGGGAACCTGATGACGCTCGTCTCGATCAGTCAGGCCACGGGTCCGCGCGAAGCCGAGAGTTTCGACCTCGCGGAGGAGGCGCGCGTGCGGCTGCGGCGCGAGCGCTCGCACGCCGTGCGGCGCGAAATCGAACTCGAGGAGCTGCTCGACGAGCGCGCGGAGCTGGTCGGCGATCGCGAAGCGCTCTGGCTCGCGGTTTCGAACCTCGTGGCCAACGCGATCGACTACTCACCGACGGGCGGCCGCGTGCGCCTCACGTTGAAGGCCGAACCAGCGGCGCTGGACGTGACCGTCGAGGACACCGGTCCGGGCGTCCCCGAGAGCGAACGCGAACGCATCTTCGAGCCGTTCTACCGCGGCGAGACGATGAAGAACCGTCGCGCGGGCTACGGACTGGGCTTGTCGATCTCGAAGAAGGCCGTCGATGCGCACGGCGGCGAGCTGCGCGTCGATCGCTCGCCCGAGCTGGGCGGCGCGCGCTTCCACCTGCGGCTACCGCGCCGGCCCCGCGCCGATCACGATCAGCGGGCGTGAACCGACGCGGACGTGCGCGAGCTCGCGGAAGCGCGCGCGCTCGTCGGCGGGCTTGGCGAGCCAGTTCGGCTCGCGCACGACGGCCACGAAGTCGTCGCCTTCCTGCGCGGCGCGCGACTCGAGCCGGCCGTCGAGCAGCTCTTCGACCGCGGCGCTCACGCACGGACCTGCGCCGTAGAAGCGCGGGCCCTCGGGGTGCGTGTTGTAGAACGGGATCGCCTCGGGCTCGCCCGGCAGCGCGGCGATCGTCGAAGCGAGCTCGCGGTCGCTCTTGACCACGTCGTTGACCGGCAACAGCGCCACCGCGGTCGTTGCGACGCCGACCGCCCAAGTGGTCGCGACGGTGGTGGCCCAGGACTCCAACTTGCGCGCTCGCCAGGCGCGCCAGCCCAACGCCGCGCCGATCACGAACACGGCGCCGCTGAGCGCTCCGCGGAGAGCGAGGTCGGGGTACGCGGCGAGCAGGCGCTCGTACTCGTGGCGCGCGTCGAAGGGCGAGTCGGGGGCGAGCACGCGTTCGGCCAGCGGCGCTCCGAGCGCGAGGGTGAGGCCGAGCAGTGCGAACAACGCGAGCGGCAGCGCGGCGGAGCGGGCGCCCACGGCGCCGAGCTCGATCGCGCGCACCAAGCGCCGCGCGCCGAGCAGCGCGAACGCCGGATAGGCGCTCATCAAGTACAGCTCGCGCTTGGCGGGGATGATCGAGAAGAACACGAACAGCACCGCGGCCCAGAGCCAGATGCGCGCGAGGCCCGCCTGGCTGGCGTCACCGGCGCGGTGCGCTCTCCAAGCGCGGAAGCCATCGACGCAGCCGAACAGCACGGGCACGCTCCACGGCAGGACCAGCAGCGGAACCTGCAACAGGTTCTGCCACGGCGGGCCGCGGTGAGCCGTGCCCTTCGCTGCGCGTTCGACGTGTTGTCCGAAGAACAGCGGTCGCCAGAGTTCGGGCTCCTGCAACGACGCTGCGACGGCCCACAGCGCCACGGGCGCGACGGCGAGCACGAGTGCGAGCGCGACGATGCCTCGCGAAGCGCGAGGTCCGTTCGAGCGCAACTTCGTGGCCGCCCACGCCACGAGCGGCAGGCCGGTGTTGATCAGCGCGACCGGTCCCTTGGAGAGCATCCCCACGCTCAGCAACGCTCCCGCGAGCAGGGCGTCGCGGTTCGCGGCGCGCGTGTCGCTGGCCGGACGCTCCGCGAAGTACAGCGCTCCCACGCAACCCAAGGTCAGCAGCGGGTCGAGGGCGATGCGTCCGCCGTTCCACAGGATCAGCGCGAAGCCGATGAAGAGCACGGGCGCCCAGCGGGCCTCGCGCGGGCCGAGCCACAGCTCGCCCAGTCGCGCGGTAAACCAGGCGATGCCCGCCATCGAAAGCACGGACACCAGCCGCATGGCCGGGACGCTCCAGCCGCTGACCCAGCCGAGCAGCCCGCTCAGCCAGTAGACCAGCGGCGGCTTGTCGGGGTAGAGATCGCCGCAGCGGCGCAGGACGAGGAACTCGCCGTGGTCGTAGATCCAGCGCGCGATCATCGCGTAGCGCGGCTCGTCCGGCGCCCACAGGTCGCGGCACAGCGCGACGGCCACCAGCGGCAAAAGGAACAATCGCCAATCCAGGGGCGGCGGGGCAGCACTCGGCGAGGGCGAGGGCTGCGCAATGCGGTTCACTGCTGTGGGTCGGAGGGCTAGTTGTTGAACCTGCCCGAGGATGCTCAGAATACCCGCGAACAATGCAGCTCTCCACTCAAACCAGCACCGCGCCGCGCGCTGCGCGGACACTCGCTGTCACCGAGCAGGTGGAGCTGAGTCTCGTCGCGCCCGTCTACGACGAACGTGACAACCTCGAACCGCTGTACCAGCGCGTGGTCGAGATCTTCGGCAGTCGTGTGCGCTGGGAGCTGGTGCTGGTCGACGACGGAAGTCGCGACGGTTCGACCGAGGTGATGCGCGCGCTCGCGCAACGCGACAAGCGCGTTCGCTGCGTGGTCTTCGCGCACAACTGCGGCCAGACGACGGCGATGCGCATCGGCATCCACAGCTCGCGCGCGCCGCTCATCGCGACGCTCGACGCCGACATGCAGAACGACCCGGCCGACCTGCCGGCGATGATCGACAAGCTCGGCAGTCACGACGCCGTGGTCGGCTACCGACTCAAGCGCAACGACAACTTCGTGCGACGAGTGAGCTCCAAGATCGCCAACGCGATCCGCAACTGGCTCAGCGGCGATTCGATTCGCGACACCGGTTGCTCGCTGAAGGTGTTTCGCGCCCAAGCCATCCGCGAAGCTCCGCTGCACTTCGAGGGCATGCACCGCTTCATGCCGACGCTCTTGCGCTACTACGGCTTCTCGGTCCTCGAGCATCCTGTCTCGCACCATCCGCGGCGCGCGGGCAGCTCCAAGTACGGGGTCCTCAATCGCGCCTTCCGCGCCTTCCGGGATCTGTTGGCCGTGCGCTGGATGCGATCGCGCATCCGCCGCGTGACGCTCGTCGCGCAGCCTGAGGACGGCGAGCGCCAGTCGTGAGCGCTGTGCAGGCCTTGGGCCTGGCCGGTCAGGCGTGCTTCTTCTCGCGCTTCTTCGTCCAGTGGTGGCACAGTGAGCGCGCCGGTCGCAGCGTGGCGCCTCCGCTGTTCTGGTGGCT
Organism: uncultured Planctomycetia bacterium; assembly: GCA_938003765.1. Classification (GTDB taxonomy): domain Bacteria; phylum Planctomycetota; class UBA1135; order UBA1135; genus WYBT01. The sequence goes on from CALKYE010000123.1 coordinate 11,557, forward strand.
GTCGCTCGTCGGCTCGGCGATGGTCGGCGTCTACGCGTGGTCGCAGCACACCCACGTGCTGCTCGTCGGCTACGTCCTCAACGGCCTGATCTACGCGCGCAACATCGCGTTCCAGCGCGGCTCCACGCGGCCGATCTCGGTGGGTGCGGCGTCCGTGCTGGCGGTGGCGATCGTCGCGGCGCTCAGCGGCGCTGCGCTGTTCGAGCTGAATCGGCGCGCCGATCCTTCGCTCGCCTGGGTGCTCGTCGCCGGCGTCGGGCAGTTCCTGTGGTCCGCGCGCTTCGTGCTCCAGTGGTGGGCCAGCGAGCGCAGCGCCCACAGCCATTTCCCCCGCGCGTTCTGGTGGATCTCGCTCGTCGGCAACGCCTTGCTGCTCGCCTACGCGATCCACCTGCGCGACGCCGTGTTCATCGCGGGCTTCGTGCCGGGACCGCTGGTGCAGGTCCGCAACCTCATGCTCGGTCGCTCCGGCGCGGAAGCCAACCGCGCCTCGGGTTAGTTTCCCCGCGGGTTAGATTCACGGGCGTGAAAGTCACGCTCCCCACGTTGTTGGCCGCACTCGCGTGCCTGAGCCCGATCGCCGCGGCCGCCGCCCGTTCCACGCAGAAGGAACCGAACGACGCACAGTCACCCCAGGCGCTCCTCCGCTCCGCCCGCAGCGAACTCGCGCGCCAGGGTCTCGAGCTCGACTTCGATCCCGTGCTCGAAGGCGTGAAGTCGGAGGCCTGGCTCGCGGCGATCGACGCCGACCTGGCGCAGCGCACACGCGCCGGAGTGTTCGAGGCCCGCCGGCTCCTCCGCGACGCCCTGGCGAAGAAGGTCCCCGCGAGCGCCGACGAATTCCGCGCCGCGCGCGCCGCGACGATCGCCGAGTCCGCGCTCGTCCGCTTCGACGCGCCCAGCGGACGCCTGATGTTCAACCTGGAGCGGCAGTTCGACCCGACGCGCTTCGAACGCGAGCTGCTCGAGCAACTGGTCCTGCTCGCGCGGGAGCGACGCCATCCTCGACTGGCCGTGGCCGACGCTGCGCAACGACCGACCAGCGAGGCGCAGGCTCTCAGCGCGGCTCTGCGCGCGGGCGAGGCGCTCGTGCGAGTCGCCGCGGTGCTGGAGGCGCGCGGCGGACGCGCGGCGCGAGAAGAGGCGAGTGTCGTCGATGCCGCCGACCGACTGGCTCGCGAGGCCGGCCGCGCTTTCATGACGCAGCGCCAGCTCCTCGGCGGCCTCGGCGCGCTCGACGGCGCCTTCGAGGAGCCGCCCGCTTCGACGGAGCAGTTGCTGCACGCACCCAAGCTGCACCGCGATCGCCCGCGCGACGTGACGCTCCCGGAGTTCTCGGCCGACATCGCGCCCAAGCGCGTGCTCTGCGACGACCAGCTCGGCGAGCTCGGAGTGCTCGAAGTCCTGCTCGAGGCCGGCGTCGAGCTCGACCGCGCGCGCCTCGCCGCGAGCGGCTGGGACGGCGACCGCATGTTCGTCTACGAGGACGCCAACGGCGCCGTGGCGCAGGTCTGGCGCCTGTACTTCGATCGCCCCGAGGACGTGCGGCAGTTCGTCGAGCTGTGGCGCGCCAAGGCCTCCGGTCGGATCATCGCGCGCGCGCTCACCTGCGACTGGATCCGCGCGAACTCGGTCGCGCTGGCCACGAAGCTCGAGCAGGAGCTCGCCGCCGCGCCGCCCAAGCTGCAGCCCTCGCCCGAGGACCAGGGCTCGACCGCCGAGGTCGAATCCGAACTCGCCAGCGCGCTGAGTCGCGCGCCGAGCCTGGAGGGCTCGCTGTGGCGCGTGCCGCAGTTCGACTTCTCGATGCGCGTCCCCGAGTCGTGGAAGCTCGAGGTGTTCGAGGGCGTGCCGTACGTGTTCGCCGAGCAGATCGAGCGCTACCGCGACAACATCAGCGTGGCCGAGGTCGACGTCTCGATCGACGAGTCCGCCGACCAGCTCCTCGAACGCCAGACGCGCGTCATCACCAAGCAGCCCAACCTGACGCTCATCAAGGCCGAGAAGCGCCTCGTCGACGGCCGCCAGGGCGTGTTCCTGCGCTACTCGGGTGAATCGGGCGCGCAGCAGCTCGAGTTCGCGGCGCTGCTGTTCGTGCGCAACCAGCGTGTCGTCGCGGTGACCACGTCGGCGAGCCGCGGGACCTGGCCGACGCTCGAGACCATGATCGACGCGGCCTACGCCACGATCGAAGTGCGCCCCAGCGGCGCCGCCGCGAAGTAGTCGCGTGGAGGACGCGGAGGCACGGCTGGCGAGCGCGCTCGCGACGCCCACGGTCGCGGTGGCGGAGTTCGTCGCCGCGCGGCCGGCGCGCGTGGTCGACCTGCGCGCGCCGATCGAGTACGCGGCCGATCACTGGCCCGGCGCCGTCAACATCCCGCTGTTCGACGACGCGCAGCGCGCGCTGGTCGGCACGCTCTACCGGCAGGTCTCGCCGCAGGCCGCGTTCGAGGCCGGTCGGCGCGCGCTCGAAACGCACCTCGAGCCGTTCGTGGCGGAGCTGGCGGCGCAACTCGACGCGCCCGCGCCGCGGGCGGAGCTCTCGCGCGCTCTGACCGAGCTCGCGGGCGAGGGCATCGAGCGCCTCAAGTCCGCGCTGACGCCGGTTCCCCGCGAGCTCCACGAGGCGCGCGTCGTGCTGTATTGCCAGCGCGGCGGCCTGCGTTCGCGCGCGAGCGTCGCGTTGCTCACGCGCTTGGGGCTGGGTCCCGTCGCGCTCGTCGAAGGCGGCTACAAGGCGTGGCGCCGGCTCCTGTGCGATCGGATCGCGGCCTGGCGCGCGCCGCGAACGCTCGTGCTGCGCGGACTGACCGGCGTGGGCAAGACGCTGGTGCTGCGCGAACTCGAGCGACTGCGCCCGGGCTCGACGCTCGACCTGGAGGCGCTGGCGCAGCACCGCAGCTCCGTTCTCGGCATGGTCGGGCTCGCGCCGGTCGGCCAGAAGCAGTTCGAGACGCGCCTGGCGCTGCGCCTCGAGGAGCTGCGCGGAGACGCGCTCGTCATCGAAGGCGAGAGCCGCAAGGTCGGCGACGTCATCGTGCCCGCCAGCGTGTGGAACGCGATCACGGGCGGCGCGAACGTCGAGCTGCACGCTCCGCTCGAACGCCGCGTCGAAGTCCTGTGCTCCGACTACCTCGCGCACCCCGCCAGCCGCGAGCAGCTCGCGCCTCAGCTCGAATTCATCGAAGCCCGGCTGCGGCGCGGAGGCTGGAGCGGCTCGCTGGTGGAGCTCCTGCGCACCGGCCGCGAGCCGCAGCTCGTCGAAGTGCTGCTCGAGCGCTACTACGACCCGCTGTACCGCCACTCCGAGCAGGGTCGACGCGTCGCGGCTCGCATCGACGCCACCTCGCCGGCGCTGGCCGCGCAGCGACTGGCCGAGCTGCTCGACGCGCAAGACGCCGACGGCGGCGCGGCACTATGCTGACGAACTCCATGAGCACCGCCACTTCGACTCGCATCCATCCCACCGCAGTTGTCGACGCGCGCGCCGAGATCGGCGCGGGAGTCGAGATCGGTCCGTACAGCGTGGTCGAGGCCGGCGCGCGCATCGGCGATGGTTGCGTGCTCGGCGCCGGCGTGCACGTGTTCGGCTGCGTCGAGCTCGGCGCCGGTTCGACCGTGCGCACGGCGAGCGTGCTCGGCGGCGAGCCGCAGGACCTCAAGTACAAGGACGAACCGTCGCGCGTCGTGATCGGCGCGCGCTGCCGCATCCACGAGCACGTCACCGTGCACCGCGGCACCGGCGCCGACACCGTGACCACGCTCGGAGACGAGGTGATGCTCATGGCCGGCTCGCACGTCGGCCACAACTGCCGCGTCGACCGCAACGCGATCCTCGTCAACGGCGCGATGCTCGGCGGCCACGTCCACGTCGCCGAACGCGCGTTCATCTCCGGCGGCGCCGCCGTGCACCAGTTCTGTCGCGTCGGACGCCTGACGCTGGTGGGCGCGATGAGCGCGGTCACCAAGGACGCGCCGCCGTTCTCGATCGTCACCGGAAGCTATCCCGTGCGTTGGCGCGCGCCGAACACGGTCGGGCTGCGACGCGCCGGGTTCGACTCGGAGCGCCGCGCCGCGCTGCGTCACGCGTTGTGGGCGCTGTTCCGCTCCGGCGAGAGCGCGCGCCAGGTGGCCGAGGAGCTGTTCCAGTCGCCCGTGCCCGAGGTGGTCGAGCTCGCGCGCTTCGTGCTCGAGTCCAAGCGCGGCGTGTGCGCCGGCAAGCGCGGCCGCGCGCACGACGACGACGGCGAGACGTTCTAGCGCGCCGCGCGCGCCGCATCACAGGTCGATGCGCTGCGTGCTCGAGCGGCCCGGGCCGGGATTGTCGACGAGCACTCCGTTTGCGGCGACGTCGTGATTGTCCTCGCGTCGGGTCACGCGCACTTCGGAATCCTCGGCCAGCCAGAGCACCGCTACGCCCGCCGCATCTGTTTGCACCTGATCCAACGTGATCGCGCGCGGCCGTTGCTCGCTCACGCTGACGTGGGAGTTCGCGGCCGGCGCGCCGTCCTTGAACAGCGCGAGCTCCACGCGCGCGAGCGGCAGTTCGAGGAGCAGATCCTGCGCTGGCGCGACGACGTCGAGCGCGATGGCGCTCGAGCGCACGCCGCGCGGCGCCTTCACGTGAGCGCGATACCGGCCCGGCGCGAGGCCCGTGAACTCGAAACGCCCTGAGCTGTCGCACTGCCCGTACGGCCGCGACCACTCGAACGCGTCGCCGGTCCAGGTGAGCACGTCCTCGCCCACGGCGCACGACATGCCGCCGGTCACCATGAGCTCGAGGTCGAGGCCGCAGGCCACGCCGTCGGGGCCCAGCTTCACCACTCCCGTCAAACGCTCGGCGCGGTCGAGCAGCAGTTCGAGCGGCGCGGAATTGTCGCTCACGAACAGGCGCTCGGTCCGCGGGCGCGAGCCCTCGGTCCAAGCGACCAGCGCCACCTCGCGATCGACCTCGGCCAGGAACTCGAAGGCGCCGCTCTCGCCGTCGCAGCGCGTGTTCGCCAGTGGCTGGCGGCGCAGCGTTCCCTCGTTGAACTCGAACAGCGCCACCCACGCATCGCTCTCCAGCGGCTCGCGGCCGAGCACACGCCCGTGCACACGCCCCGAACCTCGCAGGACGAGATCGGCGCGCACCTCGACGGGCGCGCTCGCCTCGCGCCATTCGCGCTCGAGCGGGATCGCCACCGAGAACTCGCGCGGGCTCTCGCCGATGCGCAACGCCTTGATCCACAGCTCCAGCCGAGCCGCGCCGGCCGCCAGGCGCTCGCTCACGTGCTCGGTGATCTCGACGCGGAAGCTCCCGTCGTCCGCCGTTCGCGCAACGCGACCGTTCACGTAGCTGCGAGGCTTCGCGCGCTCGCGCGTGATGTCGCGCACTTCGACCGTGCGCAGTGAGCCGTCCACCCCGTCGCCGCCGCGAATCAGGACCAGATCGACCTGCGCCGGCTCGCCAGCGCTGGTGCGCGCCTCGCCGACCAGGAACACCGACAGCCCGCGCTTGTGCGACGGATCGCGCTCCACGCGTTCGACGCTGCTCGGCGCCTCGAGAGTCGTTCGCTGCGCAGGCGCGTCAGTCGGAACACTCGAGTCCGTCGCCGGCGCGCGCGCCGCCGCGCCATCGCCCTCGTCCGCCGCGAACCACCACAGCGCGACCGCCGCCGCGCCGAACAGCGCCAGGCACAGCGCGAGCAGCTTCGAGTGGTGGCGCGGCATCCGTAGAAGGTAGCCAGCTGCGCTCGAGGGTCCACGGCGCGCGCGGTGTCGCGCACCATCGCCGAAAGCAGCGAGGCCGCTGCTCGTGGCAACGGCCTCGCAGGACCGAGCGAGAGTGGCGTCTCTCGCTCACACAGAGGTTGGCATCAGGAAGGCCGGCGATAGGGGGCCGGCGTCGGGCAAAGCACAGTCGGTATCAGGAGTTCAGCAGCGTGCGGCGCTCCGCACGGAGCCCAAGTGCCGTCGGCCCGCCCCGGGTGGACAGGAAAATGCGCGGCGCTTCTCCGGGCGCGCGGAAGGGCCGCGGGCGCCGGTTCAGCTCGAGCGCGCGAGGTTCAGCGTCAGGAGCAGGTCGCGCTTGGAGAGGGCGCCGACGAGCTGGCGCTCGCGTTCGTCGTTGACCACCGGGAGACGCTCGCCGTCGTGGGCGAGCAGGCGTTCGAGCGCCACGCCGAGGGGCGTGTCCGCAGCCAGGGCCGGGAAGTCGGCGTGCATCAGCTCGGAGGCGAGCACGAGCTGCGAGAGCTCGGGACGGCTGAGCAGCGACTTGATGTCGTGCAGGCCGACGGCGCCGAGCAGTCGCGCGCGCTCGTCGACGACGTAGATGTAGTTGTGGCGGTGCGCGCCGAACAGGGCGACGAGCTCCTCGAAGGTCGTGTCGGGCCGCACGGTGAGCGGATTGGGGCGGATCAGCTCGCGGATCGTGCGCTCGAGCGGTGCGTGACTGTGCGCGAGCTTGCCCGAGTACAGCGACGCCGGATCGATGGCGCGCGCCGTGTAGTACGCGGTGACGCACGCCAGCATCAGCGGCAGCACGATGCCGTAGTCGAGCGTCATCTCGAACAGCATCAGGATCGCGGTGAGCGGCGCGTGCGTGGCGCCGGCGAGGAACGCGCCCATGCCGACCAGGGCGTAGGCGCTGGGCGAGGCGCTCCAGCGCTGCAGCGTGCGGCTGACCGCGTCGCCGAACAGCGCGCCGAACGACGCGCCGAGGAACAGCGTGGGCGTGAACACGCCGCCGACCGCGCCCGAGCCGACGCACGCGACGGTCGCGGCGAACTTGAACAGCAGCACGGAGGCGATCAGCCCTGCCGCGCCGTGGCCGGAGAGGATCGCGCCGATCTGGCTGTTGCCATTGCCCCACACTTCGGGGCGGACGAGCGAGAGTGCGCCGACGATCGCGCCGCCCAGGCACAACCGCAGCGGCGCCGACGCGACGAGGCGCGTGAAGTGCTGCTCGACGATGCGCAGCGTGCGCACGAACAGCGGCGCCAGCGCGCCGAGCAGCGCCCCGAGGAGCAGGTACGGGCCGAGCTCGAGCGGGCTGACGAGTTCGAACGGCGGCGTCTCGAACAGCGGCGCCTGGCCGAGCAGCTCGCGCGTGGTCACGGTGGAGACGACCGAGGCGAACACGAGCGGGCCGAGGCTCTCCATCGCGATCGTGCCGAGCACGATCTCGGCCACGAACAGCGCGCCGGCGATGGGCGCGTTGTAGGCCGAAGCGATGCCCGCCGCGGCCCCGCAGGCGACGAGCAACTGGAGGCGCGGCTTGGGCAGGCGCGCGCGGCGGCCCAGCCAGGAGCTGATCATCGAGCTGAGCTGCGCCATCGCGCCCTCGCGTCCGATCGAGCCGCCGCTGGCGACGCTGAGCAGTGACGCGCCGCTCTTCACCAGGCTCGGCCGCACGCGGATCGTGCCGTCGCCGAGCGACACCGCCTCCATGAAGTCCGCCGAACTCTGGCCCTTGGCGAGGTGCGCGCCGAAGCGGATCACCAGGCCCGCCGCGAGTCCGCCGAGCGCAGGGACCAGCAGCTTGCGCGCCCAGTGCAGCTCGTCGGCGAAGCGCGCCGGATCGCCGTCGACGCCGAAGAACAGGGTCTGCGCGGTCTGCGCGAGCATGCGGAAGCCCACCGAGCTCAGCGCGCCGAGGAAGCCCACGATGCCGGCCCACACCAGCGCGCGCTGGGTGTCGCTCAGTCGCAGCCACTCGGCGAGCCGCAGGCGTTGCGCGGGTGTGCTCATCGAGCGGCGCAGTCTACGCAGCGGCGACGCGCGATCGCGCCCCCGCCGACGACCCGCGCGGCTCGCGGCGGCGATGAAGCGATGCTCGTCGCGACGAACGCCTGCGCGCGCGAGTCGCTCGCGCAGAGCGTGATGCACCGCAGCGTCGGTGCGCTCGGCGGGCGTGCTGCGCGGGCCACTGCATCGAGCCACGACGGCCCCATGAATCCGTCAGTTCGCACGCTGCCGCTCCGCGACGCGCTGGCCCCGTGTCGGGCGATCACCGTCGAATGCACTTGGACTAGTTTCCGGCCGCACGATTCGGATCGACGCGTTCCCAGCGAAAGCGCGCGCGGTGCGCCGCCCTCACACCAGCCCCAAACGCTTCCCGCACTGCTCCAGCAACGCGGTCGCGACCTGCGCGGGGTTGTAGCCGGCGGTGCAGCGCGCGAGCGGCTTGGAGTGGCGCGTGCACAGGTCGTCGACGTCGTTGAGCGCGTGGCGGATGAAGCGGATCAGGAGCACGACGGCGGCGACGTCGGCGCGCGCGATCACGGGCTCGAGCGAGTAGAGGTCGGGCGCGTCCTCGCGCGTGACCGGCCAGATGAGTTCGCTCAGGCCGAAGGTGCTCCTCAAGCGCTCGGCGTGTTGGTTGCGCGGGTCGCCGCCGATCACGAGCAACGCGCGACCGCGCAAGGCGGTGGCGACGCGCTCTTCGACGCTCAGGGGGCGCGGTGAGGCGGCTTCCTCGCGCCGCGTGGCGAGCGTGAGCTCGTGCAACAGCCGCTGCGCGTCGCTGGGCAGGCGCCACTGGCGCAACACGGGGGCGTCCTTCTCGAGCAGCTTGTGCACCGCCAGGGTCTGCGCGTCGGGCCGCTGGCCCTCGAGACCGTCGAGCGTCGCGACCACGCGCTCCCAGTCCTCGGCCTCGGGCTGCGCCAAGAGGCGCGCGAGGTGGAACTTGAGCTTGTTGAGCAGCTTGCGGTCCATGGGCCAGGTGGCGAGGTTCGCGCTCGCGCCGCGTCGGATCAACAGCGCGGCCCGGCGCGCGCGTGCGGCGCTTGAGGCGTCGTCGCTCGGACGCTGACGGCGGCCGTCCGGCGTTCCCGCGACGATTTTCCGGAAAGCAGGCGCGAGATCCGCGCGCGGCGCGGGATGCGAGGATGAACCCATGAGTGAGTTCTCCCTGAGCGAGTTCTCCCCGAGCGACGGCGATCCCCTCGACGCGGGCCTGGCGGCGGGTTTCGGCGGCCAGCGGGTGACGGCGCTGCACGCGATCGAGCGCGCCGCCGGAGTGGCCGTGACGCGCATCAGCCTGCGCGATTCGTCGCCGTCGCGCGCGCCCGGAGCGACCGAAGCAGCTTCCACCGAGGTGGCCGGCCGCGCGAACTACCGCGTCGAAGGCGAGCTCGCGCGCGGCGGCATGGGTGTGCTGCTGCGCGGACGCGACGTGGACCTGGGGCGCGAGGTGGCGCTCAAGGTGCTGCGCGAAGACCTCGCGTCACGGCCCGAGATCGTCCAACGCTTCGTCGAGGAGGCGCAGATCGGCGGGCAGCTCCAGCACCCCGGCATCGTCCCCGTGTACGAGCTGGGGTTGATGGCGGATCAGCGCCCGTTCTTCGCCATGAAGCTCGTGCGCGGGCGCACGCTCGCCGACGCGTTGCAAGGCGTCGATCGGCGCGGCCGACGCAAGCTGCTCGACGTGTTCGCGAGCGTGTGCCAGACGATCGCGTACGCGCACTCGCGCGGCGTCGTGCACCGCGACCTCAAGCCGGGCAACGTGCTGATCGGCGGCTTCGGCGAGGTGCAGGTCATCGACTGGGGGCTCGCGAAGGTGCTCGGAACCAGCGTCGACGAGCTGCGAGCGCGCACGGAGCTCGTCGCGACCTCCCGCAGCAGCGGCGCCGGCGCGCCCAGCCAATTCGGCGCGGTGATGGGCACGCCCGCGTACATGGCGCCCGAGCAGGCGCGCGGCGAGACGGAGAAGATCGACGAGCGCACCGACGTGTTCGCGCTCGGCGCCACGCTGTGCGAGATCCTCACCGGCAATCCGCCGTACGTGGGCGACGCCGAGCGAACGACGGTGCAGGCCGCGCGCGCCGAGCTCGACGACGCGCGCCAGCGGCTCGAACAGTGCGACGCCGACCGCGAGCTGGTGGAGCTGTGCCGCGATTGTCTGACGCCGCAGCCCGAGCTTCGGCCGCGTTCTGCGGAAGTCGTGGCGCAGCGCATGAGCGCGTACCTCGCGGCGTTGGCCGAGCGCGCCCGCGATGCGGAGCTGGAGGCCGCGCGTTCGCGCGAACGTGCGAAGGCGAGCGTGCGCATGACGGTCGCTGGCGCACTGCTCGTCGTCGTCGGCTCGAGTGCGTGGTTCGTGCGGCGCGAGGCGCACGCAGCCGAGATCGGCGGGCTGCAGCGCAACGTGCTCGCTGACCTCGGCGAAGCCGGGGAAGCGCGCGCGGCGGGCGACTTCGGGCGGGCGCTGGCGGCGGCGGAGCGAGCGCGAGCGCGCACGGAGGGGCGCGAGGAGCTCGAGCAACTCGGCCGCGATGCGAGTGCGGCGCTCGAGGCCGTGCGCACGCAGGAGCGCGCAGCGCGCGAGGCCGCGGAGCTCGAGCGCTCGAACCGGTCGCTGCTGACGGCGGTCGAAGAGGTGCGCCGGCCCGAGGGCGACGACGTCTACCCCAACGACTGGGCGCTGCTCGATCGCGCCTACGAACAGGCGTTCGAGTCGAATGGGCTGCCGCTCGACCAGCCGGGGCGCACGCCGTCGTTGGAAGCGCTCGCCTCGCGCGGGCTGACGGTCGAGCTGGCTGGCGTGCTCGACGAGTGGTCCAACGTGCGGCGCAACGCGCAGCGCGAGGAGCAGGCGGACGCACTGGCGCAGCTCGCGAGCGCGCTGGACTCCGATCCGTTGCGCCAGCGCTTGCGACAGGCGCTCGCAACGAAGGACGTCGACGCGCTGCGCGAGATTGCGGCTCGCTCGGCGGAAGCGTTGGTGTCGGCGCCGACGCTGTGGCTCCTGGGGCACGCGCTCGCGCAAGCGGGTGAGCTCGAGCGCGCCATCGAGACGCTCGAACGCGCGCGCCTGCGCCATCCGCGCGACTTCAAGCTCGCGCTCGAGCTGGCGCGCACGCTCCACATCGCGCGCGAGCGCAAGTCGGAGGAGTCGCTCGCGCACTATCAGGCCGCGCTCGCGCTGCGCCCCGATCTCGTGGCGGTGTGGCACGACTTCGGTCAGGCGCTGGTCGAGGGCGGGCGCACCGAACGGGCGCTGGAGCTGTTCCGGCGCGCCGCGGAGCTCGCGCCCGACGATCTGCACGTGGCCCAGCACGTGGCGAACACGCTGAGTCGACTCGGGCGCTACGAAGAGGCGGCGCAGGTCTTCGAGGGTCTCGTCGAACGCGATCCGAACTCCGCGCTCCTCCGCGTCGAGCTGGGGCTCGCGCTCAGCGCATTCGGCGAACGCGACCGCGCCCTCACGCACCTGGAGCGCGCAGTCGAGCTCGATCCGCGGCTACCGGAGGCGCAACTGCACCTGGGCGTCGCGCGGGTCGGAAACGGACGGCACGCGGACGCACTCGAGCACGTCGAGCGAGCGTTGGAGCTCGCGCCGGAGTACGCCGACGCCCACTTCTATCGCGGCTACTGCTTGGCGCAGCTCGGCCGCAGCGACGAGGCCGTCGAAGCCTACGAGCGCAGTCTCGAGCTCAAGTCACGTCGCGCGGACGTGCGTCTGTACATGGCGCTCGCGCTGCAGAACGCCGGTCGCTTCGAAGACTCGCGCGACGTGCTCGAGGAAGGCCTGCGAACGCAGCCGGACGACGTGCGCATGCTCGCGACGCTGAGCTCGTTGCTCACGCTGCAAGCCGACGAGCAACTCGGCGGTCCGCTGCGCGCGCTGCCTTCGGTGCGGAGGCTGGTCGAAGTGCACCCCAACTTCGACCTGGGGCACGTGATGCTCGCCGTGGGCCTCTTGGCGAGCGGTGATCCGCAGGGCGCGAGGGGTGAGCTGGCGCGCGCGCGCGAACTGGGAGAGGAGACTCCGCTCCGCACGTGGCTCGTGGGCGTCTGCGCGCTGCGCATGGGGGAGGTCGACGAGGCTGCGGCGACGTTCGAGAGCTTGCGCCAACAGTTCGACATGCTCTCGCGGTCGTACCCGCCGCTGCGCGCGTGGATCGAGGAGTCGCTGGCGCTGATCGAGTGACGCTCCCGCGTCAGTCCTTGGCGCCGCGCAGCACGCTCAGCATCCACTCGCACTCGCGCTCGAGCGCTTCGCCGCCCGTGGGCCCGCCGCGCTGACGCACGACGTCGCGCAGCGCTTCGAGGAAGTCCGCGCGAGCATCGGCGTAGAGGTGGTGCAGGCGCGCAGCGTCTTCGCTCCACAGAGCGGCGATCTGCGGAATCGTCAGGCCGTCCTGGAAGCGCAGCTCGAGCAACTCCACGCGGCGCAGCTTCACGCCGCCGGCCGCCGCGGCGCGGGCGCGCTGCAGCTCGCTGGCGTCGCGCATCACCTTCCGCGCGAAGGCGCGATCGAAGGCGACGCTGACGCGGGTCTCGCGCGCCTCGTGGCTCTCCTCTTCCATCGCGACGGCCTCGCCGCGTGCGCGGCGTTGCTCGAAGCGCAGCGCCACGGTCCGCGCGACGCCGGCGAGGAACGGTCGGAAGGGGCGCTCGGGGTCGGCGCGTTCGAGCGCGCCACGCTCGCGCAGGCAGTCGATCCACACCTCTTGGACCGCGTCGTCGATCTCGCTCGCGAGCGTGCCCGTGCGCCAACGCGCGCCGAAGTACGAGCGCACGATCGGCTCGTACTCGCGGGCGAAGCGCTCGCGCGCGGCCTGATCGCCGTCGCGCGCGGAGTCGATCAGGGTCCAGCTGGTTTCTCGGACGGTCATACGGTGATGGATTCTCGATGCGAGCCTCGTTCGGCCGCAAGGAGCGCAGAGGGCGGGTGACTCGAAATGCGAAAGGAAACAGCCGCGAACTTTCGTGATGGCCGTGGAGAGGCCGTGCGCCCAACGAGCGCATTCCAATCACAGAAAGTTCTCCATGCTCCGATTCTCCAAGGTACGTACGACGGTGGCGCTCCTGCTCGCTTTGCCGTTCGCCACCGCGCAGGACCAAGCCCAACTCCACCGCACGCCTGAGCCCGACCGCGCGCCGCCGCCGCTCCAGCTCGAACCGGCGATGCCCTTCTCGCCGCGCGACATCGCCGCTGCGCCTTTCGAGCGGGTCGACTTCGACGCGCCCGGCGACGGGCGGCTGTGGGCGCACGGCGCCGCTTACAAGGCCAGCTTCGACGAGCGCGGCGCGAGCGTCATCCCGTTCTTCGGCTCGGGCGCGCCGCAGAACTTCCCCGTCGAGTTCCGCGCGAGCGCGTGCGCGCGCGGCGGCGAGCCCATCGAGCTCGAGGAGCGCGGCGTAACGCGCAGCGGCGACACCGTGCGCATCGACCGCGGCGCGTTCGTCGAGGAGTACGAGCTCGCGCTCGACTCGCTCGAGCAGCGCTTCGTGTTCAACGAACTCCCCGGAGAGGGCGATCTGGTGCTGCGCATCGATCTCGCCACGGAGCTCGCCGCGCGCGACAACGGCGCGAGCCTCAGCTTCGAGAACCAGTACGGGCGCGTCGACTACAGCGAGGCCTTCGTGCTCGACGCGGATGGCGCGCGGCTCGCGCTCGACAGCCAGCTCGTCGACGGCGCGCTCGAACTGCGCGTGCCCGCGGAGTTCGCTGCGAACGCGCAGCTCCCGTTGGTGATCGACCCGTTCGTGACCTTCTTCACCGTCTCGACCTCGAGTCCCAGCGACGACTTCTTGTGCGACGTGGCCTACGACGCGAGTTCGGCGCGCTGGGGCGTGAGCTTCGCGCGCGTGTTCTCGGCGTCCGACTACGACGTGTACGTGCGACTGGTGAGCGCGACCGGACTGCTCGAGTCCACGATCACCGTCGACTACACCTCCGTGTCGTGGACCACGCCGGCGATCGCGAACAACAACTCGACGAATCGCTTCTTGGTCGTGGCGGCAGCCGTGCCGGCGGGACAGCCCGCGGACATCCGCGGACGCCTGGTGGATCCGGTGAGCTCCGACGTCGGTGGCGCGCAGTTCTTCGTCAGCCCGCAGGATGGCGCCTATCGCAACCTGCCCGACGTCGGCGGCGATCCGTACTTGGGCGCGAGCAACTACTGCGTCGTGTGGCAACGACCGGTCAGCGCCAGCGCAGTGAGCATCGAGTCGACCGTGGTGAGTCGCGACGGTGTCGTCACGCCGGGCTTCGTGACGCTCGATGGTCCGACCACTTGGAACGAGCGCCCGCGCATCTCCAATGGCCTGGGCATCGAAGACGGAGGCAACACGGCCGCCTGGAACGTGGTCTGGCAGCGGCGCTTCAACCCCAGCGACCACGACATCTACGGGGCTCGCGTTCGCTGGACCGGCGCGATCCTCACGCCGGTCTTCCCGATCGAGACCTCGATCTTGGACGAGCGCAATCCCAGCGTCTCCACCGTCAGCGATCCAACCGTGCTCGGCGTCGAGCGGCCGTACGTGGTCGTGTACGAGCGCAACTTCGGCGATCGCGACTTGATGGCGCGCGTCTGTCGCGGAGCGATCGTCGGAGCTCCGACCAACCTCGTCGGCCAGTTCCCCTCGACGAGCTGGTACCGCGATCAGCTCAACCCCTCGATCGACTGCGACGGCGAGCAATTCTTCCTCGGCTTCGACGAGCGCGATGTCGGCGGCCAGCCGGACGTCTGGACCTGCACGTACTACGTCAGCGGCGACTCGCTCTACCCGTGCGAGCTGCGGCGCAACTTCGCGGGCTCGCCGGCGGTCGAGGGTGAGTGCAAGGTCTACGCGCAGGCCGCGTCCGGCGGCGCGAAGCAGCGCTACTTCGGCGCGTGGGTGTACCTCTCGCTCAACAACGGCTACGACGTGCAGGGCGGACTGTGGAACGGTTGCTCGGGCGGGATGGTGGAGAGCTTCTGCGCCGGCGATGGCTCGGGCGTCGCTTGTCCGTGCTCGAACAACGGCGCGGCGGGACGCGGGTGCAGGAACTCGGCCAACGGCAACGGCGCGCTGCTCAGCGGACTGGGCGACGCGAGCGTCGGCGCTGATTCGTTCCGACTGAACGTCGTCGGAATGCCGCTGAACAGCTCGTGTCTGTTCTTCCAGGGCACGACCGCCGGCGCGGCGGCTCCGTTCGGCGACGGGTTGCGGTGCGTCAACGGGTTCACGTTGCGCTTGCCGCTGATCTCGGTGAGCGGCGGGGTGGCGAACTACCCCGCGCTCGGTCAGACGCCGATCTCGGCGTTCAACCAGTCGCTGCAGCCCGGCGACGTGCGCTACTACCAGGCCTGGTACCGCGACTCGGCGTCGTTCTGCACGGCGAGCACGTTCAACCTCTCGAACGCGCTCAAGGTGACGTGGACGCCGTGAGCGCGGTGCGAGCGCACGGCGTACATTCGCGCCGTGCGCAAGCCCATCCAGCTCTTCCAGGTCGCCGTCAAGGCGTTCATCGTTCGTGACGGACGGCTCCTGATGCTGCGCGAGGCCTACGGGCCACAGTGTTGGGAGCTGCCCGGCGGTCGCATCGACGTCGGCGAAGAGAGCACGCCGCAGGCCCAGATCCTGCGCCGCGAGCTGCGCGAGGAACTCGGTCCGCACTTCGAGTGCGAGATCGCCGCGCCGCTGGTCACGTGGGTGCGGCCGATCGAGTCGCACCGCCCGCATCCGGCCTTTCTCGTGGGCTTCGAGTGCGTCGAGCCGCGCGGCGAGATCGTGCTCAGCGACGAACACCTCGAGCTGCGTTGGACGACGCGCGAGGAGTCGCTGGCGCTCGAGCACGCGCCGGGCTACTCCGCGGCGCTCGAGCACTTCTGGCGTCGGCTCGCCGGCGCGGCGTGAGCTACTCGCCTCTGCGCTCGGAGAGCCGCTCTTCCTCGCGCAGCCGCTTTCGGAACGCGCGCAGCGCGACCATGTAGCGCCAGGTGTCGCGGAACACGCGCACGGTCGACTGCTTGTCGCCGCGGCGCACGAACGGGCACGGAACCTCGACGATCTTCAAGCCCGCGCGATGCGCGAGCACCATGATCTCCGTGTCCCAGAACCAGCCGCGGTCGCGCGTCTCGTCGAGCACGGGCAGCACGCGCTCGCGCACGAAGAACTTGAAGCCGGTCTCCGTGTCGCGGTACGGCAGGCGCAGGAACAGGCCGACGATCCAGCGGTAGCCCTGGCTGAGGACGTGGCGCACGAAGCCGTTCCAGCTCACTCCCACGGAGTACTCGCGGTACGCCGTCGCGCCGTCGGCCCCCGCGTGGATCGCGGCGAGCATGCGCGGGATATGTCGGCAGTGGACCTCGAGGTCGATGTCGAGGAAGCCCACGATGCGCCCGCGCGCGAGTCGGAAGCCCTCGCTCACCGTTCCGCCGCGGCCGACGTTCTGCGCGTGGTAGACGGCGCGCGCCTGCGGCAGCCCCGCGACCAGCTCGCGCACGATCGCGGCCGTGTTGTCGCGACTGCAGTCGTCGAGGAACACCAGCTCGTAGCTGACGCCGCTCTCGTCGAGCGTCGCGACGAGCTCGCGCACCGACTCGCGCAGGTGGCCTTCCTCTTGATAGCAGGCCACCACGACCGAGAGCTCCGGAGTCGGGCCCTCGGCCGTGCGCTGCGCGCGCACCTCGCTCATCGACGCAGCCTCGCCTTCCAGACCGTCACGCCTGCAAAGGCCTTGGTCTCGAGGATCTCGACGTCGGGGCTCGCGACCAGCATCTCGACCGTCCTATCGGCCGGCGGATGCCAGTGGTTGCGCAGCAAATAGAACGCGCCGTCGCCGATTTGCGCGCGCGGGTCGAGCGAGGCCAGCGTGCCGTCGCCCGAGCGATAGACCAGCAGCTCGGCGTTCGCGAGCAGCTCCGCCTTCTGGCGCTCGAACTCCGCGAACGTGCGCTCCGCGAAGTCGCCGAACCACGCGCCGAAGCGCTTGCGCACCTTGCCGCCGATCGCGCCGAGCTCAGCCGCGGGCGCGAGGTTCTTCACGTCCTGGATGCGCTTGTCGTAGTAGCACAGCGAACGCGGGTTGGGCTTGGAGGTGAAGATCGGACGGCGGACGGCGCCTGCGTCGATCTCAGAACCGAGGTATGCGGCCGCCGAGGACCAGTCCGGGTTGGGCTTGTAGATCGTCCAACGCTCGTACTGGTAGCGGTAGATCGTCGCCACGCTCGCGATCAGCACCGTCGCGGTCAGCAGTCCCAACACGGCGCCCCAGCGTTTCCCCGCGGCGTCGAGTCCCGCTCCGATCCACAGGAGCACGAACGGCAGCGCGGCGATCGTGCTGCGCTCGATGTAGTTGTTGTGCAGCCCGACCCACGGCAACACGAACAGGAACGAAGGGATCGCGAGCGCGAACGCCGCCAGCCACGGACCGTCGGGCCGCTCGACGCGCGCGCGTCGGATCGAGAGCCAACCGAGCCACGCGAGCGACAACCACAGAGCCGCGGCGCCGATGCGCAGTCCGTCGGCGAGCGTCGCACGCTCCGGCGCGAGCGCGGCGAACACATTGCCTGTCCACATCCAGCCGGCGAACAGCGGCAGCAGTTCCGTCGGCGCGAGGTCGCGCATGTAGTCCTGCGACTTCTCGAAGTGGCCGAAGGCGATCTTCACGCCGACGAAGGCGGCCAGGAGCGCGAGCGCCGCTCCGTGCGCGAGCCACAGTCGCTTGACGGCCGGCGAGATGCCGCGGACGACCAGCGGGGCCAGCGCCGCGAGCAGCAGCACGTACACCGCGAGGTAGTAGTGCAGCGCGACCATCACCAGCAGGTTGAGCCCGTGCGCGATCCACAGCAGCACGCTGCTCTCGCCGCGCAGCAGGCGATGCCAACAGCCGACCGCGACCAGCGCCGCAAGGACCATCGGGCTGTAGAGGCGCGCCTCGGCCGAGTACCACAGGTGCACGGGCGAGCAGGCGAGCAGCGCGGCGGCGATGAGCGCTGCGCGATCACCGACCAGTCGTCGGCCGGTCCAGAAGAGCGCTGGAATGCTGAGCAGGCCGCACACCATCGGCGGCGTGCGCATCGAGAGCGCCGAGTCGCCGAAGGTCGCGTTCCACACGTGCATGAACGCCACGAACAGCGGCGGGTGGATGTCGACGTACAGCGTGGCGAGGAGCTGCTCGAGGGTTCCGGTGCGCTGCGTCGACATGCACGCCTCGTCGAACCAGACGCTGCGCGAGAGCAGCGGCCAGCGCAGGGCGAGCGCGACAACCACCAGGAACACGAGCAGCGCGACGGTGCGTGCGCCGAGGCGCGACCCGTCAGACGCGGTGCGCATGCGCGCCCTCCAACGCGGCGGTTGCCTGCGAGCGCCGCGCTGCCTCGACGCAGGCTGGACGCTGTGCGCCGAGCGCGCGCGCAGGTCTCAGCCAGCCGTCACACCGCCGGCGCGCGAGGCGATCGCTCGCACTGTCGGGGGTTGCGCCGGGAGATTGGCAGGGGACGGACATAGCCAAAGACGGTAACCCACGGCGCGACCTCCTTGGGAGCCCGGACGCGCACCGAGCGGCGCCATCCAATCGGTCGCGTGGGCCTCTCGGTCGCTGAGCGCGCGGCGCCGATGCGAGCGGCGCTGCGGCGGGTGGAAAGAACTTCGCGCCGGCCCGTGTCCGCGCCGCGCGCGCTCGTGGGCGAGAGGTGGCTCGTCACCGCATGCGTCTTCACCACGCGTCGCTCTCGCACTTCCCGGCGTCGGCTGCTCAACGCGAGCATCTCGACGCGCTCGCGGGCAGCGCTCTCGCACTCAGTTCCCGCAGAACGACGGTCGCGCGAGTCCGCGCGCGGGCCCGCGCTCCGTCGCCGACGCGTGCGAGTCGACGTACCCGAGCTGATCGAGCTCGCGGCTCCGTTCGGCGTCGGCGTGCGGGCTGTGGGCTGCGCCGACCGCTCGTTCGACGTACAGCGCTTCCATCGCGCACTGAGCCCGCAGCGCGCCCATCAACCGCGCAACGACGTCGGCGTGCGCCGCGGCGACGTCCGAGAGCTCGCCCGGATCGGCGGCGAGGTCGAACAACTGCGCCGCGCGCTGCTGTTCGTCCCACACGAGCCGCCAGCGGGCATCGCGCACCGACCACAAGCGCGACTCGCGCCCGCGCTGGCCCAGCGCATGGCTGAACGACGGCTCGCTGCGCAACGAGTGGCCGTCCAACAGGCGCACGAGGCTGCGGCCCTGCATCGCGTGGGAGGCCGGCGTCGCGTGCGCGAGCTCGAGCAAGGTCGGCATCACGTCGACGGTCCGCACGACATCGGGAACGCGTCGGGGAGCGACGTTCGGAGCGCGCACGATCAACGCGACGCGCAGGAGCTCCTCGTGGAGCACGCCGCCGTGGCCGAAGCGCCCGTGCTCTCCAAACGCCTCGCCGTGATCGCTGACGAGGACCACGACCGTGTTCTCGCGCAGGTCGTCCGCCGAGAGTCGCTCGAGCAGCGGCTGGATCTCGGCGTCGGTGTAGCGCACCTCCGCGTCGTACAGATCGCGCCACAGCGCGAGCCGGCCGGGGTCGAGCGCGCCGACGTTGAGCTCGCGCATCTTCTCCTCGAGGCCGCGCGGGTCGAGGTCGTTGGCCGGCGCGCAGTGCTCGCGGTGCGCGGCCAGCAGTTGGAGTCCCGCGGCGTCGATCTCGTGCTCGTCGATCCAGCGCCGCCGAACCGTCGCGAGCTTCTCGTGCTCCTCACGAGCATCCCAGTTCGGCCGGAACACGCGCACGTGCTCGTCCGGCGCGGCGAACGGCGTGTGGGTCTCGTAGCTGTGGAAGAACAGGAAGAACGGCTCGCTCTTGTGCGCGTCGACCCAGTTCAGCGCGTGCCGCACGTTGGAGTGGAGTCGCCCCTGGCTCTTGAGGTCGTCCGAGATCGGCTCACGGGCTGCGATCTCGGCGTTCTCGTAGGTCTCGAAGCCCTGCCCCAGGCCGAAGTCTGCGACCGCGTAGCCGCCCTCGGTGAACGCGGCCGTGCGGTAGCGCTGCGCCGCGAGGGACTCCGCGAGCGTGACCACGCGCTCGTTCATCGCGCCGGGCTCGTCGTAAGTCACCACCCCGTGCACGTTGGGATACAGCGAGGTCATCAGCGAGATCAGGCTCGGCGCGGTCCACGGCGCAGCGCTCTGCGCGTTCTCGAACAGCACCGCCGCGCTGGCCCAGCGATCGATGTTCGGACTCGTGGGCCGCGCGTAGCCGTAACAACCGAGCGCGTCCGCGCGCAGCGTGTCGAGCACGATCACGACCACGTTCAGCGGTCGCGGAGTGTCGCCCGCGCTGCAGGCCGCGAGGAACGCAGCGGAGATCGCTGCGCTCACCAGGAGCTGACGTGACCATCGACTAGCTCTCGCTCCGCGCGTGCGTGTCCGTTTTGGCGTGCTGCGAATCGTGTCGCTGTGCTCACTTCGAACGCACGAGTTGTCCCGAGCCTCGACTGCCATGCTTCGACCCTCTCCTGCCTCTCTCGACACCGCGCAAACGCTTTCCTCGAGCGCTGCGGCCGCGTGATGGACTCCGAATCACGGCGTGCTCGCGGGAGAGCGTGCTGGAACATCGGAGGACGCGCCGACGAGTAGTCGCGACGACCGCTCGTGTCACGCCGACTTCAATTGGAAGTCGAGCGCCGGCGCTTCAGACGAGCTTTGCGATTGCTGCGCGGTCAGGCGCGGCGCCGAACAAGTGGGTCGCGCCGGGGCGACGAGCGCTTCACACGTTGCGGAACAGGAGCGCGAGCCCCTCGCGAGCTTGCGCGCGCAGCTCGTAGAGGCTCGCCGCGCTTCGCACGCGTCGCCACAGGTAGCTCGGGCGCAGGTAGAAGCGGCGCACCATGCGCTTCTTGAGCGCGAGCATCGTCGCGCGGTCGAGCGCTTGCGTCGGGAGCTTGGCCTCGGCGCCGCCCTGGTCCATCACCAGGTCGTTCTCGTCGACCAGGCCGAGCTCGATCGCTCGCGCGCGGAACGGCGTGCCGAAGCGCGGCACGGCCATGTTGAGGCTCATGAAGTCGAGCTCGAGCTCGAGCGCCAGGTCGAGTGAGCGGCGGATCGAGTCCTCGGTCTCCTCGGGCAGGCCGATGATGAATGTGCCGACCGTGCGCAGCCCGTGCCGTTTCGCGCGCGCGAAGCCCTCGCGCACGTCGGCGACGTCGTACTTCTTCTGGTAGCCGGCCAGCACGTTCTGGTCGGCGCTCTCGACGCCCATCATCACGGTGTGGCAGCCCGCGCGCTTCATCGCGGCGAACAGCTCGTCGTCCGCGTGGTCGGGTCGCGCGTAGGTCGTCCACGACAGATCGCCGCGGCGCTCCCACTCGGCGCACAGCTCCAGTCCGCGCGGCTTGCGCACGCCGAAGGTCTGGTCCATCACGAACAGCTCGCGGATTCCGCGCGCGCGCAACTCGTCGACCTCCTCGAGCACTTCGGGGATCGGCCGCGAGGCGTAGCCCAAGGTCGACATCACGCAGAACGTGCACGGGAACGGGCAGCCCCAGTCCGTGAGGATCGTCGCGAAGCGCTCCGAGCGCGCGAAGGAGAAGTGGTAGCCGGCGCTGGGGAACAGCTCGTGGCGCGGCCGCGGGATCGTGTACGCGCCGCGCAGCTTGCCGCGCGCGTCGAGCTTCTCGATCGAACCGTCCGGCTTGCGCACCACCGAATCGCGCACGTCGTCGTAGCGCCGCTCGAGGATCTTGAGCACGTCGGCGCCGACGAAGTTGCCGAGCGCGGCCTCGAGCCAGGGTTCCTCGGCCAGTCGACGCTCCGCGCGTTCGTGGAGCACGTCGCCGATGGCGATCACGCGCCGGCCGCGCGCCGCCTGCGCCGCGAGGAACGCGCGGTCCTCGTCCCACGAGACCGAACCGACGAGGCTCACGATCGCATCGGCGGCGAACGCGTCGAGGCGCGCGCCGGCCTGCTCGACATCGAGTCGCTCGGCCATGCAGTCGATCACCGCCGCCTCGTGCTTCGACGCGACGATGCCCGAGAGCATCACCAGGTCGATCGGGTGGAACAGGTAGTTCGACTTGGTGGTCTTCGAGCAGAAGTAGTCGCGGATGTAGATCCGCTTCCCCGGCGGGTTGAGCAGAGCCACGCGCATGGCGGCCGCCGCTTCAGCTCAGGTGCGGGTCGCTCGGGTCGCGCCGCGAGTCGTTGTGTGGCCGACGGCTCGGCGCGCGGTCGAGCTCGAAACCGCGATCTTCCGAGAGCGCCACGGCCGCTTCATGCACCTCTTCGACGCTCAGCGCCACCAGGCACTGCGCCTCGCCGAAGATGCAGCTCGAGAGCTTGTTGTCGTGCACGTTGATGCACGGACTGCACGGCGGGGGGCGGTACAGCGCGCGCGAGCGCAGACCGATCGGGCCGTACATCACGGGAGTCTCCGGGCCGAACAGGCCCAGCGTCGGCGCGCCCATGGCCGCGGCGATGTGCATCGGACCGGAGTCGTTCGACACCACCACCGTGGACTGGGCGAAGACCGCCGCGAGCTCCGCCGTGTTGAGCTTGCCGGCCAGGTTGGCGACGCGCGCGCCGCCGATGCGGGTGCGCAGCGATTCGGTGTACTCGCGCTCGCTCTCGGCGCCGATCAGCGCGATCGACCAGTCCTGCTCGCCGATCAGGCGCTGCGCGAGTTCGATGAACATCGAGGCCGGCCAGCGGCGCTCGAGCGACAGCGCGCCGGCGTTCGGGTTGAGCACCGCGAAGGCGCTCTCCGGGTCGACGCCGGCGGCGCGCACGATGTCGAAGGCGCGCGCTTCGTCGCGCTCGTCGAAGCGCAGCGGCCGCGTGTCGCGCGCGGTGACGTTGAGGCCGTTCTCGCCTCCCGCGAGCACGCGGAAGTTGCGGGCCACGTGCCAGTAGCGGTTGAACACGACGCGATCGGTGTGGAACGAGCCGCGCCAGACCTTCTCGCTCTCGAAGCCGTGGCGCCGCGGGGCGCCCGTGAACAGCGAGACGATCGACGAGAAGCGCGTGAAGAACTCGAAGTCGTACACCACGTCGTACCCGTAGCTGCGCAGCTCCCACAGGAGCCGGCGGATGCGCAGCGCGAGCGTGAGCCAGCCGGCGCCGCGCACGTCGAGCGAGAGCACGCGGTCGAACACGCCCATGCGCTCGACGAACTCGCGATTGGACTCGAGCGTGAGGAAGGTGAGCTCGGCGAAGGGGTGCTTGCGGCGCAGGCTGGTCACCGCCGGGGTGAGCAACTGCAGGCTCCCCAGCCCCCAGAACTTGATCGCGAGCACCTTGCGCGAGGGATGCTCGACCGTGCGTGCGGGCAACCAGCGCAGCGGCTGCAGCAGAGCGCACGCCGCAGCGCCCAGCGCGCTGTCGACGCGCTGCAACGTGTGCATCGGAATGTCGCGAGTTTCGGCCACGCAGCGCTCATAGGCCCTGGCCGGACTCTAGGAGCTTGGCGAGCATAGCACGCCTTCCGCGACCACCCCGGACGCCGGCGAGATGCTCACCGGCTTTTGACGGTTCAGCCGCGCTTGAACCCCAGCGCGGCGCCGGCCACCAGCGCTCCGGTGGACGGGATTCGCCTCGTGACGAACTGCGTGACAGTGTCGTTCTCTTTGAGGTTCAGCACGGCGCGGTTGAGCCAGTCGACCAGCCCACCCCAGTCGACGCTGGCGACCTTGGCGTAGGTGAGCGCCTGGATCGCGATGAACGCGACGGCCAGCAGGAGCAGACCGATCTTGAAGATCTTCCGCGTCGTGTAGCCGAGCGCGAAGCCGATCAACGCGAACAGGCTGCCCTCGGTCACGTACGGCAGTGCGTCCTCGATCACGCCGCTGCTCTGCGGCTCCTGGGCGGCCGAGCGAGTCGAAGCCAGGTAGTTCGACGGCGCGAGCGTGGTGTCCGTCGCGGAGCGGCTCGGCGCGCGCTGCGCGAGCATCACCCCGCGCGCGATGGCCGAGCCCACGAGCAGGACGCTCAACACGATCAGCACGGCGCGTTGAACACGCGTGAGTCCAGCTTGCGCCGGGGCTTTGGGGCTGGCTGCCATCGCCGCAGATCGTGATCTCGCAAGGCCCTTCGGCGCAAGGCCACGCTGTCATCGACGGCGAGCGGAAAGCGCGCGCCACTGGGGCTACACTACGCGGCCCGCTGCCAGCGTCGCGCCGGCTCGAAGCCGGGGCCGCTCGCGCCTCCTCCTTCTCATCGCGCGCCTTCTCGAAAGACCCACCGCATGTGCGGATTCATCGGTATCTACGGCCCTGACGGCGTCGACGTGGCCGTCGAGATCTACGAAGGTCTGCTGGCCGTCCAGCACCGCGGCCAGGACGCGGCCGGCATCACGACCTTCACCGACAAGTTCCACGTGAAGAAGGGCCTGGGGCTGGTCCGCGACGTGTTCAACGAGCGCAACATGGCCCGCCTGCGCGGCCACATCGGCGTCGGGCACGTGCGCTACCCCACGGTGGGTGTCGGCTCGGACGAGGACGTGCAGCCGTTCCACATGGTGTTCCCGCTGGGCATCGCCATGGCGCACAACGGGAACGTCACCAACTTCCTCGAGCTCAAGGAGCGCCTGAAGGTCAAGGGCGTCCGCCTGGGGTCGTCCTGCGACGTCGAAGTCATCCTGTACGTCTTCGCGCGCGCGCTGGCCGACCGCGTCAAGCCCGCGCAGCGCATCGAGCCCGACGACGTGTTCGCGGCCGTCAAGGTGGTGTTCGAGAAGGTCAAGGGCGCCTACTCGGTCGTCGCGGTGCTCGCCGACGGCGGAATGGTCTGCTTCCGCGACCCGTTCGGCATCAAGCCGATCGTCTTCGGCCAGAAGTCCACCGAGAAGGGCGTGAGCTACGCCTGCGCGAGCGAATCGGTCGTGCTCGACGTCAACGGCTACGAGCGCACGCTCGACATCGGTCCCGGCGAGTGCGTGTACGTCTCGCCCGACCGCCGCATCCACCAGCGCAAGCTGGGCGACAAGCCGCACCGGCCGTGCATCTTCGAGTGGGTCTACTTCGCGCGACCCGACTCGATGCTCGACGACGTCTCGGTGTACCGCACACGCCGGCGCTTCGGCCTCTCGCTGGCCCAGCAGTGGAAGCGCGAAGGCGCGCCCATGCCCGACGCGGTCATCCCGATCCCCGACAGCTCGCGCGACGCCGCGGCCGCTTTCGCCGAGGAACTCGGCCGGCCGTACCGCGAGGGCCTGGTCAAGAACCGCTACATCGGCCGCACGTTCATCATGCCGAGCCAGGGCGCGCGCACGAGCTCGGTGCGGCGCAAGCTCAACACCATTCCGCTCGAGTTCGCGGGCAAGGACGTGGTGCTGGTCGACGACTCGATCGTCCGCGGCAACACCTCCAAGCGCATCGTGCAGATGGCGCGCGACGCCGGCGCCAAGAAGGTCTACATGGCGATCACCAGCCCGCCGTTGATCTCGCCGTGTCCGTACGGCATCGACATGGCGACCAAGACCGAGTTCATCGCCACGGGGCGCACGACCGAGCAGGTGGCCGAGTCGATCGGGGCCGATTTCGTGCTGTACCTCGATCGCGAGGCCATGAACGACGCCGCGCGCGCTGGGAACCCCAAGCTCGAGAAGTTCTGCAACGCCTGCTTCACGGGCGAGTACCCGACCGGCGACGTGACCCGCGAGATGCTCGCGGCGATCGAGGGCGAGCGCTGCAATTCGCAGCAGCAGATCACGCTCTGGAGCAGTTGAGCGCGCCCGGCGGGAGGCGCGGCTGAGGGCAGCGCGCGCTCGACTCTCGCAGAAAGCGCGAAATGGGCCTCAACGCCGGGGCCGGATAGGAGCTTGAGCAGGCCGCCGCACGCGAGTCGTCAGGAAGCGACCGCGCGCGGGTGGGGGGCGCGGTTGAAGTCCGCACCTCCGTGCGCCCGTACAAGTCCCTAGCCCCGAGTGTTCACTTTGGAAAGCAAGTCCCTCTTCGTCGCGCGGCCCCGCGCGGTCGTCCTCGCCGCCGTCACGCTGCTGGGCGGCGCCTCCACGGTTCTCGGCCAGAGCTTGGTCTCCACGTCGGCCAACGTCATCGCGGCGACCGACGACCTGATCCCGGGCTCGGCCGCCGAGATGTTCGGCGGAACCACGACCTTCGACAGCCCGGTGCTCGACGACGCCGGGAACGTCCTGTTCCGCGCGCGCATGGTCGGCGGCGTGACGGACACGCTGAACTTCCGCAGCTTCTACTTCGGCGCCACGCGCGCGAGCTTGCAGAAGATCATCCAGAGCGCGGACGCTGAGCCCTCGGGCACGATCCCCGGCGGACTGCTGCGCACCGCCACCGCGCCGGGCATCGGCAGCGGCGTCCGCATCAGCGGCAATGGCAGCCACATGCTGTGGGGCACGAGCCTGTACGACGGCGGCGTCGCCATCACCAGCTCCAACGACACGGCGATCTTCATCGGCAACCCCAGCGGCGGCTGGTCGGTTCTGGTGCGCGAGGGCGACCTCGCCGCGGGGACGGTCGGCGCGAACTTCAGCTCGAGCTTCTCCAGCCCGAGCCAGCAGAACACCGGCGTCAACAACAGCGGTCGCGTCCTGTTCAAGTCGAGCCTGACCGGCGGCGACGTCAGCGGCACGACCAACAACGAGGCCTGGTTCACCGGCGTCGCCGGCGCGCTCGAACTGATGCGCCGCAAGGGCGATTCGATCGGCACGGGCGAGGTGATCGGCGGCCTGGGCTTCCTCAGCCAGATGAACGCCTCCGGTCAGGTCGTGGTCGACGGCACGCTGTCGACCACGGTCGGCGCGCCGGTCGCGACGGCGGCCGACAACACCATCATCGAGCTCTACACCCCCGGCTCGGGCATGCAGCTCCTGCTCCGCGAAGGCAGCGTCGCGCCCGGCATCCCCGGCGGAGCGACGTTCAACATCGCTTCCAACTCGTGGAGCGTGAACACGGGCTCCACGACGTTCAACGCCGCGGGCGAGTTGCTCATCAACGCCGACATCTCCGGACCCGGAGTGGTCAGCGGGATCGACGACCGCGCCGTCTACAAGCTCTCCACGTCCGGCCAGGCGCTCGTCGTGCGACGCGGCGACCCGGCGCCCGGCGTCGTCGGAGGCTTCTTCGACGCGATCAACAACTCCAGCCTCCAGTTGAACAACGCGGGCACGATCGCGTTCCAGTCGTCGATGACCGGCTCGCCGCTGGCGTCGGACGACACCGGCATCTGGATCGGCACGCCGGGCAACTGGACGCTCGTCGTCCGCGAGGGCGACGTGGCCCCCGGGACCGGCGGCTCGACGTTCGGTTCGACCACCGGACAGATCATGCGCATGAACGGCGCGGGCCAGTTGCTCTTCAACAACTCGCTGCTCGGCGGCTCGAACCCCGGCTCGTCCCTGTGGGCCTGGGATCCGATCTGCGGCCTCCAGGCCGTGCTCGTGCAGGGCGACCAGCTCGAGTACGCCCCGGGCCTGTTCCTCACCGCGCTCAACGCTGGCGGCATCCAGTTCAACAACGGTGACGCGCGGCCGCTGGGCTTCGCCGACGACGGCACGGTGGCCCTCAACCTGTCGCTGGCCGGCAGCTACGGAGCGATCGTGACGGTCCAGGTCGGCGGATGCGTTCCGCAGCCCGTCGCGTACTGCACCGCGGGCACGTCGAGCAACGGCTGCGTTCCGGTGATCAGCGGCGTGGGCACGCCGAGCGTCGCGGCGAGCTCGGGCTTCACGATCGACGTCGCCAACGTCGAGGGCGCCAAGCAGGGCCTGATCTTCTACGGCATCAACGGCCGCGCCTCGGCCGCGTGGGGTTCGGGCGGCAACAGCTTCTTCTGCGTGAAGGCCCCGACGCAGCGCATGGGCGCGCAGAACAGCGGCGGCACGGCCGGCGCGTGCGACGGCGCGATGTCGCAAGACTGGCTGGCGTACGTCGCGGCGAACCCGGGCTCGCTCGGCGCGCCCTTCAACGCCGGCGCGACGGTCAACGTCCAGGCCTGGTACCGCGACCCGGCGGCGGTGAAGACGACCAACCTCAGCGGCGGTCTCGAGTTCGTCACCGCCCCGTGATCGAACGGCTCGACTGAGCCACGCGCTCGCGCGCGGCCATTCGACGTCAGGCTGCAGTTCTCTCCTGGCAGCCCCCGACAGCGCGGTCCCCACGGGCCGCGCTGTTTTCGTTCCAAGGCGCAGAGGACGCCGGCAGCGGCGAGCGGCGCCGGGTCTTCGGTGACGCACTGGGGCGGCTGAGCTACTCATGCTCCAAGTGAAACCCGCCGCCGCGATCGGATCGCTGCTCGTGCTTGCCGTTGCGGCGTTCGTCGCAGCGTCTTGGCCGCACGGAGCACCGACGAGAACGGCGGCCGTGGCGCCGGACGCGGAGCCCATGCCGCGCTCGTGGGATGCGGACGCGCTCGATGACGCCACGTCCGCGGAACTCAGTCGCGACGAGAGCGACGCACGGGCGGCGCGAGTCGTGATCGCACAACCGACCGCTGAGGTCGCTCCACCGATCGAACCAGTCCACGCGCCTGCGCAGCTCACCGTCGAGGTCGTCGACGCGCAGAACACTCCGCTCGTCGACGTTGCTGTGTCGCTGCTCGAACGCGACCCCGGGCGGGGCTGGCGCGCCGCGGCGAGCGCACGCACAGACGCATCCGGGCGCGCGCAGCTACCCGCGGGAGCGACTCACCTCGAGCGCTCCGTTCAATTGCCACTCGTCGACGCCGAGCCGGTCGAGGTCGCGCTCGCTCCGCGCGCGACGTGGCCCGAGGTCGTGCGCTTCGTTGCCAAGTCCGGCGGCGCGCTCGAGGTGCGCGTGCTCGGGCTCGACGGTTCCGCGGTGGAGGACGAGCTCACCCTCTGGCTGCGGCGCGAGGACGGCCCAGCGGCCTCAGCGCCGTTCGAGCAGGCGGATCGACGCGCGACGACCAACGGCGTCGTGCGCTTCGAGCACGTCGCGCTGGAGAGCACGTTCACGGCGCGCGCCGAAGGCGCCGCAACCCGCTTCCGCGGCGCGGAGATCACCGGGCCAGTGCGACCCGGCGAGACGGTGCGCGTCGACTTGCTGGCGCTCGCGCCCGCCGCGCTGCTCGCGGCGCAGCTCGTGCGCGAGGGTGGCGAACCGCTGCGCGCGCACGACGTGCAACTCGTCGCGCCCAGTGGCGACGCGTCTCTCAAGGGTGTCCTGCTCTGGAGTGGCGCCACCGACCGAGAGGGTCGCGTCGAGATCTCGTTGGAAGAGTCCGCGACGGCTCCGCGCTCGCCTCGCACGCTGCGCGTCTTCGCGACGCGGCCTGATGGAACGATCCTCACCGCAGCGCTTTCCGGAGGAACTCCGTCCGCGCTCACCCACGGCCGTCAGATGCTCGACTTCGGCGTTGTCGAGCTGCGGCCGGCGGCCTGGCTCATCACGGGGCGCGTGCTCGATCCCGCGGGCGCGCCCATCGCCGGGGCAGCCGTCTCGCCGTACTGCTTCGATTCCTCGCGTGTGGGGGAGATCGCCGCCTGGCCCGAGCGAGTCCGGACGGAGGCCGACGGCGCGTTTGCGCTCGCCAACGTCGCGGGGATCTCGACGGTGATGCTGACGGTCTGGGCCCCGGGTTTCACGACGGCGAATCTGCGCGGCGTACGCAGCGGCGCGCGCGACCTCGAGGTGGTGCTCGAGCCGCGCGGAATCGTGCGCGGCCGCGTGCAGATGCCGGACGCGCTGAGTGCGGATGCACTGGAGGTGCAGCTCGAGCAGCTGAGCGCGGCGGGGGAGACGCGCATGCTCTCAGAGCGGCCCGGCGTTCACTCGAGCGCCGCGGGCAGCACCACCGCGGCCCTCGACGCCGACGGACGATTCGAGTCGCTGCGGGTCGCGCCGGGGATCTGGCGTCTCGAGGTCCGCTTGGACGAGCAAGCTCTGCTGACCTTGCGCGACCTCACCGTCGAGGCCGGGGCCGTGCTCGACCTGGGCCAGCTCGACCTGCGCCAGCGCATCACGCCGCTCCACATCGACGTGGTCGACGAGCGCGGCGAACCGCTCCCGCGCGCCATGGTCACCCTGCTTTCCGAGCGCGGCGCGTGGCCCACCGAGGAGTACACCTCGCGCGCCGGTCGCGCGTCGTTCGTCACGCTGGGCGCGCCGCTCGACCTGCGCGTGTGGAGCGCGGGGCGTCGCTCGCTCGAGCTGAAGGCCGTCGCCTCGCACCAGCGCGTGACGCTGCCCGCCGGGATCGCTGTCGAGTTCGTCTTCCCGCGCGATCTGCCGCCCCTCGCGCCGCCGCTCGAGTTCACTTTGTCGGTCACCGACGAGGACGCCGAGTCGCTCGGCCTCATCGAGTGCTTCCAGACCGACTGGCGCACGCGCTATCTGCTCACGTCCCGCACCGCGCCGGTCGGACCCTCCGATCGCTGGACGCTCCACCTGCCGCACGCCGGCGACTACATGGTGATCGGCCACGTGCGCGACACGCGCACACTCCGCTCCGTGTGGAGCTCGCCGCGACCGCTCGGACCCATCTCGATCGACAGCGCCGCGCCCGCGCCGGTTCACCTGTCGTTCGACACCGCATCGCTCTCCACCGCACTCGCGGCACACGCCGCGCTTTCGACCTCGACCTCGCAGCGCTGACCTAGCCGGATTCGCGCGTCTTCTACCTGCTTCACGCGATCACTCCCCTGCGCGATCTCGTGCGCGGGAGGTGGACGGGGGAGAAGTCTGCGGCTTCGCACCGCGCGGTGTTCCGGTGAGTCTGGGAATGACCAGGCCGGCAGTCAGACCGAAGACAAAACTGATCCACGTGGCGAGTCGAGCTGCCCACGTGGGCACATAAGAAGAGTCCACGCTTTGCGACAGCAGGATGGCTTCGGAGCTCGCCACGGCCGCGACGAACGCGAAAACAACAGCGATCAACACCAGGCTGGCCCTAACCACTTTGACCTCGTGTCCCCGGCGCACTCGGCGCCCGAGAGGCAGCTGACGCCGAGCAGCCGTCAGCGGGGACGCTGGCATTGGGTCGCGTACCGTCGATCCACGCCGTTCCCTGGCTCATCCCGACCACTCGGCGGTTTAGGAGTGGCCGCATCGCGAGTCCGCGGCGCCGAACCCAAGGCGCAGTTCCACGCTGGATCGTGGTGCTCATGGGGATTGAACTCCGCGTTTCGCGGCGAGCTTCGAGACCACCAGCCCACTCGTCAGTCCGACGAAGAACGCGAAGACGGCCACGATTCGCGCCACTCCGTGCATCACTTGGGACTCCCCGAAGCCCAGCACTCGGAAGGCGACCTCGGAACTTATGGCCATGACGATACATGCGCCTCCGAGGGCCCATAGTGTCACGACTCGAGTGCGCACGTCGTACTCCTCGCGTTGGTCATGCTCCGACTCGGCATTTCCAGGTCCCATGTCCTGGAAGCCTCCGACGACAGCGCCGTCTGGCGCTTCCCAGCACCTGTCGAGCGCTTGCCGCGATGATCGCGTAAGCGCGGAGCGGCTGGCATGGAAGTGCGCGACTGCGCGCCACGCCAAGAGTCACTTCGACTTGGGGGTGAGCGACTGCCAAGTCTCGCCCATCGGCGTGAAGCGCAGGAGCACGCGCGCGTCGGGTTCGTCGACTTGCATGCCGCCGACGAGCGTTAGTGAGCGACCGTCCGCCGCGACTCCCGGCATCACCAGCTGCACGCCGAGCGGCGTGGTGCGCGTCCACTTCTCAGTCTTGGAGTCGTAGCGCCACGCCGACTGCTCCTCGAACACGTACAGGCTCTCGCCGAGCGGACCGACCTCCCCGATCACTCCGTGCGCGCCGAACTTGGCCCACAGCGGCGCGGGCGGCGGCGGAAGCGCGCGCCAACCGTCCTTGCCGCGCACCCAGTGCTCGCGTTTGGGCTCGAACGTCTCGCCGTCGAGGCCGCCGACGACGTGCAGTTCGCCGCGCAGCGCCACCACGAGATGGAAATGATCGCCGGCGCCGAAGTCAGGCGGGGGCGGCTCCGTGCGCACCGCACGCTGCTTCGTGTCGACGATGAACAGCGCTGCTTCGCTGCCCCCGTAGCCGCCGATGGCGAACACCTCGTGTCCGACGGTCGCGACGTCGAAGTGCGAGCGTGGCAGGCGGCCCGCGGGAACGATCTCGCTCCACGCGTCACGCGCGAAGTCGTACTGCTCGACGCTCTCGCCGATCGCGAACACCGCGTCCCCGATTCGCGCGGAGCCGAAGAACGCACGCGTGCGGCCCATGTCGGCGCGGCGCACCCACTGGTCGGCGCCCGGCGCGAGCCACCAGGTCTGGCGCTGCTCACGATCCTCCGCGCCGGGATCTCCGAAGCCGCCGAACGAGAGCAGCCCGCCGTTCAACACTTCGATGCGGTGGCCATGGCGCTCGGCCGGCAGCGCGACGGGCCACTTGGGCGCGGGCGGCGCGGCAGGCGTCGGGCTCTGAAGAGCCAACGCTGCGAGAAGGAGGGTCGACATGGGCGGCGCCAGCGATGGGGCCTGGCCGCTCAGCGCTTGCGCACGGTGAGCGGCGGGATCTGCGGACGCGCGATGGTGGCGGGTTCGATCTCGACCAGCAGCTCTTCGATCGCGCTCTCGCCGGCGCGCACCGTGAGGCGGTAGCGGCCGGGCGGGAGGTCGGTGAAGCGCAGCACGCCGAAGGCGTCGCTCACTCGCGGAGGCCAGACGCGCGCGGGATCGTCTGCGTCCGCCAGGATCGCATAGGCGCCGTCGATCGCGACGCCGCGCGCGTCGGTCACGTTGCTTTCGATGGCGCCGAGCTCGAGGCCGAAGACGGCGAAGTCCGCGCCGCCCGGGCGGTGGTCGAGCTGCGCGTCGGCCAGCGCCACCAGGTCGGGCCACGTTCCGCCCGCGGCCCAGCTCGGCAGCACGCGCACCAGGTAGTCGCCGTGCGCGAGGTCCTCGACGGCGAAGAAGCCGCGCGCGTCGACGCGGATCCAGCGCTGGACCGCGCCCTTGAGTTCGGTCAGGTCGCCGCGCGGCGTGAACTGGAGCTCGTAGCCCTCAGGGTCCTCCCACCTGTCGCCCAACGGGTGGGCAATGCGCCCGGAGAGCGCGCCGAATGAGAGCTCCGGGAGCGGCGGGGGCGGGGGCTTGGGCGGCGCCAGCGTGAGCAGCAGCGCGTCGGTCGGCGCCTCGACCTTCACCGAGCGCGGCGGGTAGCCCCACTTGACCAGGGCCACGTCGTAGGGCCCCTCGCCCAGGCCGACGAGTCGAAAGCGGCCCTCCGCGTCCGTCTCGGTCCAAAAGGGCGTCTCGTTGGAGCGCAGGAACAGGGTGACTCCCGCGGCGGGTTCGGAGTCGATGTCGACGACCTGGCCGGCGAGGACCTGCTCACCGGAGGGGGGCGCGAGCGGCTCGAGCTGCGCGCCCGTGGGGGGCAGGAACACCGGCAGCGCGAGCTCCGACCTCGCCAGACGCGCGTGGAAGAACCCCACGGCGAGGACCGTGAACACCACGACGGTGAACACCAGCGGAAGGTGGCGCATCGCGAGGAGGAGGGCCGCGGGCGCGCGCGGCGGGGATGGGCGCGGCGCGAGCGGGGCGGCGTGAGGTGGTTGGGCGCGGCTCGCCTGGGGGGCGCCGGCTCGATGAGGGGTCGAGTCGCCGGCCATCCAGGCCGGCTCGGCCGGGCGCCCGACTCGGGGCGGTGGGCCGCTCCCTGGCGAGGCTCGGCGCAAGGCTCGCGCGCGAGCGCTCAAGCTACCCCTGCCCGCGTTGAGGCTCCAGCGCTGCGCCTCTATACTCTTCCGCCTTTCCTCGCGCCCGATGGGGTCCGGGCGAATCGTCCGCCGCGGGTGCGTGCGGAGGTCGCCGCCGGTTCCCGCCACGGGTGCGCGCCCTTCCCGCTCCATGCTGTTGCGACTTCGTCGAAACCTGAGCCGAGCCGAGCTGGACAGCGTTCTAGCCCTGGCGCGCGGGCTCGGTTATCGCGAGCGCTTCCTCGACGGCGGTCACGAGCTGCTCCAGCTCGAGGGACGCGGCGGCCCCGACCACGTCGCGCGCTTCGAAGATCTCTCCGGCGTGGCGTCGATCCTGGACGCCGGCGACGCGCGCGAGCGCTACCAACGCGCGCCCGGCCAGCCCGACAGCGTCGTCGCGGTCGGCGAAGCGCAGTTCGGCGGCGGCCACGTCGCGCTGATCGCCGGTCCGTGCGCGGTCGAAGACCTCGAGCGGGTGCTGACCATCGCCCGCGGCGTGCGCGAGCGCGGCGCAACGGTCTTGCGCGGCGGCGCGTTCAAGCCGCGCACCTCTCCGTACTCCTTCCAGGGCTCGCGCGAACGCGGGCTCGACATGCTCGCGCGCGCCAAGGCCGAGACGGGCCTCGCGGTCGTGACCGAAGTGCTCGACCCGCGCGACATCGCGGCGGTGTCCGAGGTGGCCGACATCCTGCAGGTCGGCTCGCGCAACATGTCGAACCAGGCGCTGCTCACCGAGCTGGGCCGCACGCGTCAGCCGGTGCTGCTCAAGCGCGGCTTCGCGGCGACGCTGCGCGAGTTCCTGCTCGCGGCCGAGTACATCCTCGCCGGCGGCAACGAGCAGGTGATCCTGTGCGAGCGCGGCGTGCGCGGCTTCGACCCCTCGACGCGCAACGTGTTCGACGTCGGCGCGGTGGCGGTGCTCAAGCGCCAGACGCACTTGCCGGTGATCGTCGATCCCTCGCACTCCGCCGGTCGCCCCGACATCGTGCGCGCCCTCGCGCGCGCTGGTGTGGCGGCTGGCGCCGACGGCGTGATGTGCGACGTCAACCCCTGGCCGGCCGAAGCGCACTGCGACGGCCACCAGGCCATTTCCTTCGAGGAATTCGCCTCGATCGCCGCCGACGCGCGCGCCCTGGCGCGGCTCGATGGGCGCGAAGTGTGCGAAGCCACTCAACGCACGGAGAGCACGACTTGAAGCGCAAGCCCTTCCTGGCCGGCAACTGGAAGATGAACCTCGACCGCAAGAGCGGGGTCGAGCTGGTGCGCGCGCTGCGCGACGGCGTGGCCGGCGTGGGAGACCGCGACGTCGCCGTGTTCCCGCCCTTCGTGTACCTCGACGAGATCGTGCGCGCCGCGGCCGGCTCGAACGTGCGCGTCGGCGCGCAGAACCTGTGCGACGAGAAGAACGGCGCCTTCACCGGCGAAGTCTCGGCCGAGATGTTGAGCGACGTCGGCGTCACGCACGTGCTCGTCGGGCACTCGGAGCGCCGGCACCTCTACGGCGAGGGCGACGAGCTGTGCAACCGCAAGGTCGTGCGCGGACTCGCCGGCGGGCTGCACGTGATCCTGTGCGTCGGCGAGACGCTCGAAGAGCGCGACGCCAATCGCACCGAGCAGGTCATCGGCCGCCAGCTCACCAAGGGCCTGGCGGGCATCGACGCCGGCAGCCTCGAGCGCATCACCATCGCGTACGAGCCCGTGTGGGCCATCGGCACGGGCCGCAACGCAACCGCGGCGCAGGCCGGCGAAGCGCACCGCTACCTGCGCGGTGTGCTCAGCGGCCTGTACGACGAGCGCGCGGCCGACTCGATCCGCATCCAGTACGGCGGCAGCGTCAAGCCCGACAACGTCGCCTCCCTGATGGCCGTGCCCGACGTCGACGGGGCGCTGGTCGGCGGCGCATCCCTCAAGGCCGACTCGTTCCTGGCCATCGTTCGTTACAAATAGCTCTGCGCGCCAGTCGCCAGCGCCTTCCCGACCCGAGCCTTCCACGCCATGTCGCTCCTCACCGTCCTCTGCTACATCCTGTTCGTGATCGCCGCGATCGTGCTGATCGTGGTCGTACTGCTCCAAGAAGGGCGCGGCGGCGGCTTCGGCGAGGCCCTGGGCTCGCACGGCCGCGAGACCTTCGGCGTCGGCTCGAAGGGCATCAACACGTTCACCGCGTGGACCGCGGCCGTGTTCCTCGCCACCGCGCTGGGCATCCACGTGCTCAACCGCGGCAAGATCTCGAGCACGATCCTCGATGAGGACGCGACTCCGAGCCTGAACGCCGCGCCTGACGCTGGCGCGCCCCCGGCCGCACCGCCCGCGGGCCAGTGACGGGTCGCGCGTACGCAGACTCGTTCGCCACCATGAACCAGGAGCAAGTGCTCGAGCTGTTCCGGCGCACCGGCGCGATGCTGGAAGGCCACTTCCTGCTCTCGTCGGGCCGCCACAGCGACCGCTACTTCCAGTGCGCGTTGCTGCTCGCCGACCCGCGCAAGGCCGAGCAACTCGCGCGCGCGCTCGCGCTGCAGATCGAGGTCGCCGCCGACATCGTGGTCGGGCCGGCGCTCGGCGCGGTCACCTGGGCGCACGAGATGGCGCGCGCCACCAACCTCAGCTCGTACTTCGTCGAGCGCGTGGGCGAGAAGTTCGCGCTGCGCCGCGGCTTCCAACTCCACGCCGGTCAACGCGTGCTCGTGGTCGAGGACGTGCTCACCACGGGCAAGAGCGTGCGCGAGGTGATCGAGTTGCTGCGCGGCGTCGGCGCCGAGCCGATCGGCGTCGCCTCGATCGTCAACCGTTCGGGGATCGACAATCCGTTCGAAGCCGAAGGGCTTCCGTTCTGGCGTCTCGCCGACGTCGACGCGCAGTCCTGGACCGCGGACGAGTGCCCGCTGTGCAAGTCGAGTGAGCACGGCCCCGCGATCAAGCCCGGCAGCCGCCCCGGCGCCGTGAAGAGCGCCTGAGCGCGCTCTGGCGACGTCGATGCGCTCGATGACCGGACTGGGCGCCGCCTCGCGCAGCGCCGCGACGGGCAAGTCCAAGCGTGAGGCGGCGGTGCTCGCGCTGAGCGCCGAGGTGCGCTCGGTCAACCACAAGTTCCTGCAGCTCAAGGTCCGGCTGCCCAGCGAACTCGCGCTGCTCGAGCCCGAAGTCGAAGCGCTCGTGCGCAAGCGTCTGGAGCGCGGGTCCGTGACGCTCAACGTCAGCTCGCACGGCGCGGCGCAGCTCTCGGCGGTCGAACTCGATGTGACCGTCGCCAAGCGCTACCACGCGCAGCTCGTCGCGCTCGCGAAGGAGCTGGGCCTCGAGCCGCAGATCGAGCTCGACGACATCGCCGGTCTGCCGGGCGTGTTCTCGAGCGAGCCCGACACGAAGGCCATGCAGCGCGGGCGCAAGTTGCTGCTCGAAGTGGTCGAGGCGGCGCTCGACAACCTCGAGGAGATGCGCGAACGCGAGGGCAAGGCTCTCGCGCGCGACCTCGCCAAGCACGCCGCGCACATCGCGCGCATCGCCGCACAGATCAGCTCGCGCATGCCGGTCGTGGTGAAGAACCATCAGGACAACTTGCGCAAGCGCGTCGCCGACCTGCTCGGCGAGAAGGCGGCCCTCGCGCCGGGCGACGTGGCGCGCGAGATCGCGCTGATCGCCGATCGCATGGACGTGAGCGAGGAGCTCACGCGTTTGGAGAGCCACCTCGCGCAGCTCGACGCGCTGTGCGCCAAGCCCGGCTCGGTCGGTCGCCAGCTCGACTTCCTCGTGCAGGAGTTCCTGCGCGAGGCCAACACGATCGGTT
Organism: uncultured Planctomycetia bacterium; assembly: GCA_938003765.1. Lineage (GTDB taxonomy): Bacteria > Planctomycetota > UBA1135 > UBA1135 > WYBT01. The sequence continues at coordinate 48,681 of CALKYE010000123.1, forward strand.
CCAAGTGCAACGACGCGCAAGTCGCGCACGCGGTGGTGGAGTTGAAGACCTCGATCGAGCGCTTGCGCGAGCAGGTGCAGAACGTGGAGTGAGCGTGGCAGCGCAGCGGGGGCAGATGGTGGTGATGAGCGGCCCGTCGGGCGCCGGCAAGAGCACGCTGTGCAAGATGCTGCTCGAGGATCCGCGCGTGCGCTTCTCGGTCTCGGCGACGACGCGCAAGCCGCGCGTGGGCGAGGTCGACGGCACGGACTACTTCTTCATCACGCCCGAGCAGTTCCGCGACCTCGTGCGACAGGGCGCGTTCATCGAGCACGCCGAAGTGCACGGCAACATGTACGGCACGCTGCGCAAGCCGATGGAAGATGCGCTCGCGCGCGGCGAGACCTACCTGCTCGAGATCGACGTGCAGGGCGCCAATCAGCTCAAGGCGCTGGGCGAACCGGGCCTCTACGTGTTCGTCGCGCCGCCGGACTTCGAGACGCTGCGCAAGCGACTGGTCGGTCGGCGCACGGACTCGCCCGAAGTGATCGAGCGCCGGCTCAAGAAGGCCGAAGACGAGTACCGCGAGCGCGTCAAGTACGACCACGTCGTGATCAACGACTCGCTCGAGCGCGCGCTGGGCGAGATCCGCGAGTTGATCGGCCTCGACTGATCGTCGGCCGTCGCCGCGACGGGGCGCTTGGCCCGCGGCGAAGCGCTCGCGGCGCGACGCGGGACGCCACTGGGGACGC
>CALKYE010000124.1 GCA_938003765.1 uncultured Planctomycetia bacterium
CCGGCGCGCGCCTGGGAGAGCTTCGCGTGGCCCTGGGCGCCGCGCGAACGTGAACGACCGCCTGCGAACGGCGCGCCCGCTGAGCGAGCCGCGCCGGCGCGCATCGAGAGCTCGCGCATCGCGCCCGCCGCGAGCGAGCGCGAGCAAGCGCCGAACGCCGCGCCGCTCGAGCTGCCCGAACGCCGCGCCGCGCCCGTCGAAACGCCGGGGACGACGAATTTCGGGATCGCGCCCGGGGCGGAGCTGCTCGAGGTCGACTCCGCGGGGTCGACGCCGGCGACGAGCGGTGCGTCGAACCTCGAGTTGGCGGATCCAGCGGCGAGCGCGCCGGCCACCGCGCCGGAGGCGGCGGCGAAAGTTCCTCACTCGGCTTCGACGGAGCTTGCGCCGGCGCCGTTCGACGCGTCGCTTTATCCGCCGCTGAGGCGCACGGGCGTGCTCGTGCTCACGCCGTTCGGTCCGCGCTGGGCGGACCGTCCGTAGCGCGCCGCGACCGGCCCGGGCTCAGCGCAGCGCGAAGCTCTCGCTCTGCAGGAACAGCTCGAGCGCGGCGACCACGTCGGCGACCAGAATGTCCGGCGCCACGGCCAGCGACTCGTCGCGGCACCCGAAGCCCGTGCGCACGCCGATCGTCTTGAGGCCCGCGCGCGCCGCGGCGGCGACCTCGAGCGTGCTGTCGCCGATCAGGTACGAGCGCCGCAGGTCGATCCCGTCGAACTGCTGGGCGTGGAAGAACACGCCGGTGTCGGGGAAGCGGAAGACCGAGAGCTTCTTGTGCGCGCCCTTGCCGTCGACGTCGTCGAGGCAGGCGTAGTTGCGCGCGATCTCCACGCCGCGCTGCGCGAGGTGGTTCAGGAGCTCGCGCTCGAACTCGATCCACTGCTCGTCGCTGACCTTGCCGCGGGCCACGGCGTCCTCGTTGCCGACCAGGTAGACCCGCCAGCCGTTGCGCGAGAGGCGGAACAGCGTGTCGACCGCGGCGGTGGGGACGTGCGAGGCGTCGAAGGAGCGGAATCCGGCCGCGCCCGGGGACTCGACCAGGGTTCCGAAGCGATCGATGAACAGGCCGCGCAGGGGCTGTTCGGCTCCGGGGATCGGTCGGGAAGTACGGCGGCGCGCGTGGGGAGAGTGCATACGGATGAAGTTGGGGCCGAAGGGACGAGCAGGTTGTCGGCGGCGTCGCGGCGGTCTTGAGCGCGTCTGCGCAACTCGCGCGGTTGCTCGAGCGAACTTCACGGCGATCAAGAAAGGCTTGCCGTCCATCCGATGCTGGACGGTCTCTCGCGCGCGCTCGCGCGACACCCCAAGCGTCACTGGCTCTCCCGCGAGCCGCGGCGCGCCCGTGCGGCGTGAGGCAGCTCCCCATGTCTCCCTCCTGGAAGATCGCCGTGCTCGTCGACCCGCTCACCGCGGTGGTCGGCGACAGCGCGCACCCGCTCGGTCTCGCGAGCCAGCTGGCCGAGCGCGGTCACTCGGTGCGCCTGTTCGGGCCGGCGCTGAGCGCGCTGGGCTTCGACGCACCGCGCACGCCGGAGGGGAAGGCGCTGGAGGTCGGCGCTTCCGTGGCGCTCTTCCGCCCTGACGTGGTCGTGGCCTACGACGCGCTTTCACCGGCCGCGTGGCTGGGCGCGCGCTCGGCCCGCCGCAGCTCCGCTCCGCTGGTGCTCGTCGAGGCCGGAGCATGGGGCGGCGGACGACCGGCGCAGCGCATGCTCTGGCGCGTCGGCGAGACGCTGTGGGGGCGCTACGTGCGTCGAACGGCGACCTGCGTGCTCGCGCTGGAGCCGCAGGCGCTCGAGCGTTCACTGCGGCGCGGCTTCTCCGCCGAGCAGTTGCGCTCGGTGTCGCACGGGGTCGATCTCGAGGTCCACCGCCCGGGCCGCGCCAGCGAGGAACTCGCGCGACGGCGCATCGCGGGGCGTGTGCTGAGCGCGCGAACCGACTACTCGTCGCCGACGCGCATCGAAGCGCTGATCGAAGGCTTCGCGGCCACGGTCGGACAGCGAGACGACTGGTCGCTGGTGGTGGCGTCGAACTCACCTGCTCCGGCGCGCGTCGCCAAGTGCGCGTACCGCGCGGGCGTCGGGGCGCGGACGCACTTCCTCAGCATGAACGAAGAGGGCTTCGCGCCGCTGCTCTCGTCGAGCACGTTGTTCGCGGCCGTGGGGGAGTCGGGCGCACGATCGGCCTGGGACGTCGAGCGCGCGCTGGCCTGCGGAGCGCCGACCCTCGTCGTGTCCGGCGCACGCGGCGCTCACCTGGTCGAACACGACGTGCGCGGCTGGACGTTGGATCGTTCGGACGCGCGCGGCTGGGCGCAGGCGCTCGCGCACGCCGCCAGTGCCCCGCAGGCGCGACGACGCTGGTCTCGTGCGGCGCGACAGTTCGCCCAGGAGCGTCTGGGCTGGGCGGTCGTCGTGCGCGCGTTGGAAGGCGCAGCGCAGACGTGGCTCGACGAACTGGGCGAGCGACGCGAGGAGTCGACGTCGCGTCGCGCGGCCAGCGCCTGAGCGCGCGGGCCACAAACGACGACGCCCGCATCGAGGCTGACCTCGGGGCGGGCGTCTGGGCGGGCGTCGCGCGCGTGGACGTGCGGTCCCGCGCGCAACGCGATGCGAGCTGAAGCTCAGGCCCCGGTGGCCTTGCGCAGCTCGTCCTTGAGGTACTTCATGTCGCTGGCGTACTGGCGCACGGCGCCGAGCGTCTTGTCGTCGATCTTCGAGAAGGCGACGCCGATCTTGACGCCGTTCTCGCGCTCTTCGACTTCGCTCACCGTGGCCAGCGCTTCGCAGTAGCCGCTTTGGAACAGCGGCAGGCGGAACTTGACCTTGAGTTCGATGCCGATCGAGAGCAACTGGCCCATCGCGAACACGTCGAGGCCCGTGTCGCCGCCGTTCCAGGTGAAGCGCAGGCCGCGCTCGTCGAGGCTCGACATGCGCCCGACGCCGGTCCAGTTGGAGCCGAAAACGTGTCCGTGGACCGGGTTGACCGGGCCCTTGGAGCGGCGCGTCTGGCTGAGGAAGTGCTCGATGCGCGTCGCATCCGTCGGCGAGAACAGGAGCGAGCTCTCGTCGTCGCTGATCGGGGCCGCCGACTTCGGCGCGGGCGCGGCGCCGCCGAACAGCGCCTTGACCGCTTCTTCATCGCTGTCGTGGATCGGAACGACGCGGTCGACACCGACCTTCGTGATGATGTCGCGGCAGAACGACGAGGGGCGCGCGATGACCAGCTTGCCGCCCTTCGAGGTGAGCGACTTGGAGGCCTTGATGATCGCGCCCAGCGCGGTCGAGTTGATGAACTTGACCATGCGCAGGTTCAACGCCACGCGCACGATGCCGCTGGCGGCGAGGGCGTCGATCTCCTCCTGCAGGTTCTTGCAGTAGAACGTGTCGAATTCGCCGCGCAGGTGGAGGGTGGCGTACTGATCGCCGTGTTCGACGTTGATGTGCATGGTTCGAGCGCCGGATCGGCGCCGGACAAAGGGACCTTGGAGGGGCTTGGGCTGCGCGCGCTTTCGGGACGACGAGCCGCTCGGGGGGCGGCGATTCTTGAACTGCGCGGCGATGCTAGCAAGCCTTTTTGCGCCTTGCGGCGCTAGAGTGGTCGCCCGATGTTCTGGCGCAGCAAGAAGTCCAGCCCGAAGAACGATCCGCCGCCGCCGCGGCCCGTCGCCGACCAAGAGTTTCAGTCAGCCGAGGACGACACCGGGACGCGCTTCCTGACCGGCGACACGGAAGTCGACCGGCGCACGGTCGAGATGCTGCTCGAGACCATCGCGCGCATCTCGCAGTCGCCCGACCTCGAGTCCTTGCTCGACTACATCGTCGACAACTCGATCCAGTTCTCGGGCGCCGAGCGGGGCTTCCTGATCCTCGTCGACTCCGCCGGGCAGCCGCAGGTGCGCGTCGCGCGCGGCCGCGAAGGCCGCAAAGTCGAAGAGAACGTGCGCTTCTCGACCAGCGTCGTGCGCAAGGTCCTCGAGCAGCAGAAGCCCGTGCTGGCGACGGTGCAGAGCGACTCGGACGCGCTCGAGCTGGGCCGCAGCGTGTTCGACCTCAAGCTGCGCGCGGTGATGTGCGTGCCGCTCGCGACGCGGCAGGACATCGAGGGCGGCACGCGCGGCGTGCTCTACGTCGACTCGAAGGCGGCGACGCGCGAGTTCAATCAGCGCGACCTGTCGCTGTTCGACGCGCTCTCGCGTCAGATCGCGATCAAGCTCGAGAACGAGAACCTGCACCTGGCGTCGCTGGAGAAGGCGCGCCTGGAGCAGTCGCTCGAACTCGCCAGCGCCATTCAGAACTCGCTCATGGTCCAGGCGCCGACCGACGTGCCCGGACTCGAGGTGCACGGCTGGTTCCGCTCGGCCGAGCGCGCCTCGGGCGACTTCTACGAGTTCATGTTCACGCGCGATCGGCGGCTGGCCGTCGCCATCGGCGACGTCTCCGGACACGGCGTCGGTCCCGCGCTGATCACCTCCGCCGCGCAGGCCAGTCTGCGCTCGTACCTGCGCGTCATGCCCGACCCCGCGGCCGCGCTGACGATGGTCAACGAAGACCTGAGCCAGCGCATGGACTCGGGGATGTTCCTCACGCTGCTGCTGCTCGTGTTCGGGCCCGAGGGGCGCTTCGTCGACCTCATCAACGCGGGACACCACGCGCCGCTCCTGGTGCGCGGTGGCGCGGTCACGCAGCCCACCAAGCACGGACTCGCGCTGAACTTCGCCGCCGATCTGCCGTACCAGATCGACGAGCGTTTGGAACTCGAGCCCGGCGACCTCCTGCTGGCCTTCACCGACGGCTTGATCGAAGCGCACTCGGCGACCCAGCGCGACCAGTTGTTCGGCGAGGAGCGCGTCAAGGCGATCCTGCTCGACCACGCGCGCAAGAACTCGGACGCCGCCACGATCTCGCGCGCCATCGCCGAGGCGGCGTTCCAGTTCGCCGGCGGCAAGCACGACGACGACATCACGCTGGTGGTGATCCGCAAGCTGTGAGCGAGGGCGGAGCGAGCCTGTTCGTCCGCGGCGCGCGCACGTTCGCGTCGGTCGTGTCCGGGGCGCGAGCGCCCGAGTCGGTCGACGTTCGCATCGTCGACGGCCGCATCGAAGCGGTGGGCGCAGATCTCGAGCGCGGCGATCTGCCGGTGCTCGATGCTGCTGGGCGCTGCGTCATCCCCGGGCTGGTCGACGTCCACGTCCACTTCCGCGATCCCGGACTCGAGCACGTCGAGGGCTGGGACCACGGCTCGGCCGGCGCGCTGCACGGCGGCGTCACGAGCGTCGTCGAGGTGCAGAACAACGCGCCGCTCACCACCACGCGCGCGTTGCTCGAGCAGCGCATCGAGCACGTGCGGCGCCGCTCGCGGGTCGACTTCGGCTGCCTGGCGAACCTCGTCGAGGCCAGCCTGCCCGAACTTGCGGCCATGGCGCCGCTCACGCCTGCGTTCAAGTGCTTCCTCGGCGGATCGACGGGCGTCGGCGGTCAGGCCGACGAGAGCAAGCTGCGCGAGCTGTTCGAGGCCGCGGCGCGCGCCGGGCGCATGATCGTGGCGCACTGCGAGGACGAGACCACGCTGCAGCGCGACAAGGCGCGCCTGGTCGACAGCGATCCCAACGCGACGGTCGCCGTGCACCACCTCGCGCGCTCCAGCGAGGCCGAGCTGCGCTCGATCGAGACCGCCATTGCGCTCGCGCGCGAGAGCGGCGCCCTGCTGCACGTCTTCCACGTCTCGTCGCAAGTCGGCGCGGACGCCATCGCGCGCGCGCGGCGCAGCGGACAGTGGGTGCGCGCATCGACCGCGCCGCACTTCCTGCTGCTGTCGAACGAGGACGGAGCGCGGTTGGGCAACCTGCTCAAGGTCAATCCGTCGATCAAGACGCCGGCGGACTCGCTCGGGCTGTGCGCTGCGCTGTCGGATGGCGCGGTGGATGCGATCGGCACAGACCACGCGCCGCACCCGCTCGAATTCAAGCAGCGCGCCTACGCCAAGGCGCCGTCGGGCATGCCGTC
>CALKYE010000125.1 GCA_938003765.1 uncultured Planctomycetia bacterium
CGCCGCAGCCGCAAACACCGGGCGCGGTCTTGTTCGGATCGCTCGGACAGCCGTCGATGCAGTCGGCGGTTCCATCAGCGTCGCTGTCGACGAAGCTCCAGCTCAACGTCACGGGGCCGCCGGGCGCGGCGCCGTCCAAGTGCGCGATGCGCACCCAGTACAGCGAGGCGCTGTCGAGTTGCACGTCGAGCTGCGCGCAACCGCCGACGCTCGCGATCGCGCACGCGAGGGTCGCCGGAGCGAAGGACGTCGGACAAGCGCTGTGCAGCGTGAGCACGAAGTCGCCGGAGGCGCAGGCGCTCAGACGGGCGTCGCCCGAGCACGCGGGCGCGAACCTGCGCCACACGTCGAAGTAGGCGCTGGAGCCCAGCGCTGGCGACACGCACGGCGCGAGTCCGCCCGGACCAGCGGCCGGGTAGTTCGAAGGCTCGCCCGTCGCGCCGAGCGTGTTCATCAGCTCGGAGCCCGAGAAGCCCGTGAGCGTCGTCGCGCTGGCGCAGTCGTCACCCGACGGCGGAAGTTCACAGCCCGCGCGGATCACGAAGGCCCCCTGCGCGGGTTCGCCGCCGTGAACCAGCACGAAGTACTCGGCGCCCGCGCTCGCTCGCCACGCGACTCGCGACCGTCCGCTCGCGTCGATGTCGTCGTTCGACGTCACGCACGAGAGCTGACCGCAGTCGCCTGCGAACACCGAGAGGCGCGTGTCGATCGCGACCGCGTCGGTTTCGACCCACACGCTGCGATCGTCGACGCCAGGCGAGCCCGGCACGCTCACGCGCCACCACACGCCGGGTTGCTCGATCGCGACAGCGTCGCCCGGCCCCGCGCACGCCGGGAGCAGCGACACCTCGCCCGTCGCGCCCCACAGCGTGCCGTTCGCGCTCGCGCCGCAGCTCAGCAGCGGAGCGCTCGAGCACGCGTCGTTCGCCGGCGCGGCGCCGAGTTCGGTCCACAGCACGTACGCGCTCGAGCTGCCGCCCGGCTCGAATCCGCCGAGCCAGTTCGGATCGTCCGCATTGGCCGGCGCCACGCGCAACGCGTACCAGCCGCCGCCCTGCACCGCTGCGCTGAGCAGCGGTTGCGAGCAGCGCTCGGACAAGGGCGTGCTCGCGACCAGCGCGCCGAGCGGACAGGCGCCGCCGGGTCCGAGCTCGTACAGCTCGAGCCGCGCGCGGAAGGGCGCGTCCAAGCGCGCGCGGAACACGTCGCTGATCCCGGCGCGGAAGCGGTAGGCGTCGACGTCGACGTGCGTTCCGAGCGCGCGCGCGTGGCCGACCAGGGCGCGCGCCGGTGAGCTCACCGTGATGAGCTCGGGCCACGCCGCGGGACCGCAGCCGTCGTTGCTGGCAGGTCCGAGCGCCGACTCGAGCTCGCGCGCGCTCGCGCTGCTCGAATCGGGCGCGCACAACGCTCCGCCGACGATCGGCGCGCTGCACGAGCCGCCCAGATCGGAGATCGTGAGCACGAAGTCCAGCGCGTTCGCGCCGGAGTTGAAGCTCGCCGCCCACACGAAGTACTCCTGCCCCGCGAGCGAGCACCACTCGACGCGCGAGCGGCGCTCGACACCGAAGCCCGCGCCGCACAGGAGCGGCTGGTCGTCGCCGAAGCCGACCACGCTCAGGCTCGCGCAGGCGCCGGTCGCGACCAACAGCACGGTGTCAGGCGTGTCGGCTCCGCCCAGCGGCGCGCTGAGGCACGTGTCCGCGCTCATCGGCCCGCCCGTTCCGATCACGCGATACCAACGCCCGCGGCGCGCGCCCATGCCGAGCGTCGGCGAGAGCGCGTGGAGCAGCGCGTTGGATTCGACCGTCGCTCCGGCGAGCGAAGCGGAGCGCGACGCGGGGAACGGGCCCGCGATCAACTCGGCGCCAGCGCACGTGTCCGTCGGCGAGGTCGCCGCGGAGAGCACGAACAGACTGGCGACGCCCTGCGACACAGCCGCGCCGCGTGTCGCACTCAACGCGAGCGCGGCGTCGCCGAGTTGCGCGGCGGCCGCGATCGTCACCGAGGCCGAGTACAACCCGTCGCCGGCGAGCTCGTCGCCGCCGGTCCCGTCGTCGCGCAGCGCAAGCGCACCGGCGCCGAGCGCGCTCGCGTCGAGGGCGAACTGCCAGTCGCCCGCTGCGCTCTCGAGCGCGCAGTCGTACGGCGCAGCGCACACTCGCACCGTTTCGCCGACCCGCGCCAAGCGCGGTGTCACGTACGTCGCGAAGTCGATGCCGGAGCTCGAGACGAGCGCGCGCGAACGCGGGCGCGGCGCTGCGAGTTGGAAGTCCTCCGCGTTGCGTCCGCTGTCGCGCACGCCGCAGTTGCGGCGCACGAGCGCCAGCGGCGCGCCGAGACCGGGCGCGTTGTCGGCGAGCGAGCCACCGACGAAGGGCTCGCGCCAGTTCGCGTCTCCCCAGCCGATGAAGTCAGCGATCGCGGCCGAGAGCGGTTGAGCGCCGCTCAAGGTCACGTTGTTCGAGCACAGCGCGAGCTTGCCGCCGCTCGCGGCGAGCTGTGCGGGGTGATCGGCGTCGTGCGCCGGAAGCGCCGCGGTCTGTCCGGCGGGAACGAACGGTTCGCCGGCGAACCGCACGAGCAAACGTTCGCCGGGCGCGAGCGTCAGCGCGGGCAGCACGGACTTGGTCCACGTCGAACCGCTGGCGGACGCGGACTGCAGCGACCAGCCCGACAGGCTCTGCGAAGGGCCCGCGTTGTACAGCTGCACGAAGTCGCGCGAGTACAGCGCGCCGACGCCGCCGCCCGAGGCGTAGACCTGCTCCACACGCACCTGCGCCGCTGCGGGCGACGCGAGGAGGGCGAGCAGCACCGCGAGTCGACCCACGAGCGCGCGCGCGCGGCTCTCCCCCGCGCCTCCGGCCATCGCGGTCCGGATCGAGGACGTGGGGCGAGTCGTGTTCATCCATCCAAAAGTAGCGCGGGGTGCGCGTCCGCGGGGAGGCTCAGTTCGATTGCGCCGCCGCCCCGCGCGCTCGAACCAGCTCGACTAGACTCGCAGCCCTGCGACACACGCGCCCACGGCGGCGCACGGCTCCGTTCTGCGACCGCGCCCATGCACTCCCACCGCAACACCCCTGGCGTTCTGCTCGCCGGCGCCGCGCTGATCTCACCGCTCCTCGCTGCGCCGCAATCCGATCTCGGTTGGTGCGCCGAGCGTTTCCCCAACGTGCTCGCCAATCCGTTCGCAGGTGTCGCGCCCAGCCTGCTGGAGCTCGCCGACGTGAATGGCGACGGACGTCTCGACGTGTTCTTCGACGGCGTCGAGGCCGGCGTGCGCATGACGCTCGCGCAGCCCGGGGGCGGCCATCAGCCAGCGCAGACACTCGCCGCACTCCCCAGCGCGTCGAGCCTGTGTACGGGCGACATCGACGGCGACGGCAACCTCGACGTGGTGTTGTGCGCGACGAGCGGAGGCGCGGCGCGCGTGTACTTGGGCGACGGAAAGGGAGCGTTCGCCTTCCAGGGCGTGTACTGGATGTCGAGCGGCGCGAACCCGGCTGCGTCTGACCTCGCGCTCGGCGACGTCGACGGCGACGGCGCGTTGGATCTGCTCGCCGTCGACACGACGACGCGCGAGCTGGGCGTGCGCTCCAACAACAGCGGCGGCGCGTTCGGCCCACTGACGCTCACCGCGCTGCCCGGATATCCCGGCCAGCTCGAGCTGGGCGATGTCGACGGAGACGGAGATCTCGACGCGGTCGGGCACGGGATCGGTCAGAGCGGCCGCATCGGAATCCTGTTCGGCGACGGGCTCGGCGGCTTCTCCGGCGCGCTCGCCACGGCGATCACCGCTTATCCGTTCGTGCTGCGCGACATCGATCGCGACGGGCGGCTGGACCTCGCCGTGGCGACCGCGAATCAGGGCGCGGGCGGGATGCGCGTGTTCCTCGGACAGGGCGGAGGCGCCTTCGCCCTCGCCTCCTCCAATCCGATCGGCGCGGAGCTCAGGCGCATCGCCGTGGGCGACTTCAACGGCGACGGCAAGCTCGATGCCGCGGTCGCCGAGCAGCTCGGCGCGACGTGGCTGCTCGAAGGACTGGGCGCCGGCGCGTTCGCGGCGCCGCGCCAGCTCGACGTTCCGCCCACGCGCGGCGGACTGCGCGCAGCAGACATCGACGGCGACGGCTACGAAGACCTCGCGCTGCTCGACGTCGCGACCATGGGCGTGCTGTACGGTTCGCCGATCGAGCCCCTGGCGCTCCCGCAGCCGTTCGCGTTAGGTGGCGCGGCGAGCGCGCTCGCGACCGCGGACATCGACGGCGACGGGTTGCGCGACGTGCTCGCCGCGCGCGCCGCGGGCGCGAACGAGCTCGTCGAAGTCCTGCGCGGCGACGGCGACGGCGGCTTGCTGCCCGGCGCGAGCGGCGCCATCCCCGCGCGAGCCGCGGCGCTCGTCGCGGGCGACTTCGACGGCGATGGACAGCTCGATGCGCTGGCTGCAGCGCCGAGCGCATCGAGCCTCGTGTGGCTGCGCGGACTGCCGGGCGGCGCGCTCGCTCCCGCGCAGCTCGTGGCCAGCGGATCAGCGTTCGCTCACCTCGCGCACGGAGACCTCGACGGCGACGGCGTCGAAGACGCGCTGGCCTTCGCCAGCGGACAATCGAGCGTCACCTGGCTGCGCGGCGGAGCGCCGACGCCGGGGCCCGCAACGCAGCTCGCGCTCCCCGCGAACGTCGCGGCCATCGCGTGCGGCGACATCGACGCCGACGGCTTCGACGACGCGCTCGTCGCCACTCAAGATCAGGGACTGCACTGGCTCGCTGGCGCGCTCAACGGCCCGCAAGCGCCGCTGTCGTACTACGGGGCCCGCAACTTCACTTCGATCGACGTCGGACCGCTCAACGCCGACGCCTTCGACGACGTGCTGCTCACCGCCGACGACGGCGTGCTGCTCGTGCGCTACGGCTCGCTCGCCGGGTTGGGCCCCGAGAATCCGCTGACGCCGCTCGCTCCGTACGAGGGCGCGCGCGTCGCGGACGTCGACGGCGACGGCCGCAGCGACTGCGTGTTCGAGATCGTGTTCGGCCAGCAGCGCCTGCTCGGAGTGCGGCGCGGCTCGCCCACCGGATTCATGGATCCGAGCTTCTACGCGCTCGCCAAGAGCGCCGGCGCAACGGCGCTGCTGGATCTCGACGGAGACGGACGACTGGAAGCGGTGGCGGCGGAAGCACAACTGCCGCTGTTGCGCATCTCGCGCCGACGCAAGGGCGCGCGCTTCGACTCGTACTGCGCGGCGGGAACCTCCGCGGGCGGCTGCGTGGCTCAACTGAGCGCGAGCGGCGAGCCCAGCGCGACCAGCGGAGCGGGCCTCCTGCTGACCACGCACGCGCTCGACGGACAGCGCTCGGCGCTCAGCTTCCTCAGCGTCTCGTACCCGCTCGTGCAGCCCTGGGCGACGGGCAGCTCGAGCTCGCTGTGCGTCACGCCGCCGATCGTGCGCACGTCGCTGCAGTTCAGCGCGGGCACGCCCGGCGCGTGCGACGGCTCGATCAGCATCGACGCGAACACGTTCATCGCCTCGACGCCGTGGCGCGCGGGACAGATCGCGTTCGCGCAGACCTGGGTGCGCGATCCGCTCGCGCCCAAGAGCAGCCAGCTCTCGAACGGGCTCGCGTTCGAACTCGGCCCGTAGTCGCGCGCGTCGCTCAGGGCGCGCAGGTCGCCTGCAGCGCGTCGGAGAGGCTCGTCGTCGAAGGCGCCGGTGGGTCGCGGTACCACGCCTGGAAGTTGAACAGCTCGCCGGCGAAGAGCGGCGCGCCGAGCGCCGTGGGCGAGTTCACGAAGTACGCGAGCACGTCCTCGCTGAACACACCATCGCACTGTCCGGCCGCGCCGAACGAGTTCTGCGTGCCCATGCGCTGCAGCGGCGCCTTGACGCACTTGAAGCTCGTCGAGCCGCCGAACCACGGCTGCGAGGACGGTCCGGTGATCCCGTAGAACATGATCCCCTGCTTGTCGCCCTCGACGTTGTTCACGCTGACGACGAAGCCCGAGCTCGCCGACGCGCTGAACACGCCCGCGGCGGTCACGGTCGCGAGGCAACCGTTGGTCGAGGTCCCGGCCGTGCAGTAGTTGAAGAACGCGCCGAGCTCGCAGTTGTCGGGCACGGCGTTGTTGTTGAGGTCGCGCGCCGTTCCGGCGGCGAACTCGCACACGTCGCCCGCGCCGTCGAAGTCGCAGTCCTCTTGCAGCGGATTGGCGAGCGCGACGCAGTTGTCGACGCAGTCCGCCACTCCGTCGCCATCGCTGTCAGCGTCGACGACTCCGCAGCCGCACTGGCCGGGCGTCGACTTCAACGGATCGAGCGGACAGCCATCGTTGCAGTCCGCGACACCATCGCCGTCCACGTCGTCGTCAGCGCTTCCGCACCCGCACTGGCCGGGCGCGAGCTTGAGCGGGTCGAGCGGGCAGCCGTCGTTGCAGTCCTCGACGCCATCGCCGTCCGTGTCATCGTCGGCGACTCCGCAGCCGCACAGACCGGGCGCGAGCTTCAACGGATCGAGCGGGCAGCCGTCGTTGCAGTCCTCGACGCCATCGCCGTCCGTGTCATCGT
>CALKYE010000126.1 GCA_938003765.1 uncultured Planctomycetia bacterium
CGTCCAACTGCGCAGCACGGACCCGTCGCGCGACGAGATCAACTTCGCGCGCCAGACCCCATCGAACGTGATCCCGCCGAACAAGAGCTCCGACGCGCCGTCGCCGTTCAGATCGGGCCCCGCGCGCAGCGCCCGGAGATGGTCGCGACCGATGTCGGGCGTCCACAACGTGCGCAGGAACGCCCCGCTGGCGCCGGAGAGCAGATCGATGCGCGCCGAGCCGTTGGAGCGCGGTCCACGCACCGCGACGACATCTCCAATGCCGTCGCCGTCGTTGTCCGACACGACGAACACCTCGCCGCGCACTCCGTCGACGGTGTAGAGCGCATGCTCGATCAGCGTCGGCCGCTGGCGCGGATCGTGCGGTCCGCGCGGAGCGACGAAGGTCCAGCCCGATGCGATCGCGACCGTCAGCGCCAAGGCAGCGAAGGTGGCGCTCCGACGACGCTCGAACACGGACCGTCGCGCCGCCAGCAGCGCCGCGACGACTCCGAGCAGCGCCAGCAGCGCCGCTGCGAGCGCTTCGAGGATCACGAAGCGTGCGTCGAGCTCACCGAGGACGATCGACAGCGTCGCAGCGGCGGCGACGATCAGCGTGATCGCAGCGAATGTCTCCTTGGGCATGGCGCGATGCTTCCAGCTTACGGCGCGTGCCGCGACCTGCCGGAACGCCGAGAAACGGCTCGAACGGCTTCCAAGCGGCCCTGCGATGGGTTCGAGTGGTTCGCGATGTCGCTGGACTCGAAGACCCCGGAGAGGCTCGACTTCGCGCGCAAACTGCGCGCTCAGCTCGTCGAGTGGGCGCGCGCCGCAACGCCGAAAGAGGCTTGCGGACTGCTGCTGGGGCGAGTCGCGGCGCAGCGCGTCGAGGTATGTGAAGTGCGCGAAGGCCGCAACATCGCGGACGACTCGTCAGCGGCGTTCGAACTTCACCCGGAAGATCACCTCGCGCTCACGCTCGAGGCCGAGCGCGCGGGGCTCACGGTCGTCGGCGTGTGGCACTCGCATCCGCGCGGACCCGCGACGCCTTCTGCGAGCGATCGCGCCGCCGCTCAGGCCAGTTGGCTCCACGGCATCGTCGGACTCAACGCGCGCGGCGAGTTCGAACTGCGCGTTTGGCGCGCTGCTGCGTCGACCTGGGTCGAGATCGAGAGCGAGCGCTGAGGCCGCGTCCGAGCGGCGCGATTCGACTACGCAACGTGCTGGCCCGCGCCTGCGCCCTGGAGCGGTCGCGCCCCTCTCGATGTGACTCCTAGGCTGCCTCGCAGTCACAACGCCGCTGCCGGCGATCGGCGCGGCGAACTCGACGGAGGCGAGCTATGTCGAACGCCCGAAGCTGGGTGGCTCGCGGCATCGCAGCGCCGGCGCTGCTCTACGTTGGCCCCGTGCTCTCGGCGCAGACACCGACGCTGCGCCACAGCGCGCCGTTCCTGGGCCGTCCTCTCGAACTGACGCTCGAAGGCGCGCCGCCGGGCGCGGTGGTGGAACTGTTCGAAAGCCCTGCGCGCGAGGATGTGCTCACGGCCCACGGCGTCTGGGAACTCGAGCGCACGAGCATGCAGCGCGTGGCGTGGGGCTTCGCCGACGCCGGCGGGCGCTTCGAGCACGCCTGGGACGTTCCGCTCTTCGCTGAGTGGTCCGAGCGGCCCTGCCACTACCAGGCGCTCGTGCGCGCGCCGAACCAGACCACGCTGTCCGAAGCCGTTCACCTGCGACTGCTCGGGTCGCGGGCCTACGTGCTCAGCGGCGGCGACAGCACCCCCGGGGCCGAGATCGGCGGGAGCCTCACGATCGCCTCGATGACCTTGCGCAAGCGCTCGGTCGAGCTTGACTTCGACGCGCCGCTCACCGATGCGCCCACCGGGTCGCAGCCGGCCTTCGACGCCAACTTCTCGCGGGGCGCGCTGCTGATCTCGCGCAGCGAGCTGGTGTTCTTCGATCCGTTCTTCGGCGCCGAGCTCGCGCGCGCGGCCGTCGCGCCGGCGGTGGGTCGACTCGTCAGCGACGCGAGCGAGCGCGTCGTGCACACCTTCTCGCCCGGCGACGCCGCGACCGGGATCCCAGCGCGCGTGCAGCGCTTCGAGTTCGAGAACGCCGCGGCCCTGACCGAGATCACGCTGGCGCCGGGACGCTACGAACCGGCGTGGATCGCGAACCTCGAGCGCAGCTTCGCCTACGCGCTCGGCTTCGACTCGACGGCGCAACGCTACTTCGTCCAGCGCATCGACCTCACGGCGGGCGCAGATACCGGCCGCCTGCCGATCGCTGCGCCGGGCTTCGACCGCCTGCAGGACATGGCGGCGCTCGACAGCAGCGTGTTCGTGCTCGCCCGCCGCCAAGTCGGCTTCAACAGCTGGGAAGGCGTGCTCACACGAATCGACGAGTCGAGCGGCGCCCACGTGAGCGTGACGCCCTGGGGCGCGAACGTGCTCTCGATCACCGCGGCGCCGCAGGTCGGTGTGTTCGCGTCGCTCCACGGCTTCCCCACCATGCCCGGCGTGACGCTGGCGTTGTCCCGCCCCGGCGATCCGACGACGGTTGGCTGGGCCGGTCCGATCTGGTCGGCGGACACGGCCTATCGGGCGCAGCCCGTCCCCAGCGGAGTGTTCGTGCACACCTACTCGACCGACGGCAGCGGTCACGAACTCGCCTTCGTCAACGCGGCTCACGACTGGTTCGTGATCCCGCTGGGCCCCTATCCGCCGCAGATCGTCGACATCGCGGCGTTTGGCGATGCAGCCGGCGAGCGCGCCGCAGCCTTGGTGCGAGAGTTCGACGGCGGCCAGCCCGGGAACAGGTGGCGCGCGACGCTCTACGCCTTCGATCCCAGCTCCTCGGCGATCGCGGGGATCGCAGTCGGCCCCGGTCCGTGGAGCGTGCTGACGATCCCGATCCGCTGAGCGCCAGCGAAGGGCTCAGGGCTCGTAGTCGCCCGAGGCGACGAAGTTCATCGCCAGGGTCGTGACGAAGGTCGTGATCGCCATCTGCGCCTCGTTGCGGCGAGCGGCGGGGTAGCTCAGCTCGAGCGCTTCGGAGCGCGCGGCGAGGCGACGCACGAGCAGACGCGTGCGCTCGGGGAAGTGGCCGGTCCAGCGGAACACGCAGGCCACCAGCGGACGCTCGAGTTCGCGCAGCAGCGCAGCGGCCGGTCGCGAGTCGACGCGCGCGCCGGACTCGTCGGCCGCCAGCTCGACGAAGATCGCGCGCAGCGCGCCGTCGAGGCCGCGCGGGACTTCGGTGGGCTGCTGCGCGCCGCGGTAGAGCTCCTCGACCGACACGGTGAGCGACTCGACCGGCTCCTCGGTGTCGGTCTTGGTCACCAGCGGCTCGACCTCGCGCAACGCAGCCAGCGTGCGCTCGCAGTAGTCGAGCTTGGTGAGCGCCGTGGGCAGCTCCGCGTACTCCTCGCGCCAGTCCAGGCCCGGCGTCATCCACACCGCGAAGGTCTCGGCCCAATCCTCGTCGGGGTGCTTCTGCGCGTACCAGCCCGGCA
>CALKYE010000127.1 GCA_938003765.1 uncultured Planctomycetia bacterium
AGCGCGTGCGACGTCAGCGCGGGGCGAGCGGGCGCTGGGTGCAGTGCTCGGTTCGAGCGTGGGATTTTTTCGGGGAGAGGTGACGGAGCGGCCGAACGTGCACGCTTGGAAAGCGTGTGTACTCGAAAGGGTACCGCGGGTTCGAATCCCGCCCTCTCCGCCATTCTTTGGCGGCCATCAGCGGGCCTTGCTGGGGCCGACTTTTTTGGGTGGGTGGTCTTGGTGGCTCGCGCCTCGTGGCGGGCCGTGTTGTTTCTCAATGTGCGTGCAAGTGGGTCCGGTCGTCGGCGATGGCTCCCGTTCGAACCGGGTCAGGCCGGGAACGGAGCAGCCCTAAGGATGCGGCGTCATGTGCACGTCGCCCGGGCCCACTTGCGCGCACCTTGCCGCGATTCGTCGCGGTGTGCGTTCCTTCGCGGGCTGAAGCGCGTGGGTGGTCGGAAGCAGGCGTGGCGCGTACAACCTCGCCATGTCGGATGAAGTCGCGAGCGAGCGCACGGCGCGCCTGTCGGCCATGGCGGTGGTCGCCGCGCTCGTCTGCGGGCTCGGATTCGCGCTGCACGGGAGCTTGGACTCCGTGCAATACCAGCCGCACTCCGACGACGGCTACTACCTGCGCTACATGCAGGACGTCTCGCAGCGCGGACTCGGCGCGCTGCCCGAGCAGTTCACCTTCTACCTGAGCGAGACGCGGCACTGGATCTTCCCGCCGCCGAGTCGCGTGGGGTTCACGCTCGCCTGCGCGCTGTGGAGCGAGCTGTTCGGCGCGAGCCTGCGCGCGATCTCGCTCCTGTCGATGGTCTCGCACCTCGCGCTCGTGGTGGTGAGCTTCGCCTTCGCGCTCAGGTGGACCTCGCCGCTCCGCGCGGTCGGCGTCGCGGCGCTGATGGGCTTCTCGACGCTGCACCTGGGCCTGTCGCGCCTGGCCCTCACCGACGTGTTCATCTCGCTCGTCCAGGTCGCGTCGATCGGCCTGTTCATCGAGTACCTGCGCGCGCCCGAGCGCCGCGGCCGCGCCATCGCGTTCGCCGTCGTGTTCGGCTTCGCGATGCTCACCAAGGAGATCTCGGTGCTGTTGGCGCTGCCGTTCGCCGGTTGCGCCGCGCTCGCGCGTTGGGGCGAGCGCCGCGCGGTTCCGGTGTTGCGCACCGTCGCCATCCTGGTGCTGCCAGGACTGGCGTGCGCGCTCGGCTGGTGGCTCGCGGCGGGCGATCTCACGACCGTCTGGCGCGTGATGAAGATCGTGCTGCTCTCGCCCGGCACGAACGAGTACGCCCTGCAGTTCGGATCCGGCGGCTGGTTCCGTTATCCGATCGACGAACTGCTGATGTCGCCGTGGACGACGTTGCTGGGGTTGGGCGGAGTTGCGCTCGCGCTGTGGCGCTGGCGTCGCGGCGACCTCGATCTGATCGCCGTCTCGCTGTCGCTCGTGTACATCGCGCAAGTCGGAGTGCTCGGGCTGTTCACCAAGAACCTCCGCTACGTGGCGGTGCTCGAGTTCCCCTTGCGCTTCCTGGCCGCCGGACTGATCTGGGATCTGTGCGCGGCGGAGCGGAGCGCGCGAGGTCGCGTGCTCGCCGCAGCCGTCGCGCTGATCCTGTGCGCGTTCGCTTGGAGCGACTACGACCGCCTCTGGCTCGAGTTCCGCCTGTACGACCCGGTGACCGGAGCGCTCGTGATCGGGCGCGAGATGGCGCCTCGTCCGCCGCAGTGACTTCCAGCGCGGAGCAGCGCGTGATTCGCCGTCCGATTCGACACTCTCGGGTCCGAGGCGCGCGCGGCGCGCCGTACAATCGCTGGCGATGAGCTACCTGGTTCTCGCGCGCAAGTATCGGCCGCGCACGTTCACCGAGGTCGCGGGTCAGCAGACCGCGATGCGCACGCTCGAGAACGCCATCCGCGAAGATCGCGTCGGCCACGCGTACCTGTTCTGCGGCTCGCGCGGCACGGGCAAGACCACCACGGCTCGCATCCTCGCCAAGGCGCTGTTGTGCGCGCACGGGCCGACGCCCGAGCCGTGCGGCGAGTGCGACCACTGCAAGGACGTCGAGGCCGGACGCCACGTCGACGTGACCGAGATCGACGCCGCTTCGAACCGCGGCATCGACGCCGTGCGCGAGTTGCGCGACGGCGTGGGCTACGCGCCGATGCGCGCGCGCTACCGCATCTACATCGTCGACGAAGTCCACCAGATCACGAAGGAGGGCTTCAACGCCTTCCTGAAGACGCTGGAGGAACCGCCGGCGCACGTGAAGTTCCTCTTCGCGACGACCGAGGTCGACAAGGTGATCGAGACGGTGCGCTCGCGCTGTCAGATCGTGCGCCTGTCGCTGATCGCGGAGGACGTCATCGCCGCGCACCTCGACGAGGTCCTGGCGAAGGAAGGGCTGCAGCCCGGCCCGGGCGTGACCGCCGAGCTCGCCAAGCTCGCGCGCGGCTCGATGCGCGACGCGCTCACGCTCACCGATCAGTTGATCGCGCTCGTCGGCGCCACGCCGCAGGCCGAGGACGTTCAGCGCGTCGCGCCGCACTCGAGCGAGGAACGCGCGCTCGAACTCGTGGACGCGCTCGAACGCGGCGACAGCGGCGCCGTGCTCACGCTGCTCCCGCGCGCGGACGGCGGCGAGGTCGAGCTGTGCGCCGCGATGCTCGACGCGCTTCGACTCGCGTTGGTGTGCGCGCTGTGTCCCGCCGACGCGGCCCTGTTCGAGCCCGACGCCGAACGTCGCGCGCGACTCGCCGAACGCGCCAAGCGGCTCGGGCCGGAGCGCACGCAGTTGTGGCTCGAGGAGTTGCTCCACGCGCGCGAGCGCATGGCGCTGCTGCCGCGCCACGCGCGCATCGTGTTGGAGGTCACGCTGCTCGACCTCGCGCGTCCTGCGGCCACGATTCCGCTCGCGCAGCTCGAACAGCGACTGCTCGCGCTCGAGGCGCGGGTCTCGCGCGGAATCACTGCATCACCCGCTGCTGCTCCGGCTGCAGGCTCCGCGGCGCCTGCGAGCGGCGGCATCGCGCCGATGCCCGCGCCCAGCCGCGCGACGCCGACCGCAACGTCCAGCTCTGCTCCGCGACCTGCGACTGCCGCACGCGAGCCGCACTCGGCCGCGCCGCGCGGCGCTCAGGAGCCGCCGCTCCCAAGCGCGGCGACGACGCCTTCGACTCCTGTTGCGGCGTCAACTCCGACGCCGACGTCGACACCGAGGCCCATGGCGATGCCCGCAGCGCGCCCGGCGCCCGTTGCGGCGCCCGCAGCGGCCCCGGCGTCGTGGCGCTCAGGTGCTCGCCAGGCTGCCGCCGGCGCGGCCGCGGCGCCTCCGCAGCTCGCGGCCTGGCAGGCGACGCTCGAGGAACTCGGCCGCACGCACGACGACCTCGCGGGCGTGCTCACACGCTGCGGCGCGCTCGCCGACCTCGGCGCCGCTCGCGCAGTGGTGCGCGTGACGCGCCCAGGCGACGCCGAGCGCTCGTTGCTCTCGGCCTCCGGGAGCATCGCTGCGCTGTCGGCCGCGTTGTCGCGCGCCGTGGGGCGTACGATGGAGGTCGTCATCGATGACCCGGCCCTGCGGCCGAGCGGTCAGAGCGACGATTTCACGCGCAAGGTGGCGGAACTGTTCTCGGGCCAGATCGAGGAAGGCGAGCGATGAGCCAGTCGTTTGGGGAGCTGGGCAGCCTGTTGAAGGCGGCGCAGCAGATGCAGCGCGATCTCGACAAGGTGCGCGAGGAACTCAAGAACACCACGGTCGAGGGCGTCGCCGGCGGCGGCGCCGTGCGCGTGCTGGTGACCGGCGACCGACAGGTCACGAAGATCGACCTGGCGCCGGAGCTGTTCGCCAAGCCGGACAAGGGGCTGATCGAGGACCTGCTGCTCGCAGCGCTGCGCGATGGCATCGGCAAGGCCTCGCGCATGTCGAGCGAGCAGATGGGCAAGGTCACCGGTGGGATCAATCTCCCGGGACTGTTCTAGTTCCGACGCGGACGCGCCGTGGCGTATCCCGAACCGCTCGAACGCCTGATCGCGAGCTTCGAGCGCTTTCCAGGCGTCGGCCGTCGCACCGCGGAGCGCCTGGCGTTCCACGTGCTGCGCGAGCCCGAGGCGCGCGAGCTGGCCAGCGCCATCGAGCGCGCCGTGCGCGAGACGCAACTGTGCCGCGAGTGCTGCAACGTCGCGCGCGCGAGCCCCTGTGAGCTGTGCGCCGATCCGCAGCGCGATCCGACGCTGATCTGCGTGGTGGAACAACCCAAGGACGTCGAGGCGATCGAGCGCGCGCGCGTGTACCGCGGGCGCTACCACGTGCTGATGGGGGCGCTCAATCCGGCCGAGGGCAGCGAGGGCGAGCAGTTGTTCGTGGCCCCGCTCGTCGAACGCGTGGGGCGCGGCGGCGTGGAGGAAGTGATCCTCGCGACCGATCCGGACGCCGAAGGGGAGGCCACGGCTCGACTGGTGCTCGAGGCGTTGAGCGTGCTTCCCAAGCCGGTGCGCGTCACGCGTCTGGCGCGCGGTCTGCCGGCGGGCAGCGCCATCGAGTACTTGCACCGCGGCGTGTTCGAGGACGCGCTCGAGGGCCGCATCGAGTTGCGCCTGAACCGCCGTCCCGGCGCAGGCGCCTGAGCTGGCGCGCGCGGTCCTCGCGCGCTCAACCTGCGCGGAGACCGCGTCGATACGCCGCGCGTGGCTCAGTCCCATCGCATGTCGCAGTCGCAGGGCCAGGAGCTGGTGCTCCTGCCCAAGATGGTCCAGGCGCTGCAGCTCCTGCAGTTCTCCGGGCTCGAGCTGGAGGACTTCCTCCGCAACGCGGCCGAGGAGAACGAGGCGCTCGTCGTCCAGGAGAGCGATCAGGCGTCGCCTCCTCCGCCGCCGCGGGCCGGCGCTCGCGAGGCGACTGCGGCGCACGATGAATGGCTCGCCAATCAACCCGACCGTCCGCGCTCGCTGGCCGCCGCGCTGGAGGAGCAGTTGGCGCTGGTCGAACTCGACGCGCCGCTCGCCGCTGCGACGCGCTGGCTCATCGCGCACCTCGACGAGAACGGCTACCTGCCGTTCGAGGACACCGATCTGCTCGAGCGCGCGCGCGCCGCCGAGCTCCAGTTGGACGCCGAGCTGTTGCAGCGTGCGAAGAGCGTGCTGCACGCCTTCGAGCCGCGCGGCGTCGGAGCTCGCAACGCGATCGAGGCGCTCACGCTCCAACTCGATCCCGCGGACCCCGACTTCGCCGATCTGCACCGTCTGCTGGCGGAGTTCGTCGGCGAGCTCGCACGCAACCGCCTGCCGTGGGTGGCGCAGGAGATGGGCCTCAGCGTGGGCGAGCTCAAAGAGCTGCTCCACAAGCTCTCGGTGCTCGATCCGCGGCCCGCGCGCGAACTCGCCGGTGAAGCGGCGCCGGCGATCGTGCCGGAGGTCATGGTCGAGCGCACCGACGACGGCTTCGAAGTGCGCGTCGATGCGTCGCGTCTGCCCGCTGTGGCGCTCGACGACGGTGTCGTGGCGCTCGCCCGCCAGCGCACGCATACCCCGGAGGTCAAGGCCTACCTGCGCGACAAGGTCGAGCGCGCGCGTTGGATCGTCGACGCCTGCGAGCAGCGCGGGCGCACGCTCCTGGCGATCGCGCAAGCGGTCTTCGCGCGCCAGCGCGAGTTCCTCGAGCACGGATCCGCCCGGCTCGCTCCGCTGCGCATGACGGAGCTCGCGGCCGAGCTCGGCATGCACACCAGCACCGTCAGTCGCGCGGTCGCGGGCAAGCACGCGCAGACGCCGTGGGGCATCTTCGCGCTGCGCCATTTCTTCCAGGCCTCCGTCGGCGGCGGCGAGGAGCTGGCGCGCGACGAATTGCGCGAGCGCGTCAAGGCGTTGTTCGCGGCCGAGGACGGCGCCGCGCCGCTGTCGGACGACGACGTGGTCCGACAACTCGCCGAGCAGGGCGTTCAGATCGCGCGCCGCACGGTCGCGAGCTACCGCAAGGAGCTCGGACTGCCCTCGTCCTATCGACGTCGGCGCTATTGAGCGCAGCGCGCGCGTGCGTCCGAGCCGCGCTCAGGCTAGAAGTTGCGCGCCATGCGCAACGTGCGAGCGCTCATCGCCTACGACGGTTCGAAGTTCTTCGGCTGGCAGCGCCAGGAGGGCTTCGAGAGCGTTCAACAGGCGCTCGAGGAGGCGCTCGAGTCGCTCTTGGGCGCGCACGTCGTGGTCCACGGCGCCGGGCGCACCGACACGGGCGTCCATGCGCTCGGACAAGTGGCGAGCTTCCTCGTCGACTGCGCGCTCGACGATGACCGTCTGCGCCACGCGCTCAACGCGCACCTGCCGCCAGGCGTGGTGGTGAGACGTCTGGAGAGCTGCGCGCCTGACTTCCACGCGCAGTTCAGCGCACGCGGCAAGCGCTACGCGTACCTCGTGTGCACCTCGCGATTCCGCCTGCCCTTCGCGCACGAGCACACGCACTGGGTGCGCGATCCGCTCGATCTCGCGGCGATGCGCGAAGCCTGCGCGCGTTTCGTGGGCAAGCGCGACTTCGCCGCCCTGGCGAGCAGCGGCTCGCCTCGCACGTCGACCGTGCGCACGGTGCGCGCAGCTCGACTGCGCGCGCGCCGGAGCGGATTCGCGTTCATCGTCGAGGGCGATGGCTTCCTCTACAACATGGTGCGCACGATGGCGGGCACCTTGATCGAAGTGGGTCGAGGTCGGCGACGTCCCGAGGACGTCACGCGCGTGCTCGAGAGTCTCGACCGCCGCGAAGCCGGACCGACCGCGCCGCCCGGCGGGCTCTACCTGCTCTCGGTGCTGTACGACGAGCGGCCGTTCCGCGCGCCGGACCGCGGTCCGCGCGGCGCGCCGGGCCTGTTCCAGTAGCTCGTGCGCCGTGTTCTCGCGCTGGCCACGCAGGGAGTTCCCGGCGCGCTGCGCGAGTGCGATGGAGCGCGAGTTTTCGGGTTCACTTCGGCTCGTGTCGCGGCCGATGTCGCCGGACGTGGGGTGCGAGCGCGAGGGGGGAGAGAGCGAGCTTGACGGGCGCGCACAGCGCTTCCATGTTGAGTCTCTCGGACTCGTCCCGAGCGCCGGGCGCTAGCCGCGGATCGTCGAAGCCGCGCGGGTGGCGCGAGGCTGACGGCCGCGGGAGGGGTGCGCACCTGTGGCCCAGGAAGGAAATCGATGAAGACCGTCGTGCAGATTCCCCATCACGAGTACTCCGCCGCCGTTCGCGAGCACGTGGAGAGCCGACTGCACCAGCTCCTGCACTACTACGAGCGCATCGTTTCGCTGCGCGCGGTGCTCGAGCGGCAGAGCGACCAGCACCGCGTGGAACTGGTGGCCAACGTCGGCCACCACGCCACGCTCGTGGTCGACGCGCGCGCGGGCGTGCTCGAAGGGGCGATCGACGAGGCGCTGGGCCGCATGCGCACGATCCTCGAGCGCCACAAGGGCAAGCGCGCCGGGCGCCGGCGCCGCGCCGAACGCGAGCGCCGCTGAGCGTCCGCGTGTGCGGCGCGCGCCGCCTCCGCCTCCGCCGCGTGTGCTAGTCTTCGCCCGACGGCGTTGGATGGCCGTCGCGGTTGGAGAGCGGGGCGCGCATGAGTCACTGGAAACAGTTCAAGTCCAAGGCTTGCTCGATCGCGTTGCAGGCTGAGGACAAGCCCGCGGCGCTCGAAGAGATCGTGGGCAATTTCGTCGGCGCGCAGGTGCTCGACCGCGCGCGAGGCGCGCTCGCGCTGGCGGCCATGACCGACCGCGAAGCGCTTGCGACCACCGGGGTCGGCATGGGCGTGGCGATCCCGCACATCAAGCTCGCTGGGCTCGAGCGCGCGGTGGCGTCGCTGTCGGTGCACCGCACCGGCCTGGAGTGGGGCGCCGTCGACGGAGCGCCGGTGCAAGTGGTGTTCGCCGTGCTCCGGCCCGATCGCCCCAGCGATCTGCACGACCCTGCGCAGCACTTGGAGCTGATGCAGTGGATCGCTCGTTTGGCGCGCAACGCCGACTTCCGCAGCTTCGCGCTGCAGGCCACGCGCAAGGCTCAACTGGTCGAGCTGCTCCAGGAGATGGCCGGCGTCTGATGGGGAGCGGCGCGGGCGAGGCGGGGGTGGGCGAGCAGGACGTCGCGATCGCCAGGGCGCGCTTGACGAACGAGCGCGGATTGCACGCGCGGCCGTGCCATGCGATCGCCACAGCGGCCCTCGCGAGCGCTTCGACGTTGCGCGTGCGCTGCGCGGACCGCGAGGTCGACGGCCGCAGCATCCTCTCGCTCATGACGCTCGGCGCGGCCTGCGGCGCCGAATTGGAATTTCGCGCGCAAGGGCCTGATGCGCGTTCGCTGGTGAGCGAACTGTGCGCGCTGGTCGAGCAGCACTTCGCGCAGTTCGACTGAGCTTTTCGCGCGCTGCGCGGTCGATGGAAAGTTCTTCGCGCCGTCGCTGCGGCGCAGACGCGCCCAACTTTTGGGGCTCAAACGCGCGAGAGGCTCAACCTTGGAGCCCTGCGGCGACGAAACCGGCGAGCGCATCCAGCGCATGGTCGCGCTCCCCAATTCCATCACCGCCGTTCAGCAGGGTTTCCATCACGTGTTCCGAAGAGGCAAGAGCGTAGTAGGCCTCGACCTCGGCAGTCAGGTCGTCAAGGCCGTGGAGATCACTCTGGAGGGACCCGAGCCGGTGATCACCGGTTTCGCGCGGGTCGAAATCCCTCCCGGCGGCGACAAGGGCGCCGCGTTGGCCGAGCTGTTCAAGCGCGGCCGTTTCCGTTCGAAGCAGGTCGTGACCTCGGTCGCCGGTCAGTCGGTCGTCGTGCGCTACGTGCAGATGCCGAAGATGAACGAGGCCGAGCTCAAGCAGGCCATTCGCATCGAGGCTGATCGCTACGTGCCGTTCGAGCTCGACGACGTCGTGCTCGACTGCCAGCCGCTCAAGC